>JAADHO010000028.1 GCA_013151775.1 Deltaproteobacteria bacterium | reverse complement strand
CCACGCGCCGCGCCACGGCCTCGACGCCGGCGTTGCCCGGCGCGCACAGCACCTCGGCGCCGTCACGCTCCACCGCCCAACACAGGGCGTGCTCGCGCGCGCCGCCGCCGACCACCAACACCCGAGGCTTCGTCTCGCTCATGCTTCGTCTCCTCTGGACCCGACGCTGCGCCCCAGGGCTCGCGCTGGATCTAGTGCCGGAAGTGACGCGCGCCGGTGAAGACCATGGTCAGGCCCGCGGCGTCCGCGGCGGCCACGACCTCGGCGTCGCGCTTGGATCCGCCGGGCTGCGCGACGGCCCTCACGCCTGCCTCGGCCGCCGCCTCGAGTCCGTCGGCGAAGGGGAAGAAGGCGTCAGAGGCCATGGCCGCGCCATCCGCGAGGGGGCCCGCCTTCTTGGCCGCGAGCTCCACCGCTACCACGCGCGCCATCTGCCCGGCGCCCACGCCGACGGTCACGTCGGGGTGCGCGAAGACGATGGCGTTGGACTTCACGTGCTTGGCCACGCGCCAGGCGAAGTCCATGGCGCTCCACTCGTCGTCGGTGGGCTGCCGCTTCGTCACCACGCGTCCGGCGCGCACCTCGTCGGCGCACGCGTCGCGCTGCTGCACCACCAGCCCGCCGCTGAGGCGCTTGAAATGCAGCCCCGCGTGCCCCGCCTCGAGCCAGGCGTCGGTGGCCAAGAGCCGCAGGTTCTTCTTGCGACGCAGGCGCCCGAGGGCGTCCTCGGTGAACGCCGGGGCGACCACACACTCGATGAAGGTTTCGGCCACGAGCTCGGCCGTCTCGAGATCGACCTCACGGTTCAACGCCACGATGCCGCCGAAGGCGCTCTGGGAGTCCGCCTCACGCGCGCGCCGGTAGGCCTCGGCCAAGGTCTCGGCGCGGGCCACGCCGCAGGCATTCGTGTGCTTCACGACCACGGCAGCCGGACCTTCGAACTCGCGCACGCAGTCGAGGGCGGCGTCGAGATCGACCAGGTTGTTGAAGGAGAGCTGCTTGCCTCCGGCGCCGACGCTGCGCGCCCGTGAGAGGCTGCCCGCCGGGGCACCACGCTCGATGTAAAAGGCAGCCGCCTGATGGGGGTTCTCCCCATAGCGGCAGTCGTAGGCCTTCTCGAAGGCGAGGTGCAGGTTGCCAGGGAACTCCATGCGCTCCGGCTGCGCGTCCACGGGCCCCTCGTCATCGTCCACCAGAGAGCTGAGGTAGCCAGCGATGGCGCCGTCGTAGGCCGCCGTGTGGGCGAAGGCCTTGGTCGCCAAGCGCTTGCGAAACGCGAGCGAGGTCTCGCCCCCTGCCCGCAGCGCCTCGAGCAACGCGGGGTAGTCCTCCGGATCCGTGACGACGGTGACCCGGGCGTGGTTCTTGGCCGCGGAGCGCACCATGGAGGGGCCGCCGATGTCGATGTTCTCGACGATGGTCGCGTGATCGGCGCCGCGCGCTAGCGTCGCCTCGAAGGGGTAGAGGTTGACCACCACCAGATCGATGGGGCTGCCTCCGAGCTCGCCGAGCTGCGTGCGATCCGACACCATGTCGCGCATCAAGATGCCGCCGTGGATGCGCGGATGCAGCGTCTTCACGCGCCCATCCATCACCTCCGGCGACTCGGTGTAGACCGAGACGTCGATCACGGGCACGCCCTCGTCGCGCAGCGCGCGCGCCGTGCCGCCGGTGGAGAGGATCTCCACGCCCAGCTCCGCCAGAGCCCGCCCGAGGTTACCGATGCCTGACTTGTCGGACACCGAGATGAGAGCTCGCTGGACACGCCCCATGGCCACCTCCTGTCCGATTCACCCGGACCAAAGCTGTATGCATGTTGGCGTAGCCCGGGTCAACGGGGCATCCATCCTTCGGCGGCTCATGCTATCCCTGCGCCATGCGAGCCCTCGTCTTCGACTCTGGAATTCGCTTGGCAGACGTGGACGAACCACGGCGCGGCGCGAACGACGCCTTGCTGCGGGTGAGGCTAGCCGGGATCTGCAACACGGACCTCGAGATCACGCGTGGCTACATGGATTTCCGGGGCACGCTGGGGCACGAGCTCGTGGCCGACGTGCTCGAAGCCGACGACGACGCCTGGGTCGGCGCTCGGGTCTGCGCCGAGATCAACTTCGCCTGCGGCGAGTGCCCGAGCTGCGAGGCGGGCCTGGGGCGACACTGCCCCACGCGGCGAGTCATGGGCATCCTCGGCGCGCCCGGCTGCTTCGCCGAGCGCGTGGTCGTGCCCCAAGCGAACCTCCACCGCGTGCCCGACCACGTCAGGGACGAAGCTGCGGTATTCGCGGAACCTCTGGCCGCCGCCTTCGAGGTGGTGGAGCAGGTCGAGCCGAGCATCGGAGAGCGCGCGCTGGTGGTCGGCGACGGCAAGCTGGGTCTGCTCTGCGCCATGGTGCTGAAGAGCGAAGGCTTGGCCACCACCTTGGTGGGGCGGCATGCCCGCAAGCGGGCCATCGCCGAGGCGTCGGGCGTCCACGCCTTCGCGCCCGAGCTGCTGCAGGAGGGCGACTTCGATCTAGTGGTCGAGGCGACGGGACAGGCGAGCGGCCTGAGCTGGTCCATGGAGCGCGTGCGTCCCCGCGGCACCCTAGCCCTGAAGAGCACCTTCCACGGCGACCTGAAGCTCGACACGGCGAAGCTGGTGATCGACGAGATCACGCTGCTGGGTTCGCG
This sequence comes from Deltaproteobacteria bacterium, assembly GCA_013151775.1. Classification (GTDB taxonomy): domain Bacteria; phylum Myxococcota_A; class Polyangia; order Polyangiales; family Houyiibacteriaceae; genus JAADHO01. Next base: position 333 of record JAADHO010000028.1, on the reverse strand, counting down.
CTGCGGCAGCTTCGAGCGAGCGCTCGCGGCCTTGAGCGCGGGCACGGTGGATCCGACGCCGCTGATCGACGCCGTGCATCCGCTGTCGGACGGGGTCGAGGCGATGGCGCGCGCGTCGGCCCACGGGAGCCTCAAGCATCTGCTCGATGCGCGCTTGGAGGTCGGCGCGTGAGCAAGGCGCTCGCGGCCACGCTGACGCTCCTGCTCGCAGGCTGTGGCGTGCAGGGTCCTCGGGCCGCGGTGGGCAAGGCCGCCGCCGCCGCCGCCGTCACCATCGCCGCCGCTGCCGCCACGGAGCTGATCCGAGGCCACCGGCGCCGACGCATGGAGCGA
>JAADHO010000128.1 GCA_013151775.1 Deltaproteobacteria bacterium | reverse complement strand
GAGGGCTTCCTCTGTGACATCCCGGCGGGAGAGACCACGGGCACGTGTCGTCACTACTGCTGCGGCGGCGCCGACACCGGCTGTCCTCTGGGTCAGCGATGTGCCGTGAACTTGGTCGATGCCACGGGTATGCAGACCGGTGTGGGCTTCTGCCGGCTGCCGGATACCTGTGATCTGGTCGCCCAGACCGGCTGCTCCCGCGCTGGCGACGGCTGCTACCCATCTGGTGGGGACGGAAGCGTGATCTGCGTTGCCGCGGGTACAGGTACCGAAGGCAGCGCGTGTTCGGCCGGCAACGACTGCGTCGCGGGCTTCATGTGCGCGGGTGCAGCGGGCGAGCCTGGAAAGTGCAGCAAGATCTGCGATCGGGACGCCACGCCCACCACGTGCGCCTCCGACCAGACGTGTGGTGGTGTGACCGGCTTCCCCGCCAACATCGGCATCTGCACGCCGCCCGCCGGAGGAGGCTGAACCTTCTCATGTCCCGAAGTTTGGGAGTGTGATCAGGGTGACGTGCGGCGGCGCGACGGTTCGGTTTGCTCGGCCGCGCGCTCTCTCGTGGGTGATCTTGTTGGGCTCGGGCCTGCTCTTCGCCGGGTGCGGAGGTGGGGCCGCGCCCGGCATGGACGCGACGGCCGCTCGTGACGCTGGCATGGACGGCTCAGTCGGCCTCGACGCCACGTCTCCGGGCGACGCCGCGGTCTTCGATGCGGCCACGTCCGACGCGTCCGTGTCCGACGCCGCGTCCGATGCCGGCGCCGCCTCTGCCTGCGGAGGGCGCTGTGATCCGGTCGCGGGCGTGTGCCCCGTGGGCGTCTGTCTGCTCGCGAGCTCGGGACCACGCTGCGCGGCCACCGCAGGCCGTGTCTTGGCGGGTGATCGCTGCGCGGCCCTCTCCGACTGCGCCACCGGGCTCTCTTGTTTTCTCACCCGCGAGGGCGGCGTCTGCGCGCCCGTCTGCTGTCCTGCGGAGGGCGTCGACGGCGGCAGCTGCGCCACGGACGAGCGCTGCGGTGGCACGGGCGTGCTCGTCGACGGCAGGATGAGCGATTTTCGGCGCTGCGTCGGACCGCGACCCTGCGACGTGCTCGACGCGAGCGTCGCCTGCGACAGAGACGAGGGCTGCTACATCGTCGACGCCGCGGGCACCACGGACTGCCGCGTCGCGGGCACGGCCGCCGCCGGCGAGAGCTGCGTCGAGCAGAACGACTGCGCTCCGGGTTTCGCCTGCAGCGGGCTCGTCTCTCCTAGCTGTGTGCGCATCTGCTCGCTGCGTGCGCCGCGCGCCGCCTGTCCCTCGGGCGAAGGCGACTGCGTAGCCCACGCCCAATCGCCGTCGGGCACGGGCCTGTGCACCGTGCCCGCGTCGGGGCGCACACCCTGAGCCGCGTCAACGCGTGAAGGCGCCGAAGCGGGCGAGCAGGGCGGCGCCGTCGTCCGAGTCGCGGAGTCCCGCCTCGAGAGCCTCCGGGTCCATGCCTTCTTCTCGTATGGCCGCTGCGCGCTGACGAATCAGCAGGCGCACATAGTCCGTGTCCATTTCGGGGTGAAACTGCACGCCCCAGGCGCGAGGGCCGAAACGCAGCCCGTGGTGAGGGTCGTGCTCGGCGCGGATCAAACGCTCGGCGCCCGCGGGCGGCTCGAGCACCACCTCGCGATGCGTGAGCTGCACCGTCAGCACCTCGGGCGCGCCGTGGAACACGGGATCGCCATGCGCCGCCGGCATCATGCGCACCTCGCGTGTGCCGATAGCGCGGCCTCGGGGATTGTTACCCACGCGGCCTCCCAGCGCCTTCGCCATCAGCTGATGGCCGTAGCAGACGCCCAGCGTCGGCACCTCGGCCCGCACCAGCTCCGCCAGCCAGGCGCCTGTGCGCTCGCTCCACTCGGCGGCGTCCGTGACCATGGCCGACGAGCCCGTCACCAGCACGGCGGCGCAGGTGCTCGGGGAGGGCAGGGCGTCGCCGTCCGGCGGCGACACGACCTTCGCCGCGTCACCCCAACCCGTGAGCGCCGCGAACCAGGCGTCGTAGTCACCACGCCGCTTCGCCACCTCCGGAGCGGCGCGGCCAACCTTCACGATGATGTGATCCACGCCCAGAGGGTATCATCGCGCCAAGGGCAGTGGCCGGCGGAGGCGAGCGTGGCGGACGAAGAGCGAGGTGCGTCCGCCGAGACCAGGGCCCGGCTTCGCCGCAGGCTCAGGCCTCGTCCGACTCTTCGGCCTGACGTCGCGCCACGTGGGCGGCGAAGTCGCTCTCCGGCTCCGGCTGCGGCGCGGGCTCCGAGGTGCGCTCGTCGAGGGCCACCAGGAAACGCGAGAGCAGCCCCTCCATCATCAGCGCGCGCTGCTCGGCGGGCGTCTCGTCCCGTTTGCAGCTTGCGTCGAGCTCGTCGTAGCGGACCTGAAAATCCTGCACCACAGCGCGTACGCGAACGACCTCGTCTCCGACCTGCGCGCCCTCCTTCACGTAGACCGCGACCAGCGAGGCGACGCTGATGCCCGCGAGCAGCAGACCCAGAGGGCCGCCGAGGAGCACGCGCAGCAGCAGCGCCACCGCGGCGGCGCCGCCCACGCCCTTGAGCACACGCTTGCCCGTCTCGGGATCGACCGCGTGCCCGAGGGCCACGCCCCACGCCTCCTTGCTGGCGAAGAGCAGCGCGAGCAGCACCAGCTTGCTCGACCCGCGCGCCCGGAAATAACGCCTGAGCGCAGAGCGTAAGAAATCAGCGAAGGTGTCGAAGCCAGGCTCCATCGCGCTAGGATACTCTGCGTGCCCATGAAACTCACCTGCATACCCCTGCTCGCCTGTCTGTTCGCCGCCTGCTCCTGCGGCGCCACCCCGCGACCCGCGCCCGCGACCCCGGGCTCGTCCTCAGCAGGGCCCGAGCAGTCGACGAGTCCCTCGGGGCTCGCCGCGAGCGTGCCTCTGCCCGAGCTGCCGAGCGCCCCAAGCGAGCAGCCCTCGCCGCGCCCCGAGCCGAGCGTCACGACTCTCGAGCAGGCGCAGGCGGCCCTGG
>JAADHO010000231.1 GCA_013151775.1 Deltaproteobacteria bacterium | reverse complement strand
TGCACGACCGACGCCGACTGCGCGGGCGTGGACTTCACGCTCAGCTGCCCCGAGCGCGACACACAGATCGTAGGCTGCACCATTCCCGTCACCAAGGGACGCGAGGCGGAGGCGGCGGCCATCGTCACAGACGTGGCGAGGGAACTCTGTGGCAGCTTCGAGCGCGGTTGCCGCGCCTACGGCGACTGCTACGCCGCTATCCCGTGCATCGACGGCACCTGCAAACACGTCAGCTACCCGACACCGTAGCTCGCGCCGTCGCGCGCGAGCCAGTCGACGAGCGGCTCGCACATGGCGCGGGCGGCGGCGCCTCGGTGACTGAGGGCGTGCTTCTCGGCGCTCGTCAGCTGCGCCATGGTGCGGCCGAGGGACACGACCTCGAAGAGGGGATCGTAGCCGAAGCCAGCGTCGCCCCGGGGCTCGAAGACGATGCGTCCTTCACACTCGCCGCGGGTGTGCGGACCCACGGCGCCGTCCGGCGTGGCGAGGGCGAGCACACAGCGGAAGCGCGCGGCGCGCGATTCGAGGGGAACGCCAGCGAGGCGTCTGAGCAGCTCGGCGTTGTTCTCGGCGTCCGTGGCGTGCTCGCCCGTGAAGCGCGCGGAGTAGACGCCCGGCGCGCCGTCGAGGGCGTCCACCATCAGGCCGCTGTCGTCCGCCAAGGTCGGGAGCCCGGAGGCGATGGCCATCTCGCGCGCCTTCTTCTGCGCGTTGGCCAGGAAGGTCTCACCGTCCTCGACCACCTCGGGCAAGGGCGCCAAGTCGGCCAGGCACAGGAGCCGTAGCTCGGGGATGTCCGCGAAGAGCGCCGTGAGCTCCGCGAGCTTCCCTCGATTTCTTGTCGCGACGAGCAAACGCATGTCGAACCTCCTTCCGCTCCGGCGCATCCTATCGAGTCGGCACGCCCGAAGTGAGCTGGAATCCACACAGACGACACCCGCATCGACCGGGTGTTCAGGTGGTAGCGATGCCCGACTTCGATCACCCCTGGATGCTGCAGCCCCGCAGCTGACTTCGAGGCGCCGGCCTTCGCCCCATGCTATGGTCCGCCGCCGTGCCTCCTCCTGTCGATCTTCTCGTGGTCGCCGCTCACACGCCTGATCTGCGCGGGCTGCGTGATCTTCTCGGTGATCGTCTCACGGGCCATGTGGCGGGCCTGAACATCACCGCCAAGACCGTCGGCCTCGGGTTGGCGGCCTCGGGCGGCGGCACGGCCAGGCGCATCGCGGCCTTGTCGCCGCGGGCCGTCGTCTTGCTCGGGACGGCGGGCGTCTATCCAGGGCCGCCGGGTTACCAACCGGAAGACGTGGTCGTGGCCGAGACACTCCAGCTGGTGAGTGTGGCCGCGCTCGACGGAACAGCAGCCTTTCCAGATCCGCTCCAGACCTCGTGTGAGACCAGCTCCGCCATCAGCCATGGTGTGGCCGCCGGCGGTGGACGCGTTCACCTCGCTGCCGTGGCCAACACACTCGCGCAGACGATCGACGACGCTCTGGCTGGGCGTATCCATCGGGCGACGGGCGCGCACGCGGAGAGCCTCGAGGCCTTCGGCGTCGCCCAAGCCTGCCGGCTCGCCGAGCTTCCCTTCACCGCGGTGCTGGGCATCGCGCACCAGGTCGGCTCCAACGCCAAACAGGATTTTCCGCGCTTCCAACCCGGAGCCGCCATCGCCGCCGCCGCCGCCTTGGCTGCGTGGCTTCATCGCGGCGCCCCCGGGATCCCCCACGGCCGTTGAGGCGCGCGCCGCGCACGGGCGGCCCCACTGGATTCGCTGCGGGATTCGGACTATGGCCCCTGCATGACCGAGCTTCGCTCTCTCCTCGAAGTCGCCTCTCCCGACATGCCGCGCATCGCGGCTCACCTCGACGGGCTCAGCCATCGTGCGCGCGTGGACGAGGTGCGCAGCCTCGGACGCCGCGCCCAGGCGCGCCTGTATGACGCCGCCTCGGGGTTCCGCGCCCTGAGCCTCGAAGACATGGTCCCCGCCGACGTCCCGGCGATGAGTGGCGTCACGCATCTGGGAAAGAACACGCTGCCCGTGCTGACGCATTTCGCCAAGGTCTTCGCCCGCCCGGAGGACGCCGAGGGTGAGCTGTGGGGCTACAACGCCAGCGGCGCCCTGGTCGGCTGCGTGGTCGGACCCGGCTACTTCGTGCTGCACCCCCATGCGGTGGAGGGCGAGCTCTTGGTGAACTACCTGCGCGTCCCGCCGCGCGCTCCGAGTGGCTGGCCCGCCATCTTGCCCAACAGCGCGCGGCTCTCCCGCGTCGTCTACTACGGCATGCAGGACATCCTCAGGGGTGTCTCGATGCACGTGACCATCGGCCGCGCCACCCGCGGCGACAAGAACATGAACGCCTGGTTCGCCCTGTGTCGACAAGACCTGTCATGAGGGCGAGTCGCACTGCCCAGCCAGCGCACCTACGGAGAATCCCATGAGTGAGTCCGCTCCCACCGCCTTCATCACCGGCGCCTCCAGCGGCATCGGAAAGGCCATCTGTCTGCGGCTCGCCGCCGACGGCTATCACCTCGCCCTGGCCGCCCGTCGGGTGGAATTGCTCGAGGACCTCGCGGCCAACATCCGCTCCAAGGGCGGGCAGGCGGAGGTCTACCCCGTGGACGTCGCGGACACGGTCGCCGTCACCGAGTCCGTGCGCGCCGCCGACGAGGCCCTCGGAGGTCTCGACCTGGTGATCGCCAACGCTGGCATCGGCAGGCAACGCTGGGCGGGCAAGACGAGCTTCAGTGACGTGGAGTCGACGCTTCAGGTCAACATCATGGGCGCCGCCGCGACGCTGCTAGCCGTGTTGCCGAAGATGGTGGAGCGCGGCCGAGGCCACGTGGTGGGCGTCTCGAGCCTGGCCGGCTACCGAGGTCTACCCAAGAGCGCGGCCTATAGCGGCAGCAAGGCCTTCCTGCGCATCTTCCTCGAGGGTCTGAGGATCGACCTGCGCGGCACGGGGGTGGCCGTCACCGACGTGCAGCCCGGCTTCGTGCGCACGCCCATGACCGACGACAACAAGAACCCCATGCCCTTCCTCGTCGAGCCCGAAGTCGCCGCGGACCAGATCGCGCGCGGCATCGCGCGGCGCGCCGCCGTCATCACCTTCCCCTGGCAGCTGGCCACCTTGGTGCGCAGCGCTCAGGCTCTGCCCAACGGCCTCTGGGACCGGGCCGTGGGCAAAGCCGGCGGCTGATTCCAGCGGATTCTTCTGACCCTCGATCTCGAGCGCGAATTGCGCGACACTCCCAACTCCCTGATGACGACCGACCAACAGCCATCGAGCCCGCCTCCCGCTGGCGCAGCTCCGACTAGCCCGGCGGTGAGCACGCTCCCGCCGCCGCTCCCCGAGGAGGAAGACCGCCTCTTCTTCACGGCTCTCTCCGAGGCGGGCGTGCTCGAAGAGCTGGGCGACACGCTGCGCCTGGTGCTCTCCGAGCAGGCGGGCGTGGGTGACGAAGAGAAGCGACGACTCGATCTCGTCGAACTCTACTACGCGGCCTCGGGCGACGCGGAGACCTGCAAGCGCCGCCGACTTCAAGATCGCTTCTTCGCGCACCACGACGACCAAGCCACCTCCGCCAAGGATCTGGTCGCGGGCCTGCGCGAGGTCTTGCCCGAGATCTCGCAGGTGCACCTCGCGCGCATCGGCGGAGACGACGGCCCCTTGGTGCTGCGCTCGGGAGAGCTCTTCGCCGCCGTCGCGGACGAGCTCGACGAGGATCCCGAGGAGGACGGCGGAGAGGTCACCGTGCGCGGGCTGGTGCACGCCATGAACGTGCTCCTCGATCGCGTGGGCGTGCGCGAGCGTCTGGTGGCGCTGCCTGGAGATGGGCAGCGAGAGGTGTACGTGGGGCTGCCTCTGGCGTCCGCCATGGTGCTCTGCCGCGACGGCCTGCTCGACGCCGACGATCCCGAAGAGCTGATGGACTCGGCCGCCTGGTAGTCTGGACCGTCGCGCTCGGAATGAACGCTCATTCAGCTTGTCGTCGGGGCCGCCGGGAGCTACATCGCGGGCTATGACCACCCTCGCAGGCAAGACCCTCTTCATCACCGGCGCGAGCCGCGGCATCGGCAAGGCCATCGCTCTGCGCGCCGCCCGTGACGGCGCCAACGTCGTGATCGCCGCAAAGACGGCGCAGCCCCACCCGAAGCTCGAGGGCACGATCTACACCGCCGCCGAGGAGATCGAGGCCGCCGGCGGCAAGGCGCTGCCCTGCGTCGTGGACATCCGCTTCGAGGAGCAGGTGCAGGCGGCGGTCGACCAGGCCGTGGAGACCTTCGGCGGCATCGACATCCTGGTGAACAACGCCAGCGCCATCTCCCTCACGGACACCGTGTCGACGAGCATGAAGCGCTACGATCTGATGCACGGCGTGAACGTGCGCGGCACCTTCCTGTGCGGAAAGGTCTGCATCCCGCTGCTGGCCAAGGCCGACAATCCCCACATCCTCAACCTCTCGCCGCCCCTCAACATGGAGACCCGCTGGTTCGCGCCGCACGTGGCCTACACCATGGCCAAGTTCGGCATGAGCCTGTGCGTGCTCGGCTGGGCCGAAGAGCTGAAGAGCCGAGGCATCGCCGCCAACGCCCTGTGGCCGCGCACCACCATCGCCACCGCGGCGGTGCAGAACCTTCTGGGCGGCGACGAGCTGACGCGCAGGAGCCGCACGCCCGCGATCCTCGCCGACGCCGCCCACGTGATCTTGACGCGCCCGAGCCGCGAATTCACGGGCAACTTCTGCGTCGACGACGAGGTGTTGGCGAGCGCAGGCGTCACGGATCTCTCCGGATACGCGGTCGATCCCGACGCCGAGCTGGCGCCCGACTTCTTCGTCTGACGCAGCGCAGCATCGGTTCCTTCGGCACGAGGTGGCGTCCCGAGTGACCGGAAGCGGCGGCTGGGGAATCCGGTTTCGAGCGAAGAATCCAGTGGGATCGGCCGAAACCCGCACGATCCTGGACACTCCGGGCCGGCATGCGGGTTGCATCGTCCACTGAAGCATGAGCTACAACGGCCCCGAGCGACGTGTCCACCGCATGCTGCGGACACGCAACACCGAGTACATCATGCGCGCCAGCGAGTGCATCGGTGTGCGCGATCGTCGCACAGGCGAGCCCGTGCCCGATCACCTCGCGCGGGGCCTGCATCTCACGGGGACGCTCGTCTTCCAGAACGGCGGCGTGCGCCCCACGACGGACGACGCCGAAGTGGGCGCCTGCCTCTGCTTCGAGGGTGAGGGGCTGATCACCAGCCCGGTCGAGGCCATCGAGCGCCCAGCTCGCGAGCTCTTGCGCTCCATCGAGCCGGGACGCTCCGGCTTCTACCGCCGCGCCCACTGAGCCCGTGCGGCGCCGAGGCTCACGCCTGCCTTGGACGTGCCCACTTCCGGGGGCATGATGCGCCCGCTGGACGAGGAGCCGGCGCGCGATGGCAGACTACGACTACGACCTCTACGTGATCGGCGGCGGCTCGGGTGGGGTGCGCGCGGCGCGCATGGCGGCGGGGCTCGGAGCGCGCGTGGCTCTGGCCGAGTCTGGGCGTCTGGGCGGCACCTGTGTGAACGTGGGCTGCGTGCCCAAGAAGCTGATGGTCTACGCCTCGCACTACTCCGAGGCGCTGGCGGACGCGGCCGATTTCGGCTGGATTGTGGGAGAATCGCGCTTCGACTGGGCCTCGCTGCAGGCCCACAAGGACGCGGAGATCGAGCGCCTCAACGGCATCTACGCGGGGCTGCTCGAGGACACGGGCGTGACCCTGCATCGCGGACACGCGCGCCTAGTTGGGCCCCATGAGGTGGAGGTCGAAGGCACACGCCATCGGGCCGCACATATCTTGTTGGCGACGGGTGGACGCTCCAAGCGAGCGCCGATCGAAGGAAACACGCTGGCGAATATCTCGGATGACGTCTTCGCCTGGAAGCAGCTGCCCAAGAAGCTGGTGGTCGCCGGAGGCGGCTACATCGCCACCGAGCTCGCCTGCGTGCTGCACGGCCTCGGCGCCGAGGTGCATCTGGTCCACCGTCGGGCCGAGCTGCTGCGTGGCTTCGACGCCGACGTGCGCACCCACCTCACGCAGGAGGTTCGTAAGCGCGGCCTGCATCTGCACATGGAGCGAACGATCGAGCGAATCACCCAACGGGGTGAAGGGCGCCGCATCGAGCTCTCCTGTGGGACGACGCTGGACGTGGACGTGGTGCTCTCGGCCATGGGGCGCGAGCCCAACACCGAAGGCCTCGGACTCGAGGACGTGGGCGTGGAGCTCGACGAACGCGGAGCGGTGCGTGTGGACGCGAGCTACCGCACCAACCTCCCGAGCGTGCTGGCCGTGGGCGACCTGATCGGGCGCGTGCAGCTCACGCCCATGGCGCTGGCCGAGGGTATGTACGTGGCCCACGAGCTCTTCGGTGAAGGTGGCGCGCTGATCGACTACGACCTGATCCCGACGGCGGTCTTCAGCCAACCCGAGGTGGGCACGGTGGGGCTGCCGGAGCACGAGGCGCGCGAGCGCTACCCCGAGCTCGTCGTCTATCGCTCGAGCTTCAGGCCCATGAAGTACACGCTCGGCGCGCGGGACGAGCGGGCGCTGGTGAAGCTCCTGGTCGACGGCGCCACGGATCGAGTCGTGGGCTGTCACATCATCGGACCGGACGCGGGCGAGATCACCCAGGGTGTGGCCATCGCCATGACCGCCGGAGCCACCAAGCGGGACTTCGACAGGACCCTCGGCATCCACCCCACCTTGGCCGAGGAGTTGGTCAGCATGAGGACGCCCGTCGCCAATACATGACTAATAAAGTCGTGTATTGGCGCCAAGTATTTACGTGGTTTATGGCAGTATTCTGCAAAACTACATCGATCCACTTGAATTAGTCGACGCAGACTGACAGCGTGAGTGGAGGTGTCCAGCTCTCCCGCCGATGACGCGATGGTGCGCACGCCGAATTTGGCTCGCGGCGCACCCGACGCCCAGCTCGAGGACGCCAGCGCCGAGGAGCTGATCGCCTGGTCCGCCGAGCGCTACAGCGGCCGACTCGTGGCGTCGACCAGCTTCGGTGCACACTCGGCGGTGATGCTCGATCTGGTCGCGCGCGTGGCGCCCGAGACGCCCATCGTCTTCGTGGACACGGGCTACCTCTTCCCCGAGACCTACCGCTTCGCCGAGCAGCTCACGCGGCGACTCGGGCTCGACGTGCGGGTCTACGCGCCTCGCGTCACGGCGGCGCGGCAGGAGGCGCTCTACGGTCAGCGCTGGCAGCAGGGCGAAGAGGGCGTCTCCGCGTACCTGGCGGAGAACAAGCTCGAGCCCATGCAGCGCGCGCTGAAGGAGCTGGGCGCCGAGGCCTGGATGGCGGGGCTGCGCTCCGGTCAGACGGCTCACCGGGCGGCCTTGACGCGTGTGGGCGCTCAGGACGGGCGGGTGAAGATCCACCCGATCCTGAGCTGGACGCTGGACGAGGTGCACGTCTACCTCGACGCCCACGGCCTGCCCCATCACCCGCTCTACGCGCAAGGGTACCGCTCCATCGGTGACGTCCACTCCACGCTTCCGACGACGGAGGACATGGATCCGCGCGATGGACGCATCCTGGGTAAGAGCCGCGAATGTGGCCTACATATCCCGTTGACGCCCGAAGAGAACGAGTCCCTCGGCTCCTCCGGGCTCTAGCCACCCGCTGAGTGCGCAGCGCACGCTTGGTTTGCAATTGACGGAGATCAAGATAGCATGTGCAGCAAGCGGGCTTAATGGAGTGATGAACAAGACGTGGGCGTGGGTAACGTTGGGGATCTCCCTGACGCTGGGTTGTGGTGGTTCGGGCACGAACGGCTCCGATGACGGGGGCACGACGTCTCCCATGAGCTGCGGCAGTGTGGCGAGCATGCAGGTGGGGCGCTGCGTGCTCGACGCCGGCGGCGACTGCCAAGGCGCGCTGGATGAGGCCTTCAGCTTCAGCTCCCTCTCGAACGGCGACTCCATGCAGATGGTCGTGGGACCCCAGGGCTCGACCATGCTCGTCTTCCTCGTGCGTGCCGACGGGATCGACCCCGGAGACACGGGATCGAGTCGCCCATTGGTGCAGGTCTCCCTTTTCGACACGGGGGCGCGGCGCCAGCTCACGGAGTACCGACAGCGGGCGGACTTCGTGGCCGATGGCAGCAGCTACCGCAGTCAGCAGCTCTGGGTCGTGGTGGACGCGCTGGCGAGCGAGCTGGCGGGACGCAACATCACCGCCACGGCGCGCCTCACCGATAAAGCTGGCGCGGAGCGCTGCGCCATCGTCAACGTCTCACCGCGGCGCTGACGGATGGAGGCTGGGAGAATGAATGCCCGACTCGCGCTGCTGAGCTGCCTCGCGCTGGCAGGCTGTCAGCCTCCAGCCTTGCCCGAAGGCAGCTACTTCTCCGAGAACATCCAGCCGATTCTTCAGCAAGGCTGCGTGCAGCAGACCACGGGCTGTCACATCGCACGCGCTGAAGGCACGGCCGCGGGCAACCTCGATCTCTCGAGCTACGACGCCATGATGCGTCGGCGCGACCTGCTGCCGCGTTTCGGGCCATACCCCTTCGGTGGCCTGCTGATGAAGGTGAGTCGGCCAGAAGACCTGCTGGTCAACACGGCGGATCCACCCGACCCGGCGATGCCGGACACGCGTACGGTCAGTGTCCGCACGGACATCCGCCACGCGGGTGGAGCCGGCGTCTCCCTGACCGCTTCGGGGTTCGCCACCATCCGGCGCTACTTCGCCGAAGGCTACACGCGCACGGGTGTGCCCAGAGAGGCTGGGCCCACGAACGTCGAGCAGGGCGCCTGCGCCACGGGCATCGGGGTGAACGACTTCGAGGTGAACCGCTTCGGCAGCACGGGTCCGATCGACGACGCCGAGTCCTTCGACCTCTTCGTGCGCACGGTGCAGCCCATGCTGCGTGGGCGCTGTGCGGGCTCCGGCTGCCACAGCAACCCCTTGCGCTCCTTCTATCTCGTCTGCGGTGACACGGATGAAGAGCGGCGTTGGAATTTCTTCCAGTCGACCTGGCACGCGGCCTCTCCCGTGGTGCTCAGCGAGCTTCTGCGGAGGCCTCTGGCCGAGAACCGTGGAGGCGATTACCACCTCGGCGGTGACATCTTCCTCTCCGCGGACGACCCGGGCTATCAGGCGCTGGAGACCTGGATCACCGACCTGGTCACGCGTCGCCCCGAGGTGCTGGTGGAGGACTTCGCGACCGCGGGCTTCCACTACTTCGCGAACCGCGTGGAGCCGCTCTTGGCGAGCAAGGGGTGCATGCTCCAGAACTGCCACTCCCACATCTCGCAGAATCAAGATCTGCAACTCTTCGCGGGCTCACAGGGGTATTTCCCGCGCGCCACACAGCACCGAAACCATGGCGCGGCGCTCTCCATGTTGGCCCTCGAGTCGCCCGATCCGAACCAGAGCCGGATCATCGCCAAGAACCTGTTCCCGTCCGAGCGCGTGCCGGGAGGCGTGGGCATTCTGCACCGCGGCGGGTCGCTGCTCGAGGACTTCCCCGGCGGTCGGGCCAGCTTCGATCAGTGCAGCGGCTACGACCTCGACAACGGAGACCTGAACGAGATCCCGGCTTATTGCATCCTCGCCCGCTGGCAACAGGTCGAGCGACAGGTGGCCATCGACTCGGGCCGCGTCTCGGCGGACCCCATCACGGCCGTGGTGTGGGTGAGCCGGCCGCTCGGCGTGGGTGAGGCGACGGACTTCGACACCTATCGCCCCGGCGCCGACCTGCTGATGGCGGACGCGACTCTAGACGCTGCGGGCGCCTTGAGCTTGGGTGCCTCACGCAGCCTGCTCGCCGGCTGCGGCCTCGATTCAACGACTGCGGACGCGCGCACACCCGCGGTCTCCTGGGACGCCACGCGTATCGCCTTCGCGGCGCGCAGCAGCGCAGACGAGCCTCTGCGCCTCTACTGGATGAACGACGACGGCTCGAGCTGCGAACGTATCCCGGGCATCGCCTCGGAGATGGATCGCGAGAACGGCGTGCTGACCCACGACTTCGATCCCGCCTTCGCGCCCACGGGTGAGCTCGTCTTCGCCTCCACGCGCGGCAACCTCGACCGCGAGGCCTACGACTACCAAGGGCCCACCCGCACCCCGGCGGCGATGGAGCCCAACGCCAACCTCTACGTCTTCGCGGCGCTCAGCGATCCTCCCGTTCGGCAGCTCACCTTCATGCTCGATCAGGAGATCCAGCCCGCGTTCACCACCGTGGGTCGCGTGGTCTACATGGGCGAGAAGCGCGAGCCAGGTTTCCATCAACTCGCGCTGAGGCAGCAGAACCTCGACGGTGGCGATTTCCGCCCCGCCTTCGGCGCGCGTGGCAGCATCGGTTTCCAGCAGACGACGGAACCCGCGCCGCTCTTGACGCACGATCTCGCCTTCATCGCGGGGCCGCTCCACAGCCCGGACGGCGCCGGTTCGTTGGTCATCGCGAACCAGACCTTGGGAGTGGACGACATCCGACGTCGCCCCGACGACCGCGCCTATCTGCCGCCCATGCATCGCATGCCGCGCAGCGCCTTCGAGGGCGGGCGAGGCGTGTTTCGATCGCCGGCGGTCTTGCCCAGTCACTTCATCCTCGTGTCGTGCGACCCCACGGCCACCAGCCCCGCGGACGCTCCCTTCGACTTCGATCTCTGCGAGGCGGATCCCGCCACGGGCAGGGTCCGGGTCGTCGCGGGCGAAGCCGGTCGCGCCGACGTCGACGCCGTGGCGGTCTTCTCCCGCTACACGCTCTCGACCGAGGCGGTCGTGCCATCGGATGGAGAACGGCTCGACCGACCGACCATGGACGCGCCGGGAGGCGACTCGCTGGTGCGCTTCCACGATTTCCCCATGCAGGTGGGGCTGCTCTTCGACAACACGCGCGGCGTCCGGCTCATCCCCCGCGGGATACGCGGCTTCGACCTGCTCGAGGAGCTGCCTCCGCCCGTGGAGGCCACGAGCTTCGACGACGTATCAGAGTGGGTGCTGAACGACGACTTCGGCTCCATGGTCGTGCGTCGCCGCAGCCTCGGTCACGCGGAGCTGAACGAAGACGACTCGGTCTTCGTGCGTGTCCCCGGCGGGCTGCCTTTGCTCTACCGGCCTACGGATGGCTCCGGCGCGCCTCTGATCTTCGGCGCCGACACGGCCTTCGCCGGCGTGCCCATGCAGCCCCGCGAAGCGGACCAATACTACCCCGGCGAGAACAGTCAGCGGGGTATCCGGCGAGGGCTCTTCAACAACGTCTGCGGGTTCTGCCACGCGGGCATCAGCGGTCGTGAACTCGATGTCACGGTGGAGGCCGATGTGGTCACCAGCGCATCGGTGAGCTTGGCCTCCGTCGGAGATCCCGTGAACCTCGCGCCCGGCCCCGGAGGCCGTGGTCCGATCGAAGGCCCCTGAGCGTACGCGGAGACTCGCTGAGACGAGCGGCCTAGTGTGTCACGGGTTCGCCGAGTCGCGTGGTGTCGCTGCTGAGCGCGACCCAGAGGCTGAACAGTCGCCGGGCGCTGTCGAGGTCGAAACCCAGCGCGCGGCAGCGCCGCAGCAGCAGACGTCCGGCGCGGTCGTGCACCGCCTTCTTGGCCATGTCGAGGGCCTCCATGCGGCTCAGCCCCAGGGCACGTCGAGAGTCGCCGAGTTGGTCGATGATCTCGAGGTACTCCCGAGTCAACGGCGCGAGCGCCTCGCGCGGCAGGCAGATGTCTGCCAGGAGCTCTCCCTGCGCCGTGAGTCCTCGGAGATGCAGGGCCGACTCGTCGAGCCGGAGCTCGAGTCGGGTCAGGAGTGGATCGAAAGCCGACGCGCGCCTCAGCCCTTCGAGGCAGACTCGAAACTCGATCCGCCGACGCTCACGTGCGGACTCCCAGATCTCCGGGCTGAGTGTGACCTCCTGGAGCATCGGACCAGTCTACACGCAGCTTTGGACGCAGGGCGTAGGCCAGACTAGGATGCCGAGGTGTTGGACAGGGCGCGCCTCGATCCCCACCGGATGGTCTACCGGTGGGATCTCGATAAGACCTACCTTCGCACCGAGTTCGACACCGTCCGCGACCTGCTGCGCACGGCGTTCGAGAAGGCGCGCGAGAAGCGCACGGTGCCAGGCGCGGCCGAGCTCTTGCGTGGGCTCGCGGCTACGGAGCCCGCCGCCATTTCGATCCTGTCTGGCAGCCCCGAGCAGATGCGGCGGGTGCTCGAGGCGAAGCTGCGGCTAGACGGCGTGCGCTGGGATTCGTTCACGCTCAAGCCCTCGCTGCGGAACCTGGCTCGAGGTCGTCTGCGCTTCGTGAAGGATCAGGTTGGCTACAAGCTCGCCGCGCTGCTCGAGGCGCGGGTCTCCCTCGAGCCGGACACCCACGAGGTGCTCTTCGGGGACGACGCCGAGGCGGACGCCTTCGTGTACTCGCTGTATGCGGATTTGGCCGCTGGTCGTATCGGCAACCAGACCTTGATGGAGGTCCTGCGTCGCGCCCGCGTCTATGAACGCGACCTGCCCACAGTGGTGCGTCTGGCCGGGCGCTTGCCGCGTCGCGACCATGTTCGCCGCATCTTCATTCACCTCGACCGTGGCTCGGCGCCCGAGGTCTTCGCCGAGTTCGGTCACCGCGTTTGCCCATTTCAGAACTACCTGCAGCCGGCTCTGGTGTTGCTCGAAGATGGCGTGCTCGGCGCCGACGCCGCCTTGCGCGTAGGGGTGGAGTTGGTGCTCGATCGTGCCATGAGTCCGGGCGTGCTGGCCGCGAGCTTCCTCGATCTCGCGCGCAGAGGCTATGTGGGCCCACGCAGCGCGCAGGCGCTGCTCGAGGCGCTGGAGCGTTTCGCGAGCCGTGGCATGTCCGGAGTCGAACTCGCCTTGGCTGAGCTCGAGGACGCCGTGCGCGATGCGCTGCCGACGCTGGATGAGCCGCAGGTCATCGAGACTCCGACCATCGACTACGTGGCGCTCTTTTCCCGGGACAAAGCACGCGCCCGAGCCGCCCGCGCCCGCGCCCGCTATCGCGCACCCCACTAGAGCTAGCTCGAGGAGCGTCTGTCGGGCCGTGGGCCTCGGACGCGCGTTCGATCACGCTGTCACCCGGCATCAGGCTGGGCGCTGCAGCGGTTCGATGGCGTCCAACTCGTCCACCAAGTGCCGGGAGCGTTCCTCGAGATCGTAGTCTTCTTGGAGTCCCATCCAGAAACGCGCTGTCGTACCGAAATACTTCGCGAGACGCAGCGCTGTGTCCGCGCTGACGCTCCGTCGTCCGGCGCAGATGTCGCCGATACGCGTGGCGGAGACACCGATGTCCTTGGCCACTCGGTATCGAGTGATGCCCAAGGGCTCGATGAACTCCAACTCGAGGACTTCGCCCGGATGGATATTGGCTAGCTGTTGCCTTCCGCTCATGCTGATCTGACTGTCAATGGTAGTCCACAATCTGCACGCGGCGCGCTTGGCCCGGGGCCCACTCGAAGCATATGCGCCATTGCTGGTTGATTCGAATACTGTACTGCCCACGCCGTTCGCCCTTCAGGGCTTCGAGCCGGTTGTTCGGAGGCACCCGCAGGTCGTCGAGGGTAGCGGCGTTGTTGAGCATTCTGAGTTTCCGTCGAGCCACGTTCTGAATGTGAGGAGGGAGCTTGCGTGACCGTTGCCCGCTCCAAATCCGCTCAGCCTCCCGATCCGCGAAGCTGACGATCATATCAAAAGCATAACGCCAAGCGTTAGTCCCGGCAAACGGACATAGTCCGGTTCCGCGAAGCCTGCCGGCTCAGGGCTCCGCGGTCGCCGGGGCGACGAGGGAGTGGAGCAGCGGGAGCAGGCGCGACGCACGCTCGCGAGGGCACGCGGCTGAGGGGTCGAGCAGGATCAGGAAGCGCCCCTCCTTTTCGCCGAAGCGGCCCTCGGTACGTGCCAGCGCGCGCTCGAGATCCTCGTCCGTGGCCGCCATCTCCAGCTGCTGCACACGCACTCGGAGGCTGCCCTCGGGGCTCTCGAAGACGCGTTCGCATTGGGCGCGCCGCGTGGATGGAGGCTGGGGAGCCCGCCTCAGGTTGGGGCCGCAGGCGGTCTGCACGTCGCTCTCGAGCAGCAGCAGCGATTCGCAATCGAAGGGCTCGTGCACACGTGGGAGCGGCGCGCCGGCGACTTGAAAATTCACCAACTCATCCTCTTGCACGGCCTCGACGCCTTCGATGGCCGGAGGCGGGTCGAAGCTGAGGCGTTGGTGCACCAGACCCACGCTTGGGCAGTAGACCTCTTCATGTCGCTCGAGCGTCGCGGTGGCGAAGGGCTTGCCGGCGGGCAGACGGCAGCTGCGTTCTACGCGCACGCAGTTTTCGAGACTCAGCCCCGCGACCTGCAGCGTCTGCACATCCGCCGTGTAGTTCGCCATGCACGCTGCGTCGCCCGAGACATACGTCCACTCGCGTCCCGCCTCGGCGGGTCCTTGGAGCCACGGCAGCACCTTGCCCTCCAGTACGCGCATGATGCCAGCGGCGGTCAGCCGGAAGCGCCCGGCGCGCGACAGCCCATCTCCAAAGAGGTAGGCGTCGCCGCGGTCGTCGAGAGCCGTGATGCCGCGAATCTGAAGCGCGTCGCCGTGCCGATAGGCCCAGCGGTCACCCACATGCATGGGAAAGAACTCCGACGGCTGCGTGGGCTGAAACACGTCGACGATGAGATGCGGGTCTTCCGGCGTCGTGCCCGTATCGCGCGCGGCCGGCGACCCGCACGAATCGCAGGCGGAGATGCAGAGCAGGCTCGCAGCGAGCCACAGCGTGGAGCGATTCGCCAAGCGCATGGCGGCATGTTGCATGAGGTCGGCGTGAGGCGAAAGCGTCTGGTTCGATTCGGAGAGACTTCGCCTACCACCCGCGTCAGCCCTGAAGCGTGCAGGTCCGAGCGAAGATGGCGGCGGCGGCGAGGAGGGGCACGAGGGCGAGTAGGATGGGCATGCCCTTGGACGGTGCGCGAGGCGTGCCAAGTCGAAGAAGCTCGCCTAGCAGCGGATCTTGCATTGAGAGCGCGGCTCTCGGGACACGCCATGTCGACGTGGCGACGCGGCGTCAGGGCCCGAGCACGAGGCCGTCGACGCTCGATCGCCGCAGCTTCAGTGCGCGGGCACGTTGGCTTCGCGCAGGCGTTCGTACTCGGCGCCGTCGATCAGGCGGCGATCCTTCAGGTCCGTCTCCACATCCGTCATCCAGGCGGCGGCCTTGGCGCCGGGTCCTGCCGTGAGGCCGAAGAGCTCCGTACCGAAGCCCGAGCCGTAGGAGAAGGTCGCGAGGCGCGCGCCCTCGTCCTTGCCCGCCAGCGTGTGGGCGACGCTCAACCACAGAGCGGCCGTGTAGCAGTTTCCGACGCGCTGATTCAGGCGCATGGTCGGCTCGACCTTCTGCTCGTAGAGCGTGGCCGTCTCGGCCTCGCTGAGCCCGAGGGCTGTCGCCGTGTGTACGAGCGCCTTCTTCACCATCTTGGGGAAGGGCACGTGGAAGCAGATGTCGCTCAACTCCGCGAAGGCGGCCTTGGCGTCGCGCTCGCCGATGAACTGCCGGAAGCAGTGCTCCGCGCCGCGCATGTAGCAGTCGAGGCTGAGCGGACCGTCGACCCGCGGGTAGGCCTCGCCGACGGGGCGCCAGAAGTCGAGCTGCGGCTCGCTGTAGGCGAAGGTGTCGGCGTCGATGGCGCAGATCGTGGGCGCGTCCACGATCATCGCGACGGCGCCAGCGCCCTGCGTGGGCTCGCCCGGATCCTTGGGCGCGTAGAGCGAGACGTCAGCGGCGATCACGAGCGCGGCCTTGCCCTTGGAGACGCCCGAGAGCTTCCACTCCAGCGCCTGACGCAGCGCCACGCTGCCGCCATAGCAGGCGTGCTTCACCTCGTAGCTGCGGATGTTGCCGCTGAGCCCGAGGTTCGAAGCGACGAAGGCGCCGAGGGGCCGGCTCATGTCCACGGCGGTCTCCGTGCCCACGGCGAGCAGGCCGATGTCTTCGAGCTTCCCGTCCCAGCGCGAGAGGGCGCGACGAGCGGCCTCCGTGGCCAGGTCGACCACGTCGAAGCCCTCGGGGCAGAGGGCGATCTCGCGACAGCCGAGGCCGCGGGTGAACTTGTTGGGATCCACGCCGCGCAGCTCGGCGAGCTCCTCGACCTTCATGGCCAAGGGCGGGAGATGAACGCCGAGGGAGGCGATGCCGAACGTCTGTGTTTTCGTCATGGACGGCACCTTGAGCCCACGCGTGCGATTGCGCACGGTCAATTTCCCCACCCGTCGGCCGATCCCGGCGAGCCGTCGTATGGCGTGCGTGAGCCGGTTCCATGTGTCTGCAACGCCTACGAGTGCCAGGGCGCTCTCATCGCATAGACACAGATGACCAGCGACATCGATTGGATCTACTGATAACGGATATTGAAAATGTGATGAAACTACGTGTCTGCAATCGACGATCCGGGTGATGACACAATAACACGTTGCAGTTCGAGTTTTCCCTTGCGCCCACC
>JAADHO010000124.1:1515-4547 GCA_013151775.1 Deltaproteobacteria bacterium | reverse complement strand
GGACATCGGCGTGCCCCTGATCAGCCTGTGCAAGGGCGCGGCCTATGGCAAGGTGCTCGAGCAGTGGCGCGGCACGGGCGAAGACCTGATGCTGCTAGAGCAGCAGGCGCTGGACCTGAACCACGCGGAGGTCAGCACGCTTCTATGCGACCACTGGTCCTTCCCCGACTCGCTGCGAAACCCCATCGCCTGTCATCACGGAGAGGGTGACGAGGCCGACTCCGCGCTGCCGGCGGTGGCGCTCGTCTCCTGTCTGCGTGACATCGACGATCCGGGAGAGGACTTGGACCGCCTGGTCGAGGCGGCGCGCACCCTGGGGCTGACGCCCGACGACGTCATGGCGATCGTCGGCGAGAGCTTGGGCAAGGCCGCGGGCGTCGACAAGGGCCTCGCAGCGTAGCGACCGAGGGAGCGAGGCGGAAAGCCGGCCAGGGACCGTGGCTGGGCTGCCCAGGGACGTGGGTGCAGACGCGGGGCATGGCCGAGCGCCCCCGCAGCGACCGACCGAGCGGTAGGTCCCTACCGCGACCGAGGGAGCGAGGCGGAAAGCCGGCCAGGGACCGTGGCTGGGCCCACGTCAGTCGATGGTGTCGGCCATGCGCAAGTACATCTCAGCCGCCTTATTGCCGGGATCGTGCTTCAGCGCCTCGTGCCATTCCTTGCGCGCGGCGTCGTGGTCGCCCAAGGCGAGCTGCACGACCCCGAGGGCGACGTGGGCGGGCACGTAGGCGGGCTTCTGAACGATGGCCTCCTTCAGCTCGTAGCGGGCGGCGTCGAGATCGCCCTGCTGGCGATAGAGGTTCGCGAGCTTCAGGCGGAGATCCGCGAAGTGCGGGCAGAGCAGCACGGCCTTGCGCAGCTCGTGCATGGCCTCGGAGACGAGACCGGCGTCCACGTAGGCTTGGCCCACCTCCGCGTGGAGGTTGGCGATCTTGCCTTTGACGAAGGGATCGAGCTGTCCGGGAGCCTCTTCGCCGTGGGCGATGGCGGCCTGGTAGATGCGCTTGGCCTCGTCGTAGCGGCCGAGATCGTTGTAGGTGACGGAGAGGTTCAGCGCCGCCTCCGTGTAGTTCGGGTTGATCGCCAGCGCGTTCTCGAAGAACTTCTGCGCGTCCTCGAACTCGCCGCGGTCGTGGCTGATCACGCCGAGCATGTTGTAGACATCCGCGAACTTGAGGTTGCGGTCGACCATCTGCCGTAAGTAGTGCTCCGCCTTGTCGAATTCGCGCTTTTCGTAGTGCTCTCTGCCGAGCGCGAGGATCTGCTTTGTGCGGTCGTCCACGGGTGAAGGCAGCCTATCGCCGATGGTACCCACACGGCAAGTATCCAGAGTCGCGTCACCCCGCAAGCCGCGGACTCGTCCGCCGCATTCGCCAGTTTTGCCAATTCTTGCCAAACGCTTCAAACTCAGTCCATGAGCACGATGAACATCTCCTTGCCGGAAACGCTCAAGGCCTTCGTCGATCATCAGGTCAGCGAGCGTGGCTACGGAACGAGCAGCGAATACGTGCGTGAGTTGATCCGTAAGGACGCGGACCGACTGCTGCTCCGCCGCCTCCTCCTCGAGGGCGCGGCCTCGGCTCCCGAGGCGCCCGTCGACGCCAGCTACTTCAACGCCCTGCGAACGCGGGTTAGCGGCCGACCTCGAAAGTGAAAAGGAAGCGTGTCGTCCCGCGTGCACGCGCCAACCAGGACGTGGAAGAAGCGATCGCGTACTACGTCGCCGAAGACGCAGCCGAGGCCGCGCTGGGCTTCATCGATGCGCTCGAAGAGGCGTACGTTCACCTCGCACGCCACCCCGCCACAGGATCCCCGCGCTTCGCTCATGACCTGGGCATCCCCGAATTGCGTGCCTGGCAGGTGACACGCTACCCCCACCTCGTCTTCTACGTCGAGCGGGACGACCGTGTCGACGTTTGGCGGGTACTCCACGGCCAGCGAGACATCCCTGCGTCGTTTCTAGTCTAAACTACCAAGCCTGCACGAACGAAATGCCGCTGCGGACTCAACTCGAGGGTTGGGGCTGACGTGTTGGGCCTAGGCGCCTCAACTCCGTGCGGGCTTCGGCGGCTTCATGAGCGTCGGGGTAGCGGTCGATCAGCTCGCCGAAGGCCTGACGCGCCTGTGCGCGGTCGTGAAGTTCGAGGTAGACGTGACCCAAGAGGAACAGCGCCTCGGGCTCGAGGCCGCTGCCGGCGTAGGTCGCGAGCAGCGTGCGAAGCCTGCCCACCGCGCCCTGCCAGGCATCACGTTCGACGTAGAAGCGCGCGACATAGAGCTCGTGCTGAGCCAGCAGTCGCAGGCACTTCTCGACCATGCGCCGCGCCTCGGGCAGGCGATCGTCGTCGGGGAAATCGAGCACGTAGCGCCGCAGCTGCCGCAAGGCTTCGCGCGTGGGACCCTGATCGCGCTCGAAGGAGGGCGGCGACAACAGCCAGTCCTTGGGGATCTGCTCGAAGTGGCTCTCGGCGACGCGGAAGCGCGCGTAGGGCACCAAGCTGTGCGAAGGACGAAAGCGCACGAAGCGGCGATAGGCCGAGATGGCCTCTTGGTAGTGACCGTCCTTGAACTTGCAGTCCGCGATCCGCAGCTCCGAGAGCGCGGCGAAGCGGCTGTAGGGGAACTCGCGCCGGATGCGCCTGAACACCGGCTCGGCGTCGATGCAGTTGTCGTGGCGATACGCCAGCAGCGCCTCTTGGTAATTCTCCTGCGCGTCCTCGCCGTAGCGCACGTGTCCGCCGGGCCGACCGGTGGATGCTCCGCCGCAGGCCGTGACGGCCCCGAGCAGAGAGAGCGCGAGCGCTGAGGAGAGGCGGATGCCCATGTGCGCGATGTAGCCCGAGGCTCGAGCGCGCACAAGGGCACGGCGCCAGCGCCAAAGAGCCAGAGCGAGGCCGCTTCCACACGCGCGCAGGTCTCGACTAGACTCGGAAGCATGAAACTCACGCCGCTTCATTTCGTCTTCGCCGCGTCCCTCTTGCTCGCGCCCTCCCTCGGCTGCGGCGTCGGACCCATGTGCACGGACCCCTACT
>JAADHO010000124.1:0-1449 GCA_013151775.1 Deltaproteobacteria bacterium | reverse complement strand
GTCGCGACGCGAGCCTGCCCGATGGCCGCGTGCCCGACGCGGCGCGCCCCGATGCGGGCTGCCTGTGCGGTGAGGGATTGCGCTGCGACGCAGCCGGAGCCTGCGTGCCCGACACCTGCCCCGCTGCCTGCGGAGACAGCTGCCCGCAGGGTTGCTTCGACCCGGGCGCGTGCCCCGCGACCTCCACGGCTCCACGCATCGTGGCCAACGTGCTGACGGCGGGCCTGAGCTGGACGCCTGGCCCCGGCGCGGACGCTCGCGTCTACTATCGACGCGCGGAGGACGCCCTGTGGATGCGCGCCCACGCCGCGAGCGCCTTGCCCGACGGATACGCGGCGGACTCGCTCTTCGATCTCGCGCCGAGCACGGACTACGAAGTGCAGATTCGAGACGCGTCGGCGACGATCTGCGGCGCGTTCCGCACGCTGCCCGTCATCCCCGAGCAGACCACGAGCGCCAACCTCTACGTCGACGCGAGCGCCGCGCCCGGAGGCGACGGAACGATGGCCTCACCCTACGGGGCGATCCAAGACGCCGTGGACGCCGCCTCCGCGGGCACGGACATCCACATCGCAGCGGGCGTCTACCACGAAGAGGTGAGCATCCGGAGCAGCTACACCGAGGGGCAGTATCTGCGTCTGCTCGCTGAACCCGGCGCCATCCTCGACGGCGCGGATCCGGGCGCCTCGAGCCCCACGTTTCGCATGGACCGCGCCAACGTCTGGTCCACGGCCTACACGGGCGACCCGCGCTACGCCACGCGCGACGGCCTGCGGCTCTATCACTTCGCGTCCCTATCCGACCTGCGCAGCGGCACGGGCGCGCGCGGCACGAGCATCCGCGAGGGCTTCTTCGCGGACGGATCGCGCTTTCATCTGCGCAGCCTCGACGACCCGGCAGGTCACGCCTTCGCGATCCCGAACATGACCACGGCCATCGCTCTGAACGGTGCGGATTGGGTCTGGATCGAGGGGCTCGAGATCCGCAATTACGGCGAGGGCGACTACGCCAAGGGCGTGGACGTGCGCGGCAGCGATCACATCGTGGTGCGCGGCTGTCAGATCCACGACATGCCGACGCCCGTGTGGCTGCGGCGCGGTAGCCGCTACGCGCGCATCGAAGGCAACACCATCCATCAGAGCGCCACCGAGCCTTGGCCTTGGGAGGCCATGAAGGCCACGGATCACGAGAACTCCGCCGTGATCATCGCGGGCGGTGAGCAGGCCATCGTGGCCCACAACGACATCTACGCCATCTTCAACGGCATCTACGCCGGCAGCTTCAGCGAGGATCGCGACGCGGGCATCGCCGACGACGCGGACGTCTACGACAACCGCCTACGCAACATCTCCGACGATGGACTCGAGCCCGAGGGCGCCTGCATCAACGTGCGCTATTGGGCCAACGTGATCGACGGAGTGCACAACGGCGTGTCCTTGGCGCCCATCA
>JAADHO010000309.1 GCA_013151775.1 Deltaproteobacteria bacterium | reverse complement strand
GGTTGTCGCGTTCTCCCTCAGCCTGTGGTGGGGAGCGGACCGCACGCCGCAGGCCAGCGCACCTGATCCGCGCCCCGCGCCCACTTCGGCGATCGAGGCGGCGACGGCCGCGGCGCGCCCGCCCAGCGCGCCCGCGGAGCAGGTCACGGAGTCGGCGACGCAGGTTCCATCACCCGAGCAGGTCGAGGTCAGCGGCGCGGACGCGGGAGCCGTTGATCCACGTCCCCACGGGCTCCGGCCACACTCTGGTATGAACCACGGGAAGAGCCGTCCCTCCCACGCGGCGGGGCTCGACCAAAACCCCTACTGACTCGATTCGCCAGATATGCGCCGCTCGCTGCTGATCACCACCTGTCTCGTCACTCTGTTCGCCTCGACCCTCGGCGTCGAGCTCTGGGGGCCGCCCTGCGCCCAGGCTCAAGAGGCGTCCGCCGGCACGCGCGCCCAGGCCCGTCAGCACTTCCAGCGCGGCATGGAGTTCTTCGACGAGGGCCGCTTCGACGCCGCCTTGGCGGAGTTCCAGCGAGCCAACGAGACCTTCCCTTCCGCCGAGGCCCTCTACAACTTGGGCCGCGTTCACGCCGCCTTGGGCGACTCCGTCTCGGCTACGCGCGTCTTCGAACGCTATCTCACGCAGGCCGGCGAGATCAGCGCGGCGCGGCGCACGGAGGTGCAAGAGAGGTTGACTCGTCAGCGCGCTCGCATCGCGCGCCTGTGGGTCACGGCCAGCGACCCTCAGGGCGCGGCCGTCGCGACCACCGTCGTCAGCCTCGACGGGGTAGACCTGCCAGCTCCGGAGCGCGGAGCACCCTTCCTGGTCTCCGCCGGCTCCCACAGCCTCGGCGTGCGGGCTCCGGGCTACGATCAGGTGCACCTCGCGCTGACCCTCGCCGGCGGAGACGAGCGCCACGTTCAGGCCGACTTGCACCGCGTCACGCGTGCCCGCGGCACCCTGCGCGTCACGGCCTCTCTGCCCGCCGTGGAGGTGCGAGTGGATGGACGCGCCGTGGGCCGGACGCCGCTGCTCTCGACCATCCCGGTGGACGCGGGAGAGCACCGCCTGAGCGCACATCGCCCGGGCTACGAGGACGTGGAGCGCGTCGTGACCGTGCTCGAGAACGCGGAGGTCGAGGTGGCCCTCGAGCTCGGACGCTCTGCCTCGGCGCGCCCCGAGGAGCTGGGACAGGTGCGCCTGCGGCTGCCCTCGGCGCCACGCCTCGTGCGCCTCGACGGAGAGCCCATCGAGTTTGGCTCGGCGGGCGTCGAGCTACCCGTGGGGCCGCATCACCTGCGCGTGGAGGTGGCGGATCGCGAGCCCCAAGAGCAGATGATCGAGGTGCCGTCGCGCACCACGGTGGATCTGACCATCCACCTCGTGTGGACGCCCGACGCCCAAGCCGAGAGACGCGGCGCGGCCCACCGCAGGCGCTTCGGCGGACGCCTCGCCACGGGCATCGGGGCCGTGCTGCTCGGCGCCGGGCTCGGAGTCTTCGGCTGGAATCAGGGCGAGATCAGCCAGACGGATCGCGCCGTGCGGCAGCTGAACGAGACGTGCGACGCCGATCCCACCGCCTGCCTCGATCCGGCTCATCAAGCGCGGGGACGCGCGCTGTCGGCGGATCAGGACAGGCAGGACGTGCTGCGCGTCCTGAGCCTCTCCGTCGCCGGCCTCGGTCTGGTGTCCGCGGCCATCGGCCTCACCCTCTGGCTGTCGGCGCCCAGCGACGACGAGATCGAGCGCTCCGCCTCCGCCCGTCTGGAGCTAGGGCCTACGGGCGCGCGCTTTCGCCTGATCTTCTGAGGCCGCTAGTTCTTGTGGCGGTAGACGATCAGCCCGTGGGTGAGGTCGTAGGGGGAGACCTTCACCGTGACGTGATCGCCGAGCAGCACGCGGATGCGGTGCTTGCGCATGCGGCCGCCAATCTGAGCGCGGATCGAGGCCCCGGCGTCTGTCTGAATCATGAAGAACCCGCCCGCGAAGACTTCGCTGACGACGCCCTCCAACTCCAGATGATCACCGTGACTCATGCAATCCTCGTCTCGTCCTGTGGGGCCCTATGGCCATGCGAGCCGGTTGCTAGCCCATCGCGCCCGGTCTGTCGAGCCCCCGAAGGCCGAGCGTGCGTGAGCGTGAGGTCGCCTGCGTGGCGCCGATCCGGACGCTGCGGGCACGACGACCTACGGCTACGGCTCCCTCGGGCACTTGCGCTCGGCCACGCTGCCCGACGGGCGTGTGGTGAGCTACCTGCTCGACGGCCTCGGCCGCCGCGTGGTGCACGTGGCCACCGGGACCGTCCTGCAGGAGCTGGACTACGACCCCTTCGGCCAGGTCCTGCGCGACACGGCGCCTGGCACGACCCTCTTCGGCTACGCTGGCGGCCTCTACGACAGCGACACCAAGCTCAGCCACTTCGGCGCCCGCGAGTACGACCCCGAGACCGGCCTCTGGACCAGCAAGGACCCGCTCCTCTTCGGCGGCGGCGACACCAACGTGTACGCCTACGCATTCGGCGACCCCGTGGACTTTGTGGACCCGGATGGGCGGTTCGTCTTCATTGCAGCCGCGATCGTCGGCGTTGTTGCACTTGGCGTGTGGAACTACCATAACGCAGACGATCAACACGGCGGATCGATCACTGGCAAGGCAAACGCGGCGACAACCACCGGAGTGGGCCTTGCATACGGCGGTTCACAAGTACTCCTCGGAGACGCACAATTTATGGGAGTCGGGAACAACGCCGTGCAGTTTTCTAATGTAAACATCCCAGGCTCCACGGGAGCCGTTACGCTTGGTAACGTGATCTGCTATCGATCGCAAAGTCCGTCAGCAACAACACAGAACCATGAGCGACAACACACATACCAAGCCGAGGTGCTCGGATATTTCTATCTACCACCACACGCTATGTCACAAGCGCTCTCTGCTATTGCATTCATAGCGACCCATCCCCTCTGTGCCAACGTGGTGTGAGACAGTCCCCCCTGGATATATGTGTACCGATGGGCGGAGAATGGTATCTGCAACGTGCCCAAGTCA
>JAADHO010000090.1 GCA_013151775.1 Deltaproteobacteria bacterium | reverse complement strand
CCGCGGGCGCAGTCGGAGCCGCCCCTGCAGGCGCCATCCCCCGTGGCGGAGACCTCGGCGCAGCGCAGGGACAAGCGGGCGCCGTCCACCCGCGGCGCATCGGGGTCGGCCACGCACGCGCCGGAGGCGCAGTCCGCGTCGCGCCGGCACTCTCCCGTGACCTCGAGGGCCGGTGGACAGTCCACGCCCGGAGGTCCCGCGTCGGGGTTCGGCGGCGGAGGCTTCGAGCCGGAGCACGCGCACGAGAAACACAGCACGACGAGCAAGGGGCGCACGCCCCAGCGTAGCAGTCGTCGACCACGGCGGCCCCTGAAGGCGAACCAGACTCGCTAGGTCGGCCAGAAATGTGCCGGGAAACGCCCCGTGGCGACGATCGACGCCACGTCCATGGCGATGCCAACGCTGGCGTGGATCAAGAAGCCCGTCCAGATGGAGCGCGTGCGCAGCGCCAGCGTGCCCAAGAAGACGCCCGCCAGGATCGCTCCCAGGGTCTCGGGCAGGGGCTTGCCGAAGTGCACCATGCAGTAGGGCACGACCATGATGAAGATGGCGTAGCTGCCGAAGGAGCGGCGCAGCACCGTCAGCCAGTGGCCGCGGAAGAAGAACTCGAGGGAGAAGAACTGCGCCACGTAGAGCAGCTCCCAGGCGAGCAGATCGGCGCCGCTGCGACGAGCCAGACGGTAGAAGGGGTACTTGGCGGTGAAGGCCGCGCTCTGACTCGCCAGCAGCACCAACACGAGCACACCGCCGAGGGCCAGTGCCAAGAAGGGCAACTCCTCCCGCAGCCCGCCGCGACGCAGCCCATGCTCGCGCACCCGCTCCCGAAGTACGACTCGGATGAAGACCGCGGGTAGCAGGAAGTAGGCGAGCACCCGGAAGCCCGCCCACCAGGCGTGCCCAGCGAGCGTGTACCAGGGGGACTCCGGCAGGCGGATCCAGAAGGATCCTGGCGCGGCGCCCTCGGCCATCCAGTGGACGAGCTGCTCGAACTCGGCGGCGCCGCCGTAGCGCGCCTTGATGGCCAAGAGCGCGGCTCCCACGCACAGCAGCCAGACGGGTCGATAGTCGTAGCCGAGGCCACGCTCGCGACGCGACGCCCGCTCCGCATCCGCCTCGGCGTCCGCGCGCTGCCATGTCTCCAAGAAGAAGCGCTTCGGGTGCAGCGAGGCCAGCCAACTGACGCTCGGCGCGGCGCTGGGACGTGCAGCGTGTGCAGCCGCGAGTGGACGTGTGCGAGCGCGCGGAGCCCTCTTCTTCCTCTTGCCCATGGCGGCGCGGAGCCTACCTCGGATTGGACCTCAGCGCAGGAGCGGCGCGTGGGAGAGGACGGTTGCCTGTTGGGGGCTCAGCCCTTCACCAACGCCGGCCCAGAACATCAGGTTGAAACCTCCTCGACCCGCGCACTCGTCCGCGGTGAGGTAACCATCGCCGTCTGCGTCGCGTGAGAGTGGGCAGCGAGGCGTGTCGGGCAGCGGCTCCCAGATCGTGCCGTCGAGCTCGGTGGTGTGCCAGAGTCCGAGGAAGTGACCTATCTCGTGGGCGATGCTCAGCCCGAGGTCGTCGAGCACGGGATCGTGCAGGTCGACGGCGATCAGGATGCCCGAGCTGCTCGTGCCGTGCATGGCCTCGGGACCGGGGATGCCGCCCGCAACACCGAGCGCCATGTCCACCTCGCGCACCAGGAAGATCGAGACGCTCGAGCGCGCGGCGCCAGCGCTCAGGTGCAGCAGCGCGGGCATCTCGGGCAGGTCCCCGTCGGGGGCGGCTTCGATGATCGCGAAGTCACGGCGCAGCTGACCCACGACCAGATGCTGCCGCACTTCTCCGAGGCGAACACCGAGGCGCGCGAAGACACGCTCGACGGTGGCGAGGGCGGCGGCGACGCGCGGAGGGCCGCGATCTCCCATGGGGGCGAGCCCGGTCGCGCCCACGTAGAAGAGCTCGAGATCGAGTGTCGTGCCCACGCCCTCACGAGACAGGCTCGTCACGAAGAGGGGAGTGCGGGATTCGGAGTAGAGGTCGAGGCTGTAGCCGGCGGGCGAAGTGGGCGCGCGCGGGCCGTTGGGCATGAGGATCGAGAGCAAGGGGCCAAACGACCCGAAGGGCGCGAGGGGCGGAGGACCATCGCCGGCGTAGCCCTCCACGTCGAAGAGCATCACAGGCGCCGGACCTGCCGTGCGAAACTGGCTGGCGTAGAGGGTCTGGGGCACGCGCGGCTGCACGACCAAGAGCTGCGTGCCCGGGGCGCTCGACAGCTCGAAGGTGTCGGGTGTGTCGGACGCTAGCGCCACCCCGGCGCGGACGCGTCGGACGCGCACGTCGGCGGGCATGTTCACCCGATCGACGCAGCCGTAGAGCCACTGCATCGAGCTGCCCGAGGTGCGCACCCAGAGCTCCGCGCAACGCTGGCCCGATTCACAGTCCGAATTCGCCGCGCAAGGCGCGACGCAGCTGCCGGCGACGACACACAGGCCACGACCACAGTCGGCTGGAGCGGAGCAGAGGTCTCCGTCGGAGCGCGCCGCCGAGGTGGGTCCGCAGGAGAGCGCCAAGGGAGCGAGGTCTTCGGGGGCTACGCCCGGCGTTCGCACACACACGCCCCGACAGTCGAAGTCCGACGTGCAGGGCGTGAAGCCCGCG
The DNA here is from genome assembly GCA_013151775.1 of Deltaproteobacteria bacterium. GTDB lineage: Bacteria > Myxococcota_A > Polyangia > Polyangiales > Houyiibacteriaceae > JAADHO01. Next base: position 411 of record JAADHO010000090.1, on the reverse strand, counting down.
TCGGGCACGCGGGCGTCGCGAAGATCCGCATCGGGCACGCGGGCGTCGCGAAGATCCGCATCGGGCACGCGGGCGTCGCGAAGATCCGCGTCGGGCACGCGGGCGTCGCGAAGATCCGCGTCGGGCACGCGGGCGTCGCGAAGATCCGCATCGGGCACGCGGGCGTCGGGACGCCTGGCATCCGGCACCTCCGCGTCTCCGATGGGGTGCGAACGATAGCAGCCCGAGGCGACGAGAATGCTCGAGAGAACGAGCAGGGCGCGGGGGGAAATCGTCCTCATGCGCGTCCTTGGTCGTCGGGGTCCCATGGACCGCTCACGTGAGATACCCCGGCCTCCAGACTGCGCAGCTCATCGCGCAGGGCGAGATACGCTTCATCCCCCGGTCGCTCCTGCACCAGGCGAGCGACCA
>JAADHO010000054.1 GCA_013151775.1 Deltaproteobacteria bacterium | reverse complement strand
TCGTCCTGCGTGTGGTCTCGGTCTCGGGCTTCGTGGTCGCGTGGGCAGTGGCTGCGTTCTTGGTGGCCGCGGGAGGTCACCCCGCGAGCCTGCCGGTCGCCGTGGCCGTGGGCGCGGTGGCGTACAGCGCCGAACTCTTCGCGCTGCTGGGCGCCCATCGCCTCGGGCGCCGCGTCGCCCTCGACGTGCGGCGCCTGACGGCCTTCGTGGAGGCGCTGCGATCGGACGAGGAGTGGACCTCGACGGGAGAGCTCCCCGTGGTCGGCGCGCCCCTCTCCACGCAGCCCGCCGAGGCCCTGAACCAGGCCATCGTGGCGCTGGCGGAGCGCTTTGCCCGCGTGGCCAACGAGGAGGCCCGCGCGCGCGCCGTGCTCGAGCGTGCTGAGCGTCTGCGCCCGCGCTTCATGGCCTACGTCAGTCATGATCTCCGCGGTCCACTCAACTCGATCAAGGGCTTCGCCGAGATCCTCTCGCGTGGGACGAACCCGCCCCTCGCGCCGGAGCAGCGCGAGTCGCTCGCCACCATTCAAGAGAGCGGCGAGGAGCTGCTCCGGCTGGTCACGGAGATCATCGACTCGACGCGACTGACCGAGGGCCGCATCGATCTCCATCGTCGCTGGACTCCCATCGTGACCCTCTTGACCGAGGCCATCGGTCAGGTGCGGCTGCTGCGGCGGCGGCGGCCCATCGAGCTCGAGACCAGCCTGCAGCCTGGCTTGCCCGTGCTGCAGGTCGATCGCGGTCGCCTCGTGCAAGCCCTGGTGTCGGTCTTGGCCTTCGTACAGCACCCGCTGGAGGACGGCTCCGTGCATGTGGGCGTGCGGGTGATCGAGACCCGACCCGAGAGAGCGGGGCGCGTGCGCTTCGAGATTCGCGCGTCACCTGGCGTGGATCTGGGGGACGGTGAACATCTCTTCGAGGCCTTGCGCCCCGAGCGTGGGCCCACGGGGCAGCGCGTCGCCGGTCTGGGCGTCGGGCTCTCCTTGGCCAGGGGCTTGGTCGAACGTCATGGGGGCGAGCTCCGCTATCGTCCGGGGCTGCAGCAGACGGGGGGCGCCTTCGTGCTCGACCTGCCGCTGCCGCCCGAGGGGAGCTGAGCCCCAGAGCGCGAAAGGCGCCGGCGGGCTTGCCCGTCGACGCCTTCACGCAGTGGGCTGACTCAGCCGCAGAGGCCCGTGTCCGTGTCGCAGCTGCGACCGCCCGTGCAGTCCGAGTCCGCGCTGCACGCCGGGCGACAGGCGCCGTCCGTGCCGGAGCCGGAGGCGACGCAGGCGTAGCCGGGACGGCAGGTGCCGGAGGCGGAGGTCACGCAGGCGACCAAGCAGGCGCCGATCTCAGGATCGCCGGCTCCGTCGTCGACGCACGTGCCGCCCGTGGGGCAGGCCTGTTCGGGTCCCGTGCCCGAGAGCCGACAGCCCACGGCCGCGCAGGTCCCCGAGGGGTAACCGTCGGTGGCTTCGCCGATGCAGGCGCCGCCGGGGCAGTCGTCCGCGGACACGCAGGGCTCGCCCAGGCGGGCGCCTCGAAGGCGGGGCGGCACAGGCCCGTCCCGGGGTTGCAGCTGAAGACAGGCCCGCCTCCGGTGCCGTCGTTGGAGCAGGCGGCGTCGCTGCCGCAGGAGGGCACGCAGGCCTTGCCGCGCTCCGGCCGAGCGCTGTCGATGGGTCGGCAGGCGTAGTCGGGCGCCCGACAGTCGCTGTCGCTCGTGCAGCCGGCGAGGCAGGTGGTCGAGCCCCCGGCTTCGATGCACACGCCCGTGCCGGGGCATCCGTCCGCGTCGTCCGCGGCGCTCGCGTCGCAGCCGGAGTAGGCGCAGTACGATCCCGGGAAGCCGGTCTCGAACTCGGACATGCAGCTGCCGCCTTGGCAGGCGCCGCGCACGGACGCGCAGGGCTGGCCGTACTCCGTGGGGTCGAAGGCGACGTCGCAGGTGCCGAGGGCCGGGTTGCAGACGCGCCCGCCGGAGCACTCCGAGTCGCTGCTGCATGCGGGCTGACAGAAGCTCCGGTCGGGGAACTCGCTGCTGGCCTTGCAGGTGTAGGCGCCGCGACAGTCCGAGCCCGCCGTGCAGGCGATCACGCAGGCGCCGCCGCCTCCGCCACCACCCGGGATGCACACCGCGTCGGCGTCGCAGCCCGTGCCGGCCGTGGGGTCACAGCCGAAGCCGATGCAGGCGCCCGCGGGCCAACCCGCGAAGTCCTCGCCCAAGCAGAAGCCGCCCGACTGGCACTGGGCGTCGTCCGTGCACGCGTCGCCGATGGAGGCCGACGGGTCGAAGCAGGAGCCCGCACCGCCGAAGCCGCCGGTGGGGTCGCACTCGGCCGTTCCGGGGCAGTCCGAGTTGTCCGTGCAGCCCGGGAAGCAGACGTTGCCGGGGATCATGAAGGAGCTCGAGCAGCCATAGCCCGCGCGGCAGGTGCGCTCGCTGGCCGCCGGGTCGCAGTTGGAGAAGCATAGGGACTGTCCACCATGGCCGACGGTGACGCAGGTGGAGTCCGACGGGCAGTCGGCGTCCGTGCTGCAGGTGCCGCTGCAATAGCCTCCGGGCAAGGAGTCGATGCAGGTGCCGTCACAGTCGGCGTCCGTGGCGCAGCCCGTGCCGATGTCGCTCGCGGCGGGACCGCTGTCGAGGCCCGCGTCGCCGCTGCCGCTGTCGGGTGGCGGCGAGGCGTCGAAGGTGATGCCGGCGTCGGTCAGCGTCGTGGAACTACTGCAGGCGGCCAAAAGGCCCGAGGCTAGCAGGAGGCCGATATGTCGATTCATGGTTTTCCTATAGGTGTAGTGCCACGTCCCGGCGGCAACGTAGCTCAGCTTTCGCGGGAGGCAAAGCGAAGACCTACATGTCAAGAGGTGTCGCCTGCGTTGGTCTGCGTTCGTTGACCATGTGGGCCCCGCCGTAGTACGAAACCTACTCCGGGGATACTCCAGCGCAGGTGAGACGAGCGTGGCTGAACGAGAGCAGGACTCCGACGCGGAGGGCAGCGAAGCAACGGAGAGCCGGCAGGTCTCCGCGTCTGGCATGGGGTTTTGGCCGCTGACCGACGTCGGCCGCGTGCGCGACCACAACGAAGACAGCTTCCTGGTGGACCGAAAGCTCGACCTCTACATCGTGGCGGACGGCATGGGTGGTCACGCCGCCGGTGAGGTCGCGAGCGACATGGCGGCCCACGGTGTGCGGGAGGCCATCGCGCGTGAACGGGACGCCCTCGCTTCGTACGAGCGCGGTGACGGAGGCGTGACGCGCAAGGACATCCTGCGCCTGTGTGAGTCGGCCGTGCAGCAGGCCTGCTCCGCCGTGCACGCGGAGGGCGTCCGCGACGAGGCCAAGCGCGGCATGGGCACCACCCTCGACGCCCTGTTGATCGTGGGCAACCGCGGCTTCATCGCCCACGTCGGCGACTCGCGCGTCTACCTCCACCGGCAGGGCTCCGTGCATCAGCTCACGGAGGACCACTCGCTGATCAACGAGCTCTTGCGTCGCGGGCGACTGAGTCGCGAGCAGATCTCGAAGGTGCAGTACAAGAACGCCGTCACCCGCGCCGTGGGCGTGTACGAGTCGGTGGAGGTCGACGTCTTCGACTTCGACGTGCTGCCGGGCGATCGCTTCCTGCTCTGCAGCGACGGCCTCCACGGCTACCTCGAGGAGAGCGAGCTGATCTCCCTCTTCGAGGAGAACTCCGAGCCCGAATTGCCTCAGCGCCTCGTCGACCTCGCCAACGAGCGCGGCGGCAAGGACAACATCACGGCCATCGTGGTGCGCGCGCCCGACGACGAGTCCGGGGTCGACAAGCTCGCGCGCGAGGTCAACCTGAAGCTCGAGGTGCTGCACAAGATGCCGCTCTTCCGCTTCCTGACCTATCAGGAGCTGGTGCGCGTTCTGAACATCACGGACGTGCGGGCCTACGCCATGGGCGCCACGGTGGTGGAGGAGGGCGACATGGGCGACGAGATGTTCATCGTGCTCACGGGCGCCGTGAAGGTGCACTCGGGAGACGCCGAGATCGCGCGCCTCGAGCCGGGGCAGCATCTGGGTGAGATGGCCTTGATCGACCGTGCGCCGCGCAGCGCCAGCGTGAGCGCCGTCGAGGCGACCAAGCTGCTCTCCATTCGCAGGCGCGACTTCTTCGACCTGATCCGCAAGCACCACGACATCGCCGTGAAGCTGCTCTGGAGCTTCCTCGGCGAGCTCTCGACGCGCCTGCGATCCACCTCACGCGATCTGGGTGACGCCCGGGAACAGCTGGCGGCGGAGGGTCTGCCGTCGGGGCTGATAGGCGCCCTGGACGTGGAGGTCCGCCTGGACGTCGACTCGTCGGGTTCGGAGTAGCGCTGCTCCCGGGACCTCGCATGCGTCGCCTCTCGAGGCTGCTCGTCCTGGCCGGGGCGCTGCTCCTGCCGACGAGCTGTGGGGATGGCTGCAGCTCCGAGGCGCCGCCCGCGCTCGACACGGGCACGCCTGCTGCGCACCACGTGCCTCCGGCGCCCGTCCCGCGTGAGCGCGTGCCCTTCGCCCGGGTCACCCGCGTGGAAGGGCAGGGCGCTTCCGTTCGCGCGGGCGCGGCCCTCGAGCCCGGCGCCGTCCTGC
>JAADHO010000202.1 GCA_013151775.1 Deltaproteobacteria bacterium | reverse complement strand
GCGGAGGACCCGTGCGCTACGTGCTGCGCGTGCTGGCGCAGGAGCGGCGCGTGGTGGTGGGGCCCGCAGAGGCGCTGCGCAGCTCCGAGCTCGAGGCGACGGGCGCGCGCTGGCTGAACCCGCCCGACGAGCTGGAGTTCGAGGCAGAGGTTCGCATCCGCTATCGGCACACGCCCGCCTCGGCGCACGTTCGGCGCACGTCGACCGGGTTCATCGCACGATTTTTCGAGCCACAGCGGGCGATCACCCCAGGGCAGGCCGCAGTGGTGTATCGTGGAGAGGAGGTGCTCGGTGGCGGCTTCATCCTTTGAGCGGGTCTCGCTCGTGCTCGTGCTTCTGGTCTCCCTCGGCTGCTCGGCCGGTGTGGGCGAGGGAGACGTGGTGGGAAACGTCTGGGCGCCCGCGTGTGGCCTGGCCGGGGACGCCTACGAGATGCGCAGCAACTTCTTCTCGGCGGATCCCACCCACGACTTGCTCGACATCCGCGTCCAGCGCGGGAGCGACTTCGAGGACGTGAGCGACGGCATGGGCATCTCCGTGCGCTCCGCCTCGGAGGTGGCGGCGATCTTGGGCACCCCCATCGCCCTCGAGGATCCCCTGGAGCTGCCCCGAACGCAGCCGGACGAGCGCCCCCTCGTGGCCATGAGCGTCTACCTCAACCGCACCTGCCCAATCGTCGGTCACAGGGTCCCCGTCGCCTATCAGGCGGTCGCCGGGGAGATCACCTTCACGGCCATCTACGCGCCCGTGGTGCCCGCGAGCGCCTTGGAGATCACCGCCGCCTTCAGTGACGTGCGCTTCGAAGATCCCTCCACCCCGGACACGCGCTACGCCATCTTGTCCGGCAACTTCTCTTTCATCTTCAACCGTGGCCGGCCGGCGCAGCGCTTCCCCTGAGGCTCGCCGGCGTCGCCGGAGATCCTCCAAGGGCGGTGACCTCCCCGACGCTCGCGGGGTGGTCCGGGCCGTCAATTCCGCCGGCGACGCCGTGGTGGACACGCCCCTTGGCGTGGTGCTCGCCGCCGGCGCGCTGCCTGGCGAAGAGCTGAGCCTGCACGGGATCCGGCGCGAGGGGCGGGTGATGCGTGGCCAAATGGGCGAGATCGAGCGCCCGAGCCCAGAGCGCGTCACGCCCTCCTGTCCCCACGCGAGCTCCTGCGGCGGCTGCCCCTTGGCCATCGCCTCACCGCCCCTCGAGCGACGCATCAAGCGCGAGCTGCTCGAGCGCGCGCTCGAGGGCTTCGAGGACCGACCCGAGCTGCTCTGGGTCGCCGCTCCATCTTCCGAGGGCTATCGCACGCGCGCGCGCATGCACTTCAGCGCGGGTCGGCTGGGATACCGCGTGAGGCGGGGCCGCGGCCTGGTAGACATCGCGCTGTGTGAGCTGCTCGTGCCCAGCCTGGGGCAGGCCCTGAGCTGTCTGCGCGAGGGGGTCATGCCTCTGCTGCGAGGTCAGGGGCAGGTGGCTCTGGCGCTGGGAGACGCCGGGGCGGTGATCACCCTCGAGACCGGCCAGTCCCAGACCTCCGCCCTCTACTCGGCTCTGGAGGCCTTGGCTGATGAGCCGGGCGTGGCGGGAGTCGCCGCTCGCATCGGCGGGACGGCGGCGGCGCGCTTCGGTCACCCCGAGCCCGTCCTCGAGGGCGCAGACGGAGCGTCTCTGCGTGTGCCCCGAGGAGGCTTCGCCCAGGCGCAGCAGGCGGTCAACACGCGGCTGGTTCGCTACGTGGCGGCGCAAGCGCAGCCCGCGGGTCAGCGGGTGCTCGAACTCTACGCCGGGGCGGGCAACCTCAGCGTGCTGCTGGCGAAGGGCGCGGCGTCCTTCGAATCCGTCGAGTCCTCGCCCGAGGCGGTCGAGGCCGCGCGCGACAATCTCCGGGCGCGTGGGCTCGCCGGCAAGCTCGTCTGCGGTTCGGCAGAAGACCTCGCCGCAGGCGGCGCCGTGGACGTGCTGGTACTCGACCCGCCACGCGAGGGAGCGCTGCGTGCCCTGGCACCGGCGCTGAAGCGACGCCCCAAGAGGATCGTCTACGTCTCGTGTCAGCCGAGCACCCTCGGGCGTGATCTCGCAGTGCTGCGCGGCGCGGGCTTCCAGCTGGTCGCGCTGGCCGCCTTCGACATGTTTCCCCAGACCGCCCACATCGAGAGCGTCGTCAGCTTGGAGCGAATGCCCTGAGGGCGCGGGAGTCGGCCGAGCCGGTGGGGTGGTCCACGCCTTGTCCGTCCACGCTCGAGCGGCCGGTTGCCGAGGGTCGGCGCTTGGTCTAGCTTCCGCCGGCCATGCGCTGCCCCTACTGCGGCATCCTCGAGAACAAGGTCATCGATTCACGCCTCTCTCAGGCAGGCGAGGTGACGCGCCGCCGTCGTGAGTGCGAGGGCTGCACGCGTCGCTACACCACCTACGAGCGTGTCGAGCAGGCCCTGCCCCTGGTGAGGAAGAAGGACGGCAGGCGTCAGCCCTTCAGCCGCGACAAGGTGCTCGCGGGTCTTCGCCGCGCGTGCGTGAAGCGGCCCGTATCCGGCGAGGCCCTCGAGCGGCTCACGGACGGTGTGCTGCGGGCCATCTCGGAGCGCGGAGACAACGAGATCGACTCGGCGGTGGTGGGGCGCGAGACCTTGGCCGCGCTCAAGCCCGTGGACCAGGTGGCCTACGTGCGCTTCGCCAGCGTCTACCGCGAGTTCCAGAGCGCGGAGGAGTTCCTGACCGAGCTTTCGACCATGCTCGAGAGGGGCGACCGGAGCGAGACGTGAGCCGGGTCGCCGACGATCAGCGCTTCATGCGCCGGGCGCTGCGCCAGGCGCGGAAGGGGCGAACGGCCCCGAATCCGCACGTGGGCGCCGTGGTCGTGCGCGCTGGGCAGTGCGTCGCCGTGGGACACCACGCACGGGCCGGCGCCGCCCACGCCGAGCTGATGGCGCTTCGGGCCGCGGGTGAGGCCGCGCGTGGAGCGACCCTCTACGTCACCCTCGAGCCCTGCAACCACCACGGCCGGACGCCGCCCTGCACGGAGGCGATCCTGGCTGCGCAGGTGCGTCGAGTGGTGGTGGGCTGCGCGGATCCCGCCCCGCA
>JAADHO010000173.1 GCA_013151775.1 Deltaproteobacteria bacterium | reverse complement strand
CCCAGGCCACCGAGCAGCACGCGCGGTCGCGGCAGCGAGCCGAGGGCGCGGCAGCCATGCTCGGCCAGCGCGAGCTCCGTGCGCGTGAGGGCGCTCGTCATCAGCACGCGTCCACCGATCGAGATCATGAAGTCGCGCTCCCCGCGGCGCCGCAGCTCGAGCAGGCCCTCGTCGGTCTCGACACCATCGAGCAGCTCGTAGGGACGTGGCATGGCGAGCGGGAGATAGCACGTCCGCGCGTCGGCGCTCGAGCGGGCCGGGTCCGAGGGCGCAGCCGGGTCCTGTCCCCAAACGCGGGCTCCTGAAAACAGGCTGTTCAGTACTGAAATTTTCCCCTGTGGCCATCCGAAGCGGTTTCGGAAATTCTTCCATGATTTCAACGGTGACCTGCTGAGACACGTGCTCGTTCGCCTTGGCTCGGCGGTTGCATTGCCCACGAGCATGATCCCTCGAGTGCTCGTCACCGGCGCAGGCAGCGCCTTCGCGATGGCCTTCCTCGGCATCCTCGCGGAGGCCGAGGTGGAGGTCTTCGCGGCGGACATGGATCGCTACGCGCCGGGGCTCTTCGGTCATCGCTGCGTGCTGCCTCCGGCGGACGAGCAGAGCTACATGTCCGAGCTCTTCGCCCTGGTGCTGCGCCATCGCGTCGATCTCATCGTGCCGGGATGCGCGGCCGAGCTGCCCGCCCTCGACATCGTGCGCGAACCCTTCGAGGCCGCGGGGATCCGCATCGCTCTGGCGCCATCGCCGATGCTCGCACTCGCGGATGACAAGCTCGCTCTGGCCGCCGCCCTGCGAGGCGTGGTCCCGACCCCTCGCATGTGGTCCGCCGCCGGTGTGCTCGACGGCGCCGAGCCGCCTCTGCCCCTGCGCGTGATCGCCCCGGACGGTGTCTGGGACGGTGGTCTCGGGGTGGTGATCAGCCGCGAGGAGCTGCTGCGCGTGGCCGAGGCCGGAGACGCGCTCTTTCAGGAGATCCTGATCGGCGCCCAGTTCGCCGTGGACGTGATGATGAGCCACGAGGGCGAGCTGCGCGCGCTGGTGCCTCGGGAGACCGTGCGAGGCCATGGCGCCGTGGCGCTCACGCAGCGCACGCTGCACGATCCCGCCGTGGAGCGCGCCGCCCGCGACGTGGCCGAGCATCTGGACTGCATGCCCTTCGCGACCCTGCGCTTTCAGAAGGACGCCCACGGGATCCCGCGCCTGCTCGACCTGGACGTCTTGCCCTCCTCCGGTGCCGAGCTGGTGTACGCCGCCGGTGTCGATCTGCCCGCACTGGTGGTCGCGGACGCGCTGGGTCTCGCCACGCAGGACGCGGGCCTCTTGCCCTTCCGCGAGCTGGGCGCCGTGCGCACCCGCCAGTCGCGCGTCGTGCCCGCCGCCGAGATCCGCGCCGCGGAGCGTGAGCCGTGGGAACCCCTCGCCTGGTCCAGTGCCGGGCGCGTGCTGCACTGAGACCCGGCCGAGCTGGCCTAGGCCGTGATGCGCTTCTCGAGCATGTCGAGCAGCTGGCGCACGGTCTCGAGGCCGACGAGCTGATCGTCCGGGACCTGGATCGTGAGCTCGCGCTCCATCTCGCCCACCACCTCGAGCATGGCCAGGGAGTCGACGCCCATGCTGGCGATCACGGAGTCCTCGCCGACGTCGGCGAAGTCCTTCTCGGCGATCTCCGAGGCGGTCTTCTTGAAGAGCTCGAGCAGCTGAGCGCGATCCATATCCATCACTTCCTTCTCCCTGGCCCTGCCGTGGGACGCCGGTTGAAGCACGGCCATGGGAGCCTCGCAACCGGCCGCTTGGCCAAATCCATCGTGTTCTTCAGTCGATCTTGCGCAGCTTCATCTGCACGTCGCTCGACCAGTGGCGCTCGAAGGCGCGCACGCAGGTCGAGAGGTAGCGGTCGTAGTCGTCGAAGATCGGGTCCCCGAAGGTCTCGCGGATCGCAGCCTCGTGCAGGCGCATGCGCCGCAGCCACTCGGCCGTGGTCTTGCCGTAACTCGTGCGCTGGGTGCGCAGCTCGAGCACCTCCCAATAGGGGTTCACGGCCTGGACCAATTCCTCGAGGCGAGGGTTGAGTCCGCCGGGGAAGATCACGTCGGCCGTGAAGGCCAGATCCTCGAGATCCTTGCGCGAGCGGGGCACGCGGTTGCGCAGGATGGCCTGGAAGCCGAAGCAGGCGCCGGGCTTCACCCAGCTCGCGGTCTTCTGGAAGTACGCGCGGTAGAGCTCCACGGCCATGCCCTTGGTCGCCTGATCGGGAGAGCAGAGGTGGTCGATCATCTCGATGGAGATCAGCGCGTCGTAGGGCTCCTCGGGCTCGTGCTTGGCGTAGTCGCAGACCACGGCCTCCACGCCCGGCACGCCGCGCTGATGGATCCACTCGCACTGCTCCGTGGAGAGGGTGATGCCGCGCGCCCGCTTCACGCCGCGCCGCGTGGCCAAGAACTCCAGGTTCGAGCCCCAACCGCAGCCGATGTCGAGCACGAAGCTCTCGGGTGTGACCTCGGCGTAGTCGGCCAGGATCTCGGCCTTCTGGATCTGAGCCTGCTCCAGCGTCTCGTCGCCCGTCAGGTAGCTCCCGGAGGTGTAGTGCATGGCTTCGTCCAGCCAGAGGCGGAAGAAGTCGTTGGAGACGTCGTAGGAGACTTCGATCTCAGCTTGCGTGGAGGTCATGGCGCACCTTGACATTGGTCAACCGAGGGCGCCAGAGGGCGTGGTGCGCCCGGGCGCATGATTCACCGAGTCCGCGAGCTCCGAGGAGTGTGGCCCTTGGCAGATTGAATTGACGGTCGGTTGGACCGCGTGCACTTCGTCTGCTACATCCCGGCCAGATCGTCTCCATCGAGGCGATTTGGTTCGCGGTCAAGGCTGCGGATCGGTGTGAAGAGGGTCGTACCCCTGCCGGCATGGAAAGACGTAGCCCTACTGGCTGCACCGGCAAATCGGGATTCCGTACGATCCGACGGATGGGCCTCGTCGTGAGTGCCCAAGGATAGAGAAAGACATGTCGAAGAAGCTCTTTGTGGGTGGCCTTGCCTGGGCCACAAGTGATGACGGACTCCGGAACGCTTTCGAGGCGTTCGGAGAGGTCACCGAGGCCAAGGTCATCACCGATCGTGACACGGGCCGCAGCCGCGGATTCGGGTTCGTCACCTTCGTGGACGATGCGTCCGCGGATCGTGCCGTCGATGAGATGAATGACAACGAACTGGACGGTCGTCGCCTCACGGTGAACGAGGCTCAGGATCGTCGCGGCGGCGGAAGCCGTGGTGGCGGTGGCGGTGGCGGTGGTGGTGGTGGTGGTGGTCGCCGCTGGTAACAGCGCCGGTCGCCGCTGGTAACAGCGCCGGTCACTAGACCGAAGAGGCCCCGTCGAGATCTCGGCGGGGCTTTTTTGTGTCTTCAGGGCGCTTCTGAGCCGGGCGCTTCTGAGCCGGGCGCCGCGGGGTGCAGGTCGTCGACCCGCGACGTCTCCTCGGGTGCGTCGCCGGCGACGGACCAGGTCGAGCGATGGAAGACGCGGCCCGCCACGTAGCGTCCCTCGAGGTCGTGGTAGTCGAAGGCCTCCTGCCCGATGCGGAACTTCTGGCCGAGGATGCGCACGCTGGCGGCCTCGGGCACGCGTCCCAGGGAGGCGCTCGCCTCTTCGCCGGGGGCCAGGCGGTTGTCCGACACGACGTGCGCCGGTGGGCTCCAGTCGTAGACCGTGCCAATGCGCAGCGTGACTCGGTTCAGCGTGCGTCCTCGGGCGTCGAGCGCCTCGGCGGTCACGAGCACGTAGCGCTCGGGATCACCCGTGGGCACGCGGTGGCCCGCGCGGGTGTTCTCGACCACCAGCTCGAGCTGCCCGTCGCGTCTGCGCAGGCTCACGTCCACGCCGCTGCCGTACACCGCCCGCAGGGGCGCCACCTGACTCTCGAGATCCGGCCGCTTGGGGATCAGCGAGCCGCCGAACCAATGCCTGCCCGTGCGTCGCGCTGGCCGGCCGCTGGCCAAGGGGCGCTCGACCTCCGGCATGTGACAGCTCGGGCAGGCGCGGCCCTCGCGCGCGTAGGAGCTGGCCTGCCACTCGCGGCCGGTGCCGAAGGCGCAGAGCAAGCCCGCCTGATCGTAGCGCACCTCCGCTTGATGGCAGTCGAGGCAGACCTGTCCGTCGCGCAGTCGCGCCGAGCGGGCCACGGGGTGGGGTGCGTCCGTGTCTCCGAAGGGCCCGAGGATCACGCCGTCGTCGCGCACATGGCAGACGGCGCAGGTGATGGCTTCGTCCTGCAGGTCCGCGTCGTAGCGCGGGTTGTCGACGTAGCGCGGGCGCTCGACGCGATCCTCGTCGAGCCCGACGACCAAGCGCGGCTGTTGATCGCTGAGCGGCGTGTGGCAGCGGACGCAGATCCAGCTGGTGTCGCCTTGGCGTGATCCCGCGGGCGTGCGGTAGGGCGCGCCGTGACGGTTCTTGTCGAGCTCAGCCTGGAATTGGGCGTCGTCGAGCCAGGCGTGGCGATGGGTCGAGGCCTGCCACTCTCGGTAGATTTCCACGTGACAAGCCCCGCAGGTGCGAGCGGAGAGGTCGGGCAGGCCCGCGGGCACGGGCAGGGGAGGGCGCGTGCGCTCGTGCAGTGGGCGCGAGGCGTAGAAGCTCACCGCCGCGTCGACGGCGCCCGGCAAGACACCTCCGTCGTCGGGCGCCGAGCCCAACGCTCGCGGACCGTCATCGAGGTCGTCGTCCACGCGCCCCGAGTGGCAGTAGGCGATGCCCAGAGCCGCGGCGAGGCCCGAGAGGGCGAAGAGCAGCGTGGTGCGCGAGGCGGACACGGTCCCAGCCTGACTCGACTCGTCCCCGTCGCCAAGTTGGCGTAGCGTCGCCCCGTGTCCACGTCGCCTGAGCCGAGCTCCCGAAGCCTGTTCCAACGGATCCATCGCCTGCGAACGCGCGCAGGTCTGATGGCGCAGAACGCGGGCGAGCTCTTGCGCTTGGGTCACCTCGGCGAGAGCTACGGCGCGCCCTTCGACGTGATGCACCGAGACTCGGTCTATCGACTGCGGCGCTACGCCCGGGAGGCGGCCAGCGCCGACGACTCCGCGCTGCTCTTCGTGCCGCCGCTGATGGTGGCCTCGGAGATCTACGACATCTCTCCGGAGCAGAGCGCCGTGAGCTTCCTGGTAGAGCGCGGCGTGGACGTGTGGCTCGTGGACTACGGTGCGCCCGAGTCGGAGCCTGGCGGGATGCAGCGCACGCTCGACGATCACGTGCGCGCCGTGGTGGACGCAGTGGGCCGTGTGCGCGCGGCCACGGGCCACGCCGTGCACCTCGCGGGTTACTCCCAGGGCGGGATGTTCTGCTATCAGGCGGCGGCCTTCCTGCGCTCCGAGGGGCTCGCGTCGCTGATCACCTTCGGCAGCCCCGTGGACATTCACCGCAACATCCCCGGCGTCGCGGACGGAGTCGCCGCGGGCTTCCTCGACGTCACGCGCCAGGCCTTGGCGGGGCCTCTGTCGCGCGTGGAGGGCCTGCCGGGGCTCTTGACCAGCACGGGCTTCAAGCTGCTGAGCGCCAAGAAGGAGGCGGCGCAGTTCGTCGACTTCATCAGCAAGCTGCACGATCGCGAGGCCCTCGAGCGGCGCGAGGCCAGCCGGCGCTTTCTGGGCGGGGAGGGCTTCGTCGCCTGGCCCGGCCCGGCCTTTCGGCAGTTCGTCGACGAGTTCGTGGTCGCCAACCGCATGACCTCGGGCGGCTTCGTGATCGACGGACGCACGGTCACGCTGGCCGATATTCGCTGCCCGATCCTCTACTTCCTGGGCGAGCGCGATGACTTCGCGCGGCCCGCCAGCGTGCGCGCCATCCGCCGCGCCGCGCCCTCCGCGCCTCTCTTCGAGGTGAGGGTGAAGGCTGGACATTTCGGCTTGGTCGTCGGCTCCCGCTCGCGCGACGTGACCTGGCCCACGGTGGTCTCCTGGCTCGCCCATCGGGATCGGGGTGGCGCCTTACCCGCGCGCCTCGAGCGACCTGTCACCGCTGCGCCAGCGGACGCGCCGCAGCCGGAGTTCCAGGACGTCGAGCTGCCCCTCGAGCTGCTCTACGACGCCCTCGGTGACGCGGCCCGCTCCATCCTGCGGCGTGCCCGCGGACGCTGGGGCGCGCTGGGTGACTCCGTCGTCGCTCTGCGCTGGCAGCTGCCACGGCTGGCGCGGCTGGCCAGCATTCAGCCCGAGACGCGGGCGAGCCTCGCCCTCGAGCTCTCGCGGCGCGTGCGTGAGAACGCCGACGGCACCTTCTTCCTCTACGCTGGTCGCGCCTTCAGCTACGGGCAGGCGGACGCGCGCATCTCGGCCATCGTGCGTGGGCTCTACAGCGCGGGCGTGCGCCCAGGGCAGCGCGTCGCCGTGGTGATGCGCAGCCGACCGAGCTACCTGTCCGCGGTGGCGGCCCTGAGCCGCATGGGCGCCGTGCCCGTATGCTTCGACGTGGAGCGGCTGCCGCTGGCCGAGGTGCTGCGTCGCGCCGAGCTGGCCGTCGCCGATCCGGAGCACGCCGCCGAAGCGCGCCTGGCCACGGATCGTCCCGTCCTGGTCTTGGGCGGAGTCAGGGGTGAGCGCGCGCTGCCCGCGGGTGTGGTCGACCTCGAGCGGATCGACCCCGCGAGCGTGGAGCTGCCCAGCGACCTCGCCTTGGACGCCGGCCGCGCCTCGGAGCTGGCCATGGTCTTCGTGCGCGGTCGCCCGAGCTCGGGGCTGCGCGAGGCGCGCGTGAGTCATGGACGCTTGATGCTCTCCGCGCTGGGCGTCGCGGGCGCCGCCGCGCTGCGCGCCAGTGACACGGTCTACTCCGTGCTGCCGCTGCACCATCCGGCGGGCATGTTGGTCGCCGTGGGTGGCGCGCTGGTGGGTGGTTCGAGGTTGGCGCTCTCGCGCGGGTTCTCCGTCGAGCGGTTCTGGCCCGAGGTGAGGCGGGCCGGGGCCACCGTGGTCTTCTACGCCAACGACATGTGCCGCGCTCTGGTGATGGCGCCCGCCGCGGTCGCTGAGGGCGACAACCCCGTGCGCCTGTTCGCGGGCAGCGGCATGCGCCCCGACGTCTGGCGCCGCCTCGAGGAGCGCTTCCACGCCGGCGTGATCGAGTTCTACGCGACGACGCAGGGCTCCGCCGTGCTGGCCAACGCCTCGGGCAAGAAGCTCGGCAGCGTCGGCAGCCCGCTGCCCGGAGGCGCCGACCTGCGCTTGGTCGCCTTCGACGAGGGCAGCCTCGAGCCTCTGCGAGACTCCCTCGGACGCGCTCGGGAGGTCGCGCCCGGCGAGCTGGGGCTCCTGCTCTCACGTGTCGACTCGCGCGCGCGCGCCCTGGAGGTGGCGGTCGATCTCGACTCCGTGCTGCACGGCGTCTTCGAGAGCGGCGACGCCTACGCGTCCACGGGCGATCTGCTGCGCGTGGACGCCGAGGGCGACTATCGCTTCGTCGGTCGGGGCGACAAGCGCGTGTCCACGGCTCGCGGCTACGTCTGGCCGCGGCCCGTGGAGGACGCTCTGCTCGAGCTCGACGCCGTGCGCGCGGCCTTCGCCTTCGGCGCGCCTGGGCCCTCGGTCGAGCAGCTCGAGCTGGCGTTGGTGTTGCGAGGAGCAGACGAGAACCTGACGTCCCTCTCCGCGCGCGTGGCGGAGCTGCCCGAGGCCGAGCGCCCGACGAGGCTCCACCTGATCTCGCGTGTTCCGTTGACGGAGGGCTTCCGCGCGGACGCCGACGCGATCCGGGTGCTGCTCGCGGAGCCGCACGCCATCTACATCTGGGACGAGCTCAGCTCGCGCTATCGCCCGCGGGCGCTGGAGGCCTGAGGCTGTTCATGTCCACGCGATTCAGGCCGTTCAGGGCGGCCACGCGGTAGGCCTCGGCCATGGTCGGGTAGTTGAACGTGGTGTGGACGAAGTAGCGCAGCGTGTTGTGGGGCGGCGGCTGGGACATGATCGCCTGGCCGATGTGCAGGATCTCCGAGGCCTGGTAGCCGAAGCAGTGGATGCTGAGGAGCTCCAGCGTCTCGCGGTGGAAGAGCAGCTTGAGCATGCCCTGGGTCTCGCCGGCGATCTGGGCGCGCGCGAGGTTTCGGAACAGGGCGTGGCCCACCTCGTAGGGCACGCGCTGCTCCGTCAGCTCGCGCTCCGTCGGTCCCAAGGAGCTGATCTCCGGGCTGGTGTAGATGCCCGTGGGGATCTGCGCGACCAGCTCCGACTCGAGCTTGCCGGTGGTGATGTGGCCCGCGGCGAAGCGCCCCTGATCGTAGCCGGCGCTGGCCAGAGCCGGGAAGCCGATCACGTCGCCCACGGCGTAGATGTGGGGCTCGCTGGTGCGGTAGCAGTGGTCGACCGTCAGGTGGCCTCGGGCGTTGGCCTCGGCGCCGGTGTTCTCGAGGCCGAGATCCTGCGTGTTGCCGCTGCGGCCGTTGGCCCAGAGCAGGAGATCCGAGCGCAGCCGCTTGCCCGACTCGAGCTCGAGCACGACGCACTCCTCCTGCACGTCGATCTCCGCGATCTGCTCGCCGTGGCGGATCAGCACGCCGTGATCGCGCAGCTGGTAGCCGAGGGCGTCGGTGATCTCGTCGTCGAGGAAGGAGAGCAGGCGGTCGCGGGTGTTGACCAGGTTCACCTTCACGCCGAGATCGCGGAAGATCGACGCGTACTCGCAGCCGATCACGCCGGCGCCGTAGATGGTGATGGACTTGGGCGTGGTCTGGAGCGAGAGGATGCTGTCGCTGTCGCGCACACGATCGCAGAAGTGCACGCCCTTGGGGTGATAGGGGCGTGAGCCCGTCGCGAGCACGACGTGGGTCGCCGTATGGCGAGTCTTGCCGCCGTCCTGATCCTCCACCTCGAGCGTGTGTGGATCGAGGAAGCGCGCGTGGCCGTGCACCACCTCCACGCGGTTGCGATCGTAGAAGCCTTGGCGCATGCGCACCTGGCTCTCGATCACGCGCTGGGAGAGCTGCAGCAGATCGGGCCACTGCACCTGGATCTTGCGCGCGGCGGGCCCGAAGAGTGGGTGGTTGCG
Organism: Deltaproteobacteria bacterium; assembly: GCA_013151775.1. Lineage (GTDB taxonomy): Bacteria > Myxococcota_A > Polyangia > Polyangiales > Houyiibacteriaceae > JAADHO01. The sequence continues at coordinate 8,219 of JAADHO010000173.1, read as the reverse complement.
GAAGCGCACCAAGGAGTGCACGGCCTGGCGCAGCACCTTGCTCGGGATGGTGCCCACGTGCGTGCAGGCGCCGCCGACGCGCGAGTGGCGTTCGATCAACGTGACCTCGGCGCCATCCTTGGCCGCCTTCATGGCCGCGCCTTCACCCGCGGGCCCGCTGCCGATCACGATCACCTTCTTGGAGCTCTTCATGACGAGACTCTAGCGCGAGTCCTCGGCGAAGGGAGGGCTTTGTGTGGACGTCTCAGGGGCGGCGCGCGTCCCCTGACCCAAAGATGTCAGTGACCCTCAAGCTCTCTCTGTGATCGCCCGATCGGTGTGGGTGGAAGATGGAGCATCGAGGCGACATAGGGCATGGCCCCACGGGAGCGTTGCACCCCGAGTGGAGGCGAGTGTGGGAGGCGCTTCGGCGCGCTGGCCGCTTCTCGGAGCTGGATCTCTCGCGTCTGCCCCAGCTGCTCGGAGACGCCGCGTCGCTGCCGGCCGAGGGTCGAGCGCTCGGGGACTTGCTCCATCGCCACTACCGCCGCGCCGGCGTGCGCATCGCGCAGCGCAGATCGGCGCGCGATGGTTACGTGGCGCTCTTCAGTGACGAGCCCGCGTCCGCGGGGCGTTGGGTCGAGCAGCTGCGCGCCCTCAGCTCGACTCTGAGCAACCTGCGCCTCGAGTGGGGAGACAGGCCTCTGGGGCGAGTCGTGCTCGCGGCGGGTGATGTCTCCGTGCCCGTCCCGCCCGACGCCTTGCTGCTGCGCGCGCAGCGTCCCGGGGATCACGATCGCGTCTTCGGCTCCATCGGGCTGGTCGCCGTCACCAACCTGCTGCTCGCCGCCTGGGGCGATCACCGTCGCTTCGTGCCCCTCGACGGCGCGCCGCCGCTCGAGGCCTACTACCTGATCGGTCCGCTCGAGGCGCTCGAGATCGACGCCGTGGATGGCTGGGCCGCGCCCTTGGACGAATTCGGCGACATCACGGGTTGGGAACCCGAGAGCCTGCGCATGCGCGTCGCCTGAAGCCGTCGCTTCGGGCATGCTCTGGCTCATGGCCTTCGAGACCACCATCCGCGCGCGCTTCGGCGACGAGGACCACGCCGGCATCGTCTACTACCCGCGCTTCCTCGACTACTTCCACCGCGTCTTCGAGGACTTCTTCGAGTCCGAAGGCCGGAGCTACCGACAAGTCCTCGACCAGGATGGCGTGGGCTGGCCCGCGGTGCATCTCGAGGTGGACTTTCGCTCACCTCTGCGCTTCGGCGACGATCTGGTCGTCACCCTCAGCGCGCTGCGTGTGGGCGAGAAGAGCGCTGTCTTCCGTTACCGCGGCGCGGTGGGCGATCGCGACGTCGTCTCCGCCGAGGTGACCGTCGCCTGCATCGACATGAAGAGCTTCCGCGGTGTGGCGCTGCCGGAGTTTTACCGCCACATGTTCGAGCGACATCTCTCGGAGGTGCACGACTAGCGCATCAAAACACGTTCTAGTACACCATGGCCTCGCCCGTCTCCCTCGAAATGGTATCCCCCAGCGGATTCCGCCGTTACAGACCCCATGCTCGACCTCGCCCTGTATGATCGCATCGACCTGAGCACCCGCCCGTGGGCGCAGCGCTGGCTCGCCGAGACCTTCCTGCGCTTCGACTATCGCAAGCTCGATCTGGTCGTGGAGGGTCTCGACAAGCTGCCGAAGACGCCGGTGATCTTGGCGCTGAATCACACGGACGACTTCAGCTATTGGCCCTTCCAGTACTCCTTGCACAAGGCCTTCGGGCGCTACGCGGCGAGCTGGGTGAAGGGTAAGAACTTCGAGGGCAGGGCCCTCTCCGCCTTCATGCGCGTGATGAACAACATCCCGATCGCGTCTCGGGGATACCTGCTCACGCGTGACTTCATGACCACCGTCGGGCGCCGTCCGAGCGCGGACGAGTACCGCCTGCTGCGCGACGCCTTGAACGCGGGCACGCCCGTGGAAGGGGATCTGCCGCGGGAGCTGCTCGAGCGTCCCCGGGACATCCTCGGGCGCCCCTTCGAGCCCGCACGCGAGCACTACATCGCGGCCATGGACTCGCTCTTCAGCGTGATGATGGCGCGCTTCGTGGATCTGAACCGACGCGCCCTCGAGATCGGCGCCGACCTGCTGGTATACCCGCAAGGGAGCCGCTCGATCCGCCTCTCCCGTGGGCATGGCGGCATCGGTCAGGTGGCCCTGCACCTCGGCGCCACCATCGTGCCCGTGGGCGTCAGCGGCGGCGACATCATCTACCCCAAGCGCTCACCCGTGTGTCATCCGGGGCGCGTGGTCTATCGCATCGGCGATCCGATCCTGCCGGCGGAGCTCGAGCACCTGCGTCCGGCGCAGCCCTACCAGCCCTTCTCGCGCGAGGCCGAGGTGCACAAGGACGCCTTCCAAGCGGTCGCTGACCTGGTGATGGAGCGCATCGATGGGCTGGTGGACGAGCCCTATCGCTTCGGCGACGATCACGGCACGGACGGCGTCACGGGCACCGCACGCTTCCTCTGAGTCGTGGGGGATTGACGCGCTGCGTCGAGAACGTCCGCAATTTTTCCGAGCCGCGGCGACCGATCTCGCAGTATCCTCCCCGGTCCATGTCCATCTTGAAGGCCGCCCTCGACGCCTCGCGGAGCTACCTCCGCGACCACCCCCAAGAGATCGCCCGAGCCGCGCGCAGCGCCCTCGGCCTGCGTGTGGGGGTTCCCCTCGACGCCTTCCGCTGGCTCGGCGCCCTGGCCGAGAGGTCCGGGAAGGTCGAGGATCTGAAGATCGACGCCGAGCCGCCAGGCATCCGCGTGGCCGCGTCGGTGGATCTGATGGGCACGCCGATCCGCGCCTCCGCCGTGATCTACATCGATCGCGTGGCCTTCAGCGAAGAGGAGCTGACCGTCGCCATCCGCCTCGAGGAGGTCACGCTGAAGCTCAACGGCGAGGCCGCCACGCCCGTGGCCGCGTTGATCAAGAGCGGCTCCCTCGACCTGAGCAACCCGGGCGATCTCATGGGCTTCCTGCCCGATCGATCGCCCGTGCTGGCCGAGGCCCGCGGCAACCGCATGGTCCTCGACTTCATGCGCGATCCCAAGCTGGGCAAGAACCCCATCGTGCGCGCGGCCGTCGGGCTCGCCACCGCCTGGGTGACCCTCGACGGCATCGAGACGGATCCGGGACACCTCGATCTGCGCCTGCGCGCCTTGCCCAGCGGCGTCTTCGGCGTGGCGCGCGCCTGGCGCAAGCACGTCGTCGTGCCCTCCCTGGGCCGCCTGCTCTCGCGAGGTCGCTGAGGCCACTGTTCGCGCAGTGGCTCAGGCCCTAGAGACGACGTGATGAAGGCGCTGATCAAGGTGGGCTACGCCTGCAACGACCACTGCGGTTTCTGCCACACGCTCGAGTTTCGCGACGTGCAGGGCTCGAGCGAGGAGGTCTCGCGCAAGATCCGTCGGGCCAAAGAGCTTGGTCACACCATGGTCGTGCTCTCTGGAGGCGAGCCGACGATTCGCCCCGAGCTGGTCGACTGGGCCTCGGAGGTCGCCGCCCTCGACATGGACTTCGGGCTGGTCACCAACGGCCGCATGCTCGCCTACCCCGAGCTGGTCGAGAAGCTGCTCGAGCGTCGCCTGCGCTACGTCTACCTCTCGCTCCATGGCGGCACGGCGAAGGTGCACGATCTCTTGGTGCGCTCCCGCGCCTTCGAGGAGACCCATGGAGCGCTGAAGAACCTCAGCGGTCGTGGGCTGGACCTCACGGCGAACTGCGTGGTCACCACGCAGAACGTCGATCACCTGCGCGGCCTGGTGGACGCCGTGCTCGCCTATCCCGACGTCACGCTGAAGTTCTCCATGGTCGAGCCCAAGGGCGGCGGCGACAAGCTCTTCGCTCGCCTGATGCCGCGGGTCACGCAGGTGGCCGACGCCGTGTGCGACGCCATCGCCTACGGCGTCGAGCGACGTGGCGAGGCCCGCGGACCTCACTTCACCCACGGCGCGCTGCCCTTGTGTTTGATGCCAGGTCTCGAGCGAGACTTCGACGACCTCAAGACCGATGGTTTCGCGAGCATGATCGAGGTGGGCGAGCCGGACTACTTCCCCGTGGACGACGCCAACAAGCTCCAGCCCGCCGAGAGCTGCGCCGGCTGCTGCCTCTCGGGCGCCTGTCCCGGTCTCTACCGCGGATACTTCGAGAGCTTCGGGATCTCCGAGCTGCACGCTCAGCACGGCAGGCCTCGCTCCAACTCCTTCAACTACCGCTTCCTGCGGCTCGTGGCGCGCGACCTGCCCGAAGCACATTGCCCGCTGCGCGACGGCTCCCTCGGCGTGACGCCGTGGGATCGCGGACGCCAACTCTTCGCCCTCAATCGAGGTCGCTTGGCCTCGTACCGCGCCGACACGCGCGACTTCTCGGACGCGGAGATCGCCGAGATCAAGCACGACCTGGGGCAGGTCTACGTGGACGTCTCGACCAAGAACGCGCCGGACGACTTCGCGCGCGATCTGGTCAAGCTCGACCGCGCGCCCCTGTGCGACGACTGCTCCGAGCGTGAGGCGTGCAGCGGGATCTTCGTGCCGCGCCTCGAGGACGTGTTCGGTGCCGACGACGCCCGCCTGCGCGCGCTGCTGCGCGGCCTCGAGGGAGACGTGCTCGACCTCGGCTGCGGTGAGAGCCCCTACGCCGAGGAGCTCGAGCCGGCGGCGCGCGAGGGCAGGCTGCGCTACGTGGGCGTGGATCCGAGCCGCGAGCAGCTCACACGCCTGGCCGAGCGTATGCCGTGGGCGGAGCTGTATCGGGGCACGGCGGAGCAGCTGCCCGCGGAGATCGCGGGGCGAGACTTCGATCACGTGCTCTTGCTCCGCAGCTACAACCACTTGGTCAGACCGGATCAGGCCCTGCGCGCCTGCCTCTCGCGCTCGAGGCCCGGCGGCAGCCTGCTGCTGGTCGACAACGTCGCCTTCGGGCTCGCGCGCACGGACGCTCAGACGCGTCGCGCAGAGGGCTCCACGGCGCAGCTCGAGCACTACCGCAACGACGGCGCGGCTCAGGCCCACGCTCGACTCGCGGCCTTCGGTCTCGAGCTGCTCGAGCGCCACGACATCTGCGCCAAGAGCTCCAATCAGTGGCTCCTGCACTACCGCGTTCCAGATAAAACTGCCGTATCGTAACTTTTTGTGGACTCCGCACTTCTCGCAGGCGCTCACGCCCGCTAGGCTTCCCTCTCCCCGGCCCACGTGGCTTCCCCCGAACCCCCCATCTCCATGACCCAACGCTTCGCAGGTGTGCCCGACGTGCTCGCCCACGCCGATCTCGACGACAGCTCCGCGGAGCTCACCGTCGACTCGACCCTCTACTCGCTGGAGTCCGTCTACGGCGCGAGCTTCACCTTCATCGACCGCTGCTTCGTCTTCCTCGACCGTCCGGCCGAGGGGCAGCTGCGCGTCACCCTCGCCGCCAAGAAGAGCGCAACGCAGGACGAGCTGCGCGGCTTCGTAGGCGAGTTTGCCAACGAGCTCTTGGCCTGCGCGTGGCGCGAGAAGATCACGGCCGAGAACCGCGGCGCCATCGAGGCTGTCACCATGCAGGCCTTGGCGGGCGCCATGGGTCCACCTTCCCTCGACGAGCTCGAGGACTTCGACTTCTCCGAGGAGCCCTTCGAGGATCCCCTCGGCATCGCCATGAGCTGGGAAGAGAAGTACGGCAAGGACAAGGCCAAGCGCAAACAGGGCGAGGGCCCCGAGGCTGCGGCGCCCGAGCCGGCCGAGGAGGAGGCGTGAGGGAGCTGCGCTTTCACCGCGACCTCTACGCCGGCGAGCAGGTCGACGCGGCCCTGAAGGTCTACGAGCGCTTCGGCACGTTCACGACCTCGGAGGAGGGCGAGCACTTCGTCGTGCGCGTCGAGTCCAAGAGCGCCGCCCGCGAGCGCCGCCTGGCGGGTGAGCTCGCCAACTACGCTCTGGGTCTGACGATTCGAGGGCGGGGCGCCACGTGAACCTGCTCGAGATCGGCGCGGATGGCCTCGACACGGGCAAGCCCGCCTTCTTTCGTTTCCGCCCGCTGGGCGATCGCGTGCTCTTGACCAACCTCGAGGGGCGCTTCGTGGTGCTGGACGACGCCGACTTCGGCCGCTTCGCCCGCGGTGAGGTGGAGGCGGGGACGCCGCTCTTCGAGCAGCTGTCGCGCGAGAACTTCCTGCGTGAGAGCTTCGACGAGGCCAAGGCCGCGGCGATGATCCGCGCCCGCCGCCGCTTCCTCGACGCGGGCCCGAACCTGCACGTGCTCGTGGTCACGCTGCGTTGCAACACCACCTGCGTCTATTGCCACGCCTCGCGCGCGAACATGGACGAGGTCGAGACCGACATGACGCCCGAGATCGCCGAGCGGGCCATCGATCTGATCCTGCAGACGACCAGCGACTACGTCACCATCGAGTTTCAGGGTGGCGAGCCCTTGGTGAACTTCGAGGTGGTGAAGCACGCCATCGAGTATGCGCTCAGTAAGAACGCGAGCGCAGGTAAGCAGCTCGAATTCACCATGGTCTCGAACTTCGCGCTGCTCGACGAGGAGAAGCTCGACTACCTGCTCGAGCATCGCGTGCAGCTCTGCACGAGCATCGACGGTCCGGCAGATCTGCACGACTCCGTGCGCAAGCTGCCGCGAGCCGACGGCAGCGCCCACGGGCACGCCGTGCGCTGGACTCGGCGCATCAACGAGCGCTACCGGGAGCTGGGGCTCGAAGAGACCCTCTACCACGTGGAGGCGCTGGTCACCGTCACACGGGAGCTGCTGCATCGCGAGCGCGAGCTGGTCGACACCTACACCGAGCTCGGCTGCCGCGCGCTCTTCCTGAGGCCTCTCGATCCATTCGGCTTCGCGGACAAGACGCAGCACCTGATCGAGTATCCGCGTGAGGACTACCTCGCCTTCTATCGCCGCACCGTCGACTACATCATCGAACGCAACAAGCAGGGCGTGGAGATCCTCGAGCGCTACGCCGCGATCTTTCTGACCAAGATCCTGAACGGCGAGGATCCGAATTTTCTCGATGTCAGGCAGCCCGCGGGCGCCGGCATCGGACAGCTCGCCTACAGCTACGACGGGCAGATCTTCACCTGTGACGAGGGCCGCATGCTCGACGCCATGGGCGACAGCAGCTTTCGCCTCGGCGACGTGCACATGTCGAGCTACCGTGACCTCGTGGGCCACGAGACGGTGCGTGCGGTGGTCCTCGCGGGGCAGCTCGACGGCCACCCCGACTGCGTCCACTGCGCTTACAACCCGTACTGCGGTATCCCTCCCGTGCACAGCCACAAGAGCCAAGGTTCGATCTGGGGACGCAAGCGGGAGAGCAGCCTCTGCCACGTGCACAAGGGTATTTTGGACTATCTTTTCGAGAAGTTAGCCACGGCCGACCAGGAGACTCTGGAGGTGCTTCAGCGTTGGACGACGAGCCGCTCACGGGACCATTTTCTTCATCGGGTGACAGTGGGGGCGGTTTAGGGTTATAGTTGGATTCCGCTTCGGGCAGGTGGAGGCGGAATGCTGCAGGGTGATGGCAATGAGTGACCACGACGACATGGACGACGGCTTCGAGGACGAGCTGCCGAGCTTCGAGAAGGAAGCCGCTTCGACCCTCAGCCCCGAGCAGAGGGAGATCTCGGATCGCGCCTTGGCGAATGCTGAGGAGGCGGGCTTCGCGGGCGGCGGTTCGGATGCGCAGCGCGGCGCACAACACTGCTCCCACGGGTCGCACGGCTCCCACGGGTCGCACGGCTCCCACGGGTCGCACGGCTCCCACGGCAGCTGGTAGCTCGCGCTAGCAGCTCGCGCTGGGCGTCATAGCCAGAGCTGCGGCCCCACGCCTGCGAAGGCGTGACGCCAGTCTTCTGTGCTCTCATCCGTCGGCCCCGTCGGCGCGCGCGCGGCGGAGAGTTCCCCGTCGCCGAAGCGCTCGAGGTAGCTGGCGTCGACGCCGGGACAGCTCCCGCGTCGACCGCACTCGGCGCAGGCCGAGGGATGGTGGCGTGGCGCGGAGGCCAAGGCGAGCGCGTGGTGTGGCCCGAGCAGGCACAGGGGCGCGCCGGAGATCGTCGTCCACAGACCCGCTCGTCGGCCTGCGCGTGCGGCCTTCAGCGCGTGGGGCAAGGACATGGCCAAGGGCGGCATCAGGCGGGCGACGTCGCCTCGCATGCGGCCCGCGCCGAGGGGCACGACGTAGACTTGGGCGTGCA
>JAADHO010000295.1 GCA_013151775.1 Deltaproteobacteria bacterium | reverse complement strand
CTTCGCGACCAGCGCACAGGACGCCCCCCCAAACCGCCCGGTGCCGACCCACCCCGCTGAACACATCCCGCCCTCGAGGCGCGCGCCGCTCCGGAATCGCCTGGGCGGCGCTTTCCTGCGTCTGCGGACACGAGCGTGTGGCGAGATGCGGCGCATGTGCAACGATGCGGAACGACAGAACGGCAGGAAACCCAGCCAGCAGTTCACTTGACGTTGGGAGCGGAGCGTCCAACGCGGTTTATTCGCTACGAACCGCTTTAGACCTCGGCGCCGTCGCTGGCGGCGCCGTCGCTGGCTACGAACCGCTTTAGACCTCGGCGCCGTCGCTGGCGGCGCCGTCGCTGGCTACGAACCGCTTTGGACCTCGGCGCCGTCGCTGGGCTGGGGCGCCGTCGCTGTCGGCGCCGTCGCTGGCTTCGTGCTAGAGCGTCGGCATGGCTCAGATGAGACTCGAGACGGGAAAGAGCGTGCTCTTGGTGGTCGATATGCAAGAGCGACTCCTGGCGGCGATGCCGGAGGCAGCTGGCGCCGAGGCGGCGGCGTGCACGGCGCAGCTGGTACGTGGCGCGGGCCACCTCAGCGTCCCCGTGATCGTGACCGAGCAGTACCCGAAGGGGCTCGGCTCCACCGCGGCGCCGGTGGCCGAAGCGCTCGCGGAGCTGCCAGCGCCTTTTCAGCGCTTCGAGAAGCTCGACTTCGACGTGACGCGGGACGCCACCATCCTCGAGGCGCTCAAAGCTACCGGAGCGACCCAAGTCGTCCTCGCCGGCATGGAGAGTCACATCTGCGTGCACCAATCGGCGCGCGGACTGGTCTCCCAAGGCTTCGAGGTTCACGTAGCGCTCGACGCCACCTGCTCGCGTGATCCGCGGCACGTGAAGGTCGCGCAGGGCCTCTGGCGCGACGATGGCGCCATCGTCAACGTCGTCGAGAGCGTACTCTTCGACTGGCTCGCACGCGCCGGGGGCGACGCCTTCAAAGCCATCTCGAGGTTGATCAAATGAGCGACTTGCCGCCTGCGGGCCTCTACCGAACCACCCTCGCTCACCCCTTGGCACCTCGAGAGATACCCGCCAACACGCTAGTCTATCGAGGCGATGGCGACGACGGTCCCTTCGTGGTCCGGCCCTACCACAACGAGAACAACCGCTGGTTCTGGCAAGCGCCAACGACGCCGCTCGATGATCCGGACTGGGCTCGCACGCTGATCCCGCTGCCCGTGGAGGGCTTCTACACGCTCCCCGAGGCGATCGATCTCGAGGGCGGCGGGCGCTGGCTCGAGAGCGCCATCGTGCAGCTCGGTTACGACGGCGAGGGTCACGGCATCCTCTTTATCGCGGAGCGCCGTAGCAACCTCGAGGAGAACGCTCTCTTCTTCTCGGACCGCGGCCTGCGCATCGAGGACGATCTACTGAGGCGCTTGCGCTGGTCCCCGATCCTGCCCGTGTCGGATAGCCCCGACGGGCCCATGCGCCACTAGAGCTCGTGGCCCGGAGCGACTCGCCTCGGCATCGTGCCCGAGCGACTTGGCCCAGCTATTGCTATATTGGCAATCGTCACGTGAGGACGTGCCTCGCGCAACCCGCGGGCAGCCCATCCGCGCGACGCTCAAACACAACCGCGGCGTTTTCTAGGTATCCCCTAGACCGCGACGTTCTGACACGCTTGACATCTTGTCATTTCTAGCCGAAGGACGAGCATGAGAAATCCCCGAGATACGACTATCCTGATCGTGGATGACGAACCGGCGAACCTGACATCCTTGGCCAAGATCTTCACCAAGCAGGACTTTCGCGTGCTCAAGGCCCCCGACGGCCGCAAGGCCCTCGATCTGTGTCGAAGCCACCGCGTACACGTGGTGTTGACCGACCTGATGATGCCCGTGGTCAGCGGCGTCGACCTGATCAAGGCCCTACACACGGTGCAGCCCGACGCCGAGGTGGTGGTGATGACGGCCTACGGCAGCATCGAGACCGCTGTCGAAGCCATGCGCGAGGGCGCCTATGATTTCGTCGAGAAGCCCCTCAAGCGCATGCAGATCGTGAAGACCGTGAAGCAGGCGGCAGAGCGCCAGAGCCTGGTCACCGAGAACCGCAACCTGAAACAGGAACTCTCCGCCTTGAAGCAACGCTCCATCGTGGGATCCTCACCGGCGCTCAGGCGTGCCATGGACATCGCACGAACGGCCGCCCCCTCGAGCGCGACGGTGCTCGTGCTCGGCGAGAGTGGAACCGGCAAGGAGCTCTTGGCGCGCTTCATCCATGAAGAGAGCCACCGGCAGGGCGCCTTCGTAGGCGTGAACCTCGCCGCCCTACCGGAGACCTTGGTCGAGTCGGAGCTCTTCGGGCACGAACGTGGCTCCTTCACCGGCGCCATCCAGCGCCGCGAAGGGCGCATCGCCCAAGCCCGAGGCGGGACGCTCTTCCTGGACGAGATCGGCGAGCTCTCGCCACAGGTTCAGGTGAAGCTTCTTCGGGTGCTTCAGGAAGGCGAATACGAACCTGTGGGCGGCAAGACCGAGCGCGCCGACTTCCGGCTGATCGCCGCGACCAACCGCGATCTGCGAGCGGCCGTGGATACGGGCGATTTTCGCGAAGATCTATACTATCGTCTCAACGTCATTGCGGTGACAAGTCCTCCATTGCGCGACCGTCAAGGCGATATGCCTCTGCTTATCGACTACTTCCTTGGTGTTTACTGTCACAAGAACGACAAGAGCCCGATGCACTTCGATCGGGAGGCACTGGAGAAGCTGACCGCCTACGACTGGCCTGGCAACGTGCGCGAGCTGGAGAACGTGGTCGAACGCGCGGTCGTCCTGGGCAAGAGCGTCGAGATCACCGCCAGTGAGCTGCCCGAAGGCGTGGCCCGTGCTGAGCGCAGTGGAGACACGCTGAGCTTCGACATCGGCACGCCCTTGGGCGAGATCGAGAGGCGCGTACTGCACGCCACCCTCGCGCACACCCAGGGAGACAAGCAGCTGGCCGCCCAGCTCCTCGGCATCTCGGCCCGCACGATTTACCGCAAGCTCGGCGCCGAGCGACCGGGCACGCCAAGCTGAAGCACGCCGAGGGAACATCGCTCGCGATCCTGCTGAGAGCACAAAACCAGTGCCATTCTGGCACGACCTCGAGCCCCAGAGCCCACATCCCTGCCAGCTTGTCCTGCCGCCCTCGCTGCGCCATCCGATGAAGGCTGAAAAACCCCGAGAACCACTGGCTTCCACGGGGTTTCCGGGTTAGGCACGCGCGTTGCTCAACCCCAGGGAGCCCATGGGTGCCTTCAAGAAGCCAAGCCTCCGAGTCGTCGTCGTCCTAGCGGCGCTGTTGCTCTGCGCCCTCTTCCTGGCGCAAGGCGCAACGAACCTCGTCGCGGCGTCGTTTTTTCCCCTGGTAACATCGGTCCAATCCCCCCCAAGCGCCCGAGCCGGAGCTCCCCGAGCGGACGCACGCAGAACCCGTGACGACACGGACATCCTCCGGCGCAACATCTTCGACCATGAAACGGGCCCCCTCGATGGCTCAGCCACGGACGAGGCAGTCGCCACGAGCGATGGAGTCGAGCCGCCGGAGGTCCTCGACGGAGACGCCCCTCTGCCCGTCTGCGAAGGCAGCGTGCGCCTGGTGGGTGCGGTGGTGAACCCGCGCCGCCCCCTGTGGAGCTTCGCCGCCATCATCGGCACCGCGGGCAAGGCCATGCTCTTCCGGCAAGGCATGAGAGTGGACGACCGCGAGCTGCTCGCCATCCACGAGCATAGGGTGATCTTCCGGCCCAGCTCGGGTGCCCCCTGTCAGATCACCATGTTCGCCCCGCCGGAGGTCGCCGCGGCTCGCCCGGCAGCCCCCGCTCGCCCCGCTCGCCCCGCTCCACCGGCCACGCCGGGCGGCTCGATCAGCGCCGCAGACATGGAGGCGGGCATCAGCCGCGTCAGCGACACGAACTTCAACGTGCAGCGCGGCTTCGTCGATCAGATCCTCGCCCATCAGGGCGAGCTGATGCGCACGGCGCGCATCATCCCCCACGAACAGGGCGGACGCGTCGTGGGCGTCAAGATGTACGGCATCCGCCGCAACAGCCTGCTCGGCAAGCTCGGCCTCCAGAACGGCGACATGCTCCGAACCATCAACGGCTTCGACATGAGCAGCCCCGACAGCGCCCTCGAAGCCTACGCGCGCTTGCGCAACGCAGACCACCTCAGCCTTCAAGTCGTGCGGCGCGGACAGCCCACGACCATCGACTACAACATCCAGTGAACCAGGAGCGTTCGTGAGACTCCGTATTGCAGTGCCCATCTTGACCACCTCCGCCAGCATCATGCTGGCTGGATTGGCTATTGGGCACGCCCAAGAGCAACAACAGCAACCCGGGCAACCCCAGGTTCATGTGCGTCCACCCCAAGCGCGAGAGGCGATCAAGCTGCGTCCCGCGGGTCGCAAGCGCGGCGGAGGCGTGCGACGGCCAGGCCGACGCCGCGGTGCACCTGCGGCCGAGGCGGCGGGCAGCGAGTCCGCAGGCGGCACGGGTCTCACCCCCTTCGAGACGGGCATCGACTACCAGCCCACATCCCCGCGCGCCCTGGTCACCTTCAACCTCGAGGACGCGGACCTGCCCGACCTGGTGCGCTTGATCTCCAACATCACGGGCAAGCGCTTCATCCTCCCGGGCAAGGTGCGCTCCATCAAGGCCACGGTCTACGCGCCCACCAAGGTGCGGGTCTCAGAGGCCTACAACGCCTTCCTCTCCATCCTCGAGGTCAACGGCATGACCTTGGTGCCGGCCGGTCGATACCTGAAGATCGTCGAGTCCACCAACATCGAAAACCAGCCCATCTCCACCTACACGGGCGACACGCCGACGGCGATCACGGACCGCTTCATCACCCGCCTGCACCCGATCCAAAACGTCAGCGCCGAGGACGTGGCGACCTTGCTCACGCGCTTCAAATCGGCCCAGGGCAATGTCACCGCCTACGCGCCCACGAACACGCTGATCATCACGGACACGGGCGCGCAGATACGACGCATGTTGCGGCTGGTGGAGGTGATCGACATCCCGCGAACAGGTGAACAGATCTGGGTCGAGCCGGTGCACTATGCCACGGCCTCGGACCTGGCCGAGCGCCTGATCGAGATCTTCCCGCCCACGGACGCCTCGGCTGGCGCGGCGTCCACCCCCAGGCGACGACCGACGCCGCCGCGCGCGACCAAACGCGGCAGCAGCGCGTCGCCCACGAGCACCACCGTCGGCTCCGCCATGAGCGGCGCTCACGTCACCAGCATCTTGGCGGACGAGCGCACGAACTCGCTGATCCTGGTGGCCACCGAAGGCGCCTACCTGCGCATCCTCGAGATGATCCGCCAACTCGACGTGCCGGTGGAAGGCGAAGGCTCGGTGCACGTCTACTACGTGCAGCATGGAGACGCCGAGGAGATCGCCTCGACGCTCGAGAGTCTGCTCGGCGGTGGCACGGGACGCTCGAGCTCCCCCGCCGGCGCGCGCAAGCGTGGCGCGGCCGCTCGTCCGGCCGCTGCGGGAGCCGTGGCCTCGGGGGCGCTCTTCGAAGGCGAGATCCGCGTGACCGCCCACGAACCCAGCAACGCCCTCGTCATCACCTCCTCCCTGCACGACTTCGCGGCCTTGCGCAACGTGCTCGCAGAGCTCGACGCACCCCGGCGGCAGGTCTACATCGAGGCGGTGATCATGGAGCTCTCGGTGACCCGATCGAACCAGCTCGGGTTCAGCTACCACGGCGGCGTCGGCGACTTCCCGCACACGGGCGCGCTCACGGTGCTCGGCTTCAACGCCCAGGGATCCCTTTCGCCGATCAACCAAGACTCGCTCACGGGGTTGGCCCTCGGCATACGCGGTCAGAACATCCCCAACTCACAGCAGCTGAGCGGGCTCGGCCTCTCCATTCCTGCCTTCGGTGTGGTGATCAACGCGATCGCCGATTCAGGTGACGCCAACATCCTCTCGACACCGCACCTGATCGCCATGGACAACGTAGAGGCCGAGATCAGCGTGGGCGAGAACGTGCCACTCCAAACCTCGGGCATCGCCTCCGGCGTGGGCGGGCTCGCCGGGCTCGCAGGCGGTCTGGGCGGCGCGGCAGGAGGTGGAGCGGCTGGACTCGCTGGGCTCGCTGGACTCGCGGGTGGATTCGGCGGCTCCGTGCCGCGTCAGGATGTGGGCACGACGATCCGCGTCACGCCACACATCAACGACGCGGATGAAGTGCGACTCGAGCTCGAAGAAGAGATCTCCTCGCGGGGCGCCACGGAGGGCACACTCGGGGTCGTCTCCATCAACCGACGGACTGCGAAGACGCAGCTGGTCGTGCGCGATCAGCAGACGGTGGTGATCGGAGGTCTGATGCGCGACTCGGTCGTCACGTCGGAGACCAAGGTGCCTATCCTGGGCGACATCCCGCTCCTGGGCGTGCTCTTTCGGCGCACCACCCGGAACACGAAGAAGACCAACCTGCTGCTCTTCCTGACACCCTACATCATCCGCTCCGCCGGAGACCTTCGCGCGATCTTCGAGCGCAAGATGCGCGAGCGCCAAGAGTTCATCGACCGCTACTTCGTCTTCCGTGGTGACGAATACGAGCCCGCCGTGGACTACTCACGGACCCGAGGTCTGGTGGCGGAGATCAACAACGAGCTAGATGAGCTCGCCCACGAGCACACCTTACTCGAGGCAGCGCGCGGGACGCCGCCTCCCGAACATCACGCGCGACCTCCCGTGGGAGCAGCGACTCCGCGGGGCCCCGCCGAGGGCGACATGGTGATCTCGCCCACGACGCGCCATCCGGGGCAACCCGTCCCCTCTCCCACGCCCCAGACGACTCTGAACCAAGGCGTTTCGACTCAACCCGTACAGCTTCAGCTGAGGGAGTAGACCTTTGCCGGACTACGTCGGAGAGATCCTGGTCAGACGCGGCGCCCTATCGCAGGAGGCGCTCGCTGAGGCTCTGATCACGGCCGAGGAGCGCGGAGCGCCTCTGCGCAACGTGCTCGAGGCGACGCGAGCGATCGACGCCCTCAGCCTCGTGCGCGCGCTGGCGGATGAGGTGGGCATGCGCTGCATCGAGCGCATCGATCCCGAAGGTGTGCCCGAGGAGCTGATCGACCTCGTGCCGATCAACTTCGCGCGCCAACACCACGTCCTGCCCATCGGGGAGCGTGACGACGAGGTCGTGGTGGCCGTGGGGGATCCCCTCGACCCCGCGCCCCTGGACGATCTACGCGCACTCCTGGGTCGCCCCGTAAACGCGGTGGCCGCGCCAGCCGAAGCCATCGACGACGCCATCAACCGAATCTACGAGCGCAAAGACGAGACGGCCCTCGCCGATTCGGACGGTGGAGAGCAGGAAGAGGAGCTCCAGGATCTGATCGACATGACGGACGAGGCGCCCGTCATCCGCTGGGTCAACAATCTCTTTTATACGGCCGTGCGAGAGCGCGCGTCGGACATCCACATCGAGCCCACGGATCGTGAGGTCGTGGTGCGCTACCGCATCGATGGTCGCCTGTCGCCGCGAAAGACGGCGAACAGAGGATTCTTGGCCTCCATTGTGGCTCGCGTGAATGAAGATCGAAGCCGGATTGAACATCGCAGAGAAGCGCCTCCCACAAGACGGGCGCATCACCAAGAAGATCGCCGGCAAGGTGGTCGACGTGCGTGTCTCCACCATCCCCACAGCGCGCGGCGAGCGCGTCGTCATGCGCCTGCTCGACAAGGAGAAGGTCAAGCTCGACCTCACAGATCTGGGTTTCGCGCGAGCGCAGCTCGACGTCTGGACAAAGCTGATTCACCGTCCCAACGGGATCCTACTCGTCACTGGCCCCACGGGCTCGGGAAAGACCACCACTCTCTACGGTTCTCTGAACCAGATCAACACGCCCGAGAAGAACATCCTGACGGCTGAAGACCCGGTCGAGTACGAGCTCGAGGGCATCGGACAGATGCAGGTTCAGCCCAAGATCGGGCTGACCTTCGCGTCAGGTCTGAGGAGCTTCCTGCGCCAAGATCCGGACGTGATCATGGTCGGTGAGATCCGCGATCACGAGACGGCGGACATCGCCATCCATGCCTCCCTCACGGGCCACCTCGTGCTCTCGACGCTGCACACGAACGACGCACCGACGGCCATCAACCGACTCGTCGACATGGGCATCAAGCCCTTCCAGATCTCCTCGTCTGTGATGGCTATCTTGGCGCAGCGCCTCGTGCGCCGCTTGTGCCCGCACTGCCGCGTCCCCTACGTACCCAAGGACGCGGATCTGCGCGAACTCGGCCTCGACGACGAGAACATGGAGGAGAAGCTCGCGGAGTTGAAGCGCGTCGCCGCCACCACGGTGATCGGAGACCGCGAGATCGGCGAGACCGCACCGCCGCAGGCTCTCGGGTTGGAGGGGGAGCCTGTGGATCCCGAGGCGACGCAGGTCTTCGCTCCAGTGCATGGAGTGCACTTCTACCGCCCCGGCGGCTGCGATCAGTGCAGTCAGACGGGATACCGCGGGCGCATCGGAATCTACGAGCTGCTAGTCGTCGACGAGGCCGTGCGGCGAGCCATCCTCAACGACTCGGACGCCAAGAGCATCCAGCGAGTGGCGCAGGAGCAGGGCATGCGCATCCTGCGCGACGACGGCGCCCGGCAAGTGCTCGCTGGCGTCACGAGCGTCGAAGAGGTGCTCGCCGCGACCCAAGCAGAGGGGCTCGACTGATCATGGCGGTCTTTGCCTACAAGGGAGTCAACTCCTCCGGACGCAAGGTGAAGGGCGTGCTCGACGCCGACAACGCCCGCGCCCTCCGCAGCAGCCTGCGGCGAGACGGCGTGATGGTGACCGAGATCCTCGAGGAGGCGGAGGCCGCAAAGAAGACGGCGAGGGAGATCGACATCGCGCGCTACTTCCGCCGCGTCTCCTCCTTCGACATCGCGGTCACCACGCGACAGCTCGCCGTCCTGCTCCGCGCCGGCATCCCTCTGGTCGAAGCCCTGAGCGCGCTGATCGACCAACTCGAGCAGCCTGAGCTGAAGAAGGCCTTCACTCAGACGAGGGACAAGGTCAACGAGGGCATCGCCTTGGCGGATGCGCTGCGGGAACATCCCACGATCTTCTCGACTCTCTACGTGAACATGGTCGCAGCGGGGGAGGCATCCGGCACCCTCGAGCTCATCCTCGGGCGCCTCGCGGAGTTCCTCGACAATCAAGCACGCCTCAAGGGCAAGGTCACGGGAGCCCTCGCCTATCCCGCCTTCATGGTGTTGATGGGCGGCGGAATCATGATCGTGATGATGACGGTCGTCGTGCCCAAAGTGACGGCCATTTTTCAAGATTTCCAGCACGCGCTGCCCTGGTATACAAATGTTCTCATCTTCGCCAGCGACGTCTTCACTGGCTACTGGTGGCTGCTGCTCATGATCGCACTCGGCGGTGGATTCGGCTTCAAGCATTGGATTGGCACCGAAGAAGGGAGGCGACGCTGGGATCTCTTCACGCTCCGCATCCCTCTCTTCTCGTCTTTGATGGTAATGGTCGCTGTCTCACGCTTCGCACGAACGCTGAGCACACTGCTCGCGAGCGGTGTGCCCGTGCTCACCGCCATGGACATCACGAAGGGCATCCTGGGAAACACGGAATTGATGCGCGTCGTCGAGGAGGCTCGCGCCGCCGTGCGCGAGGGCGAAAGCATCGCCAAGCCACTGCGCGAGAGCAAGCGCTTTCCGCCCATCGTGACGCATATGATCGCCATCGGAGAGCGCTCGGGTCAACTCGAGGAGATGCTCGAACACGTCGCAGTGGCGTACGATGAGCAAGTGGATATGAAAGTGCAGGCTCTGACCAGCCTGCTCGAGCCTCTGATCATCGTGATCATGGGCGGCATGTCGGGAAGCGTGGCGTTCGCCATCCTCATGCCTCTTCTCCAAATCAACGACTTCGTGCAGTGAGGCGGGCGTGGCACGTAGCAAGAGACGAACGACGATCGCCATGCCCTGGGAGCGACGCTCCGCCTGGCTGCGCGGTGTCTTCGCGGGATCTCGCATCAGGCCCGCCCTGCTGGTGCTCGGCGCCGGCCTTGTCGCCCTCTGGCTCTACCGAACGGCGGCGGCGCGAGAGGCAGAGCGCGTCACCCTCGCCAGCATCGACGAGACGCAGCGCGCCGTGGCCGCCTTCCGCATCGAGGTGGGCCGCTGCCCGCGCTCGACGACGGAACTCGTACATCCTCCCCGCACACGCCACCGCTACCTCGACGCGCTACCAACGGACGGCTTCGGTCGCCCACTGCGCGTCCGCTGCCCCGGTCACCTCGACTCCCTCGAGGCGGACGTGCTCTCCGCCGGACCGAGTGGGGATTTCTTCATCGACGACAACCTGCCTTGAGCCCCAACTGACCTTCCGTGAAACTCAGCCTTCGTGAAACTCTGCCTTCGTGCAAACCAGGAGACCCGCAATGATCCACGCTCAGCATCGAACCCGGCGAGCCCGACGCCACCTCCGAAGCGAGGGCATGACCCTCATCGAGATCATGATCGTGGTGATCATCATGGCGCTGATCGCCACCGCCGTCGGCGTGGCTGTACTGCCGCAGCTCGAGAAGGCGCGCATCAAGTCCACGCGCACGGACGCCCAGTCGATCCGTTCGGCCGTGACGCTCTATCTCGCGGACCATCCCGGCGACTCCTGCCCGAACATCGACGACCTGGTCGAAGACGCCGCCCTCGACAGCAGCAAGCGCACGACGGACGCCTGGGAGCGCGACTTCCAGATCGACTGTGACAATGGGGGCATCAACGTCCTCTCGGCCGGGCCCGACGGACAGTTCGGCTCTGAGGACGACGTACAGTAAGCCCATGTTCCGCCCCGCACCGATATCGAGCGAGACCCGAGCGACGCGCAGACCCCATGCGAGTCGAGAGGGTTTCACGCTGATCGAGATCATGGTTGTGATCATGCTGATCGCGCTCTTCGCGGGGGGCGCGACCATCGGCTTGAGGGCGCTGACCAAGAGCCGACTGCGGCAGGCCTGCATGACCATCATCGCGGCCAGCCGCTACGCCTACGATCGGGCGATCATCGAAGGCAGCACGACGCGCATCGCTCTGAACCTCGACCGAGGGACTATCGCCATCGAAGAGGCTCCGGGCTTCGTCACGCTGGCTGCGAACGACGACGAGCGACGGACGAACAGCGACGAGACGGACGAGGACCACGCCGCTGTGGACCCTTGGGCAGCGGCCCAGGCGCGACTCGAGGACACCCTCGCGCCGACCCTTGGGCGCTCTCCCTTCGGGCCCATCCGAGGCGTGCAGGGTGACACTCTGCGCCGCTACCAGGCGCGACCGTTGAACGATGGCGTCCGCATCGTGCGCGTGCTGACGCCCCACGAGAACGAGCCTCGCGAGTCGGGCACAGCCTCGCTCTACTTTTTCCCGGGTGGGCTCGGGGAGCACTCCGTGGTCCAGCTGGCGGGGCCAAGCGACGCAGTCTATTCGGTGGAGATCGACGCCATCTCGGGCCGCGGCAAGGTGCACAATTACGCCTTCGAGCCCGACGAGCTCTCGGACGAGGACGTCGACGAAGTGAGGGATCCGGGATGAGACGCGCGGCCTTCACACTGATCGAGGTGATGGTGGCGATCGCCATCTTGGCCATCTCACTCACGGCGATCTTCGTCAGCGAAGGCGGAGCCATCCGCGCCGGAAGTCGCGCGCGCATGACCACCACGGCCACGTTTCTGGCCCGCTGCAAGATGGGCGAGGTGCTCGAGCAGGTGGCCAGCGAGGGCCTACCCGCGATCGACGACGAGGTGCGCGACGACTGCTGCGAAGACGCGGAGATGGAGGGCTTCTCCTGCATAACCACCATCGATCGAATCGTCCTGCCAAGTGACTTCGGCGGGGACGACGGGGACGCGGAAGGAGACGCCCTCAGCGCGCTCACCGGAGGCGACGACGATCCGAGCGCCGCCATCGACTCGGTGCTGGGCGGAGGCGTAAGTTCGGGAGGCTTTGGCGACTTGGCCATGAGCCTGGCGCTGCCCGTGCTGAAGCCCGCCATCGAAGAGCAGGTGCGGCGCGCCACGGTGCACGTGCAGTGGCGTGTCGGGAGCCGCGATCGGGAGCTGACAGTGACTCGCTTCCTGGTGGCCGAACAGCCGCCTGCGGTTCCGGGGCCAACGCCATGAACGCTCCGCGACGCCGGATCGAGGGCATCACGCTGATGGAGGCGATGATCGCCATCACCATCCTGACCATGGTGACGACGCTCGTCTGGGGCGGCTTCTCGCAGACTGCTCGCAACAAGGCGCGCGTGGAGGCGGATCTCGGCCGCATGCAAGAGGTTCGCATCACGCTCAACCGCATGGTGCGAGAGCTGGGACAAGCCTATGTCTCAGCTCAGCGGAACCCCAACACTATCCTTCGAACCACGGTCACGGCCTTCATTGGACTCGACCACGGCGACCGCGACCGGATCGACTTCACCTCGTTCTCCCATCGGCGCCTGCGCCGCGACGCGCACGAGTCGGATCAATGCGAGCTCAGCTACTTCGTCGCCGATGATCCCGATCCGGACAACCGCGGCCAACGCGTGCTGGCCCGACGCGAGCAAAACCGCATCGACGACGATCCTCAGCGAGGCGGGCACGTCCAGATCCTGGCCCACGACGTGGTGGGCTTCGAGCTGGAGTACCTCGATCCCGCTAGCGGCGAGTGGCTCCGGAGCTGGGACACGACCCAAGCCGCCCAGCAACCGAATCGTCTCCCCTCACAGGTGAAGATCCTGCTAACGATGCGGGATCCACGCCACCACGGCCGCACGCTGACCTACGGCACACGGGCCGAGCTCCGCCTGGTCTGGGCCCTCAACCACTCGATCTACAACCCATGAGCGTCGCGACCACAGCCGGGCTCGAGCTCCGCGCGACGGCGCGGCGGCGTAGGCATGTCCGGCTCGTCGGCTCCGCGGGCTCTCAGCGACACCGTGAGCGTGCGCACTTCACGCGCGGAAAGCGGCAGCGCGGCATCGCCTTGGTGGTGGCGATCACCACGATCGCCATTCTGAGCGCGATGTTGGCGGAGATGCACGAGGCGACGAGCACGGCCTTCGCCGTCTCCATGGCCGAGCGTGACCGCCTGCAGGCGGAGTACATGGCGGACAGCGGACTGGATCTCACGCGCCTCTTGGTGGCGGCGGAGCCACGCATTCGCCAACTCGTCGGGCCCATGTACCAGATGCTCATCGGACGACCGCCGCCGATGCTGCCTGTCTGGAATCTGGCGGACTCGATCCTCTCGCCCTTCTGCCATCGCCCGGGCATGGCACGGGTCACCTTGAACGAAGACGGCAGCAGGAACACCGAGGATGGAGACGACAGCGAAGACAGCGGCTTCGGCTTCGACGCATTCTCCAGCGCGGAGGGACTCGAGGATCTCCCCGGCACATGCACCATCGTGTCCGTCGCCGAGAACAGCAAGATCAACATCAATGACCCCCTCTACCTCGACGGAGATCGTGCTAGGCGCTCCATCGCCATGCAGCTCTTCGCGCTCATTGGAGGCTATCAATCTCCGAGCCCCTACGATCCGCTCTTCGAAGGCGAGGACGCAGACGGGCAGTACACGTCGCGCTTGGATATCGTCTCGGATATTCTCGATTGGTGGGATCCCGACACGGAGCGTTCTAGCTTCGATCCAGGGGCAGGAACCGTAACGAGCGCGGGTGCAGAGGACGATATCTATCAACGCTTGGACGACCCCTACAAGGTGAAGAACGCACCGTTCGATTCACTCGAAGAGATGCGTCTGGTCCGCGGCGTGGGGGATGATTTCTGGGCGACCTTTGTCGAACCTCGGCCCCACGATCCGACGTCACGCATACTGACGATCTATGGTTCTGGCGCGGTCAACCCCAACGAAGCGCCACCCGCCGTCCTACTAGCTCGCGTCTGCTCCTTCGTGAACAATCAGCCTCTGTGTACGAACCCGGCGGAGGGCGCCAAGTTCATTCAGCTGCTCTCCACCGTGCGGGCGATGATCCCCATCCCTTTCTTCACGCGCTCGGCTGACTTCCTCACCTTCCTCGAGGGCCGCGGGGGACCGCAAGACCTCTACCCCATGCTCGTGGGCTACCTCGGTCCCGACAGCCTGCTGCTCTTCCAGCCCATCACGGTGCCTGCCGCCAAACGCCGCGACATGCAGGGCTCCTTCGTCACCGGCGCGCGCATCATCGACGTGCAGGTGACGGGCCAGGTCGGCCGCAGCTCGGTCACCCTCGACGCCATCCTCAACTTCCACGACCGCTGGACCCCACCGCCGCCCAACGCGGGGCGTATGCCGGGCCTCGGTATCTTTCACCATTTTAGAATTGACTGAGCCGGACCAACTGAGCAGGGACTAGGCGGATCGAAAGAGCATGGCCAGAATACTCGGACTCGATATTGGAGAAAACGCTGTTCGCGGCGTGCTGCTCCGTACCAAGCTTCGCAAGACGGAGCCCCTCGCCTACGTGACCGCGCCACGTTGGCTCGGCAGCTCTCCGGCGGAGCGCGCGGAAGGCTTGCGCCAAGCGGTAGAGGAGGTGCTGAGCGCCTGCGGCCGAGCGCCCGACAGCATCATCGCGGATCTGGACGGCCGGGAGGCCTCCATGCGCCGCCTGGGTATTCCGGCTGGCGCCGCGAAGCGAGCCGCAGACATCGTGCCCTTCGAGTTGGAGCCGCTGCTGCCACTAGACGCGGAAGACGCCGTGATCGACCAGCAGCCCATCGGAATCAAGGGCGACCAGCTGATGCTATTGGCGGTCGCGGCTCCACGCGCGCGGGTCGAGGAGCGCTTGGCCGAGCTCATGGACGCGGGCGTCGAGCCAAAGCATCTGTTGGTGGGTGCGGCCTGTCTCGAGGGCTTGGTGCCCTTTCTTCCCCTGGACGCGGCGGAGGCCTCGGTCCTGTTGGTCGAGATTCGCCGCGACCGGACCGAGGTGCTGATCTTGGACGCGGGCCGAGCCTCCCTCTCACGCACCCTCGGGCACGGGCTCGCAGATGTGGAGGCGGGTCGCCGAGAAGCACTGGAAGCGGACCTGAAGCGCTCCCTCGCGGCCCACCGGAGCGACGGCGGCGAGGCCCCCGTGCACGCCTACCTGATCGGCGAGGCGGCGCTCCTGCCCAAGGCGACGGAGTGGCTCGCGGGTCTGCTCGACGTGGAGACCAGCGTCCCCGACATGCCCGATCTGCCAGGGGCGGTCTGGCCCGAGTCCATTCAGTTCGCCCACGCTCTGGCGCTGGCCGGCCGCGCCGCCTTGAAGGGCAAACGCGTCGACCTGCGGCGGGGCGAGTTCGCCAGCAGGAAGGCCTCGGGGGCGCTCAGGGCACACGCTCCCCTGCTTGCGGCCTGCGCCCTGAGCGTGGTGTTCAGCCTCGGCTTCTCGGTCTGGGCGCGCTACTCCACGCTGAGCAGCGAGCACGAGCGCCTCGGTGAGGAGCTCGGGGATATGACCGAGCGCTACTTCGACGTGCGAACGGAGAGCTCCAGTCGGGCCCGCGAGCTGCTCGCCGGGGGTCGCTCGGGAGCGGACCCCTTGCCGCGCTTCGACGCCTGGGATGCCCTCGACGCCCTCAGCAAGGCCATCCCGCCGGACATCACGCACGACACACGGCGCCTGGACATCGAGCTCGACGACGAGGCCCACGATGGCGAGATGCGTGTGCAGGGGACGGTGGAGTCCATCGCCCAGCGAGACACCATCGCGGAGGCGCTGGCCGAGCACGAGTGCTTCCAGGAGATCCGCCGCGGCCCGACCTCCCCTGGCGCCGGCAACGAGGGGCTGAACTACCGCCTCGAGGTCGACATCCGCTGCCCGTGGGCGCCCGCACCCACCAAAAACCGAAGAGGATCGAGAAGCCGTGGCCATCACTGACATGACGGAGAGCGCGCGACGCGCCTACGAGAACCTCAACGAGCGAGAGCGACTCTTGGTCACCGCCCTCGCGGGGGTGCTCGCGGTGCTGCTCGTGGGCGTGCCTTTCTATCTCCTTACCTCGTCGATCTCGAATCTCGAGGACGAGAATCAAGAGGTGCGGACCGTGCTACGTGAGTTGGGACAAGCTCGTGGCCGGCTCGAAGGTCGCGAGGCCGCTCGCGAAGCTTCCGTGCGACGCTACCGCACGCCCGCGCCTCCCCTCGGCAGCTTCCTCGAGGCGAAGGCCGGCCTGCAGGAGCTGACCCTGCGCGAGGTGACCGACCAACCGGAGAAGGTGGTCGGCGAGTTCCGTCGACGCGAGCTGCGAGCGACGCTGCCCAACGTGGGCTTGCGCGCGGTGATCCGCATGCTCACGGATATCGAGAACAGCCCCTTCCCCGTCGCGGTGAGCCGCTTGCACTTCGAACACTTTCGCTCCGGTGATCGCTACAACGTCAAGGTGGGACTCATCGCCTATCAAACAGAGGGCGCGACGGCTGACGCCGCGAGTCCGACCCGGCCACGGGCAGGCCATCGCGCGGGACCGCCCTCTCCATGAAGCGGTTGAAGAAGCTCATCCGCAAGCTCGCGCCATGGCTGGGCTACGCCAGCTTTTTCCTTGGGGCGTTCCTGCTCTTCGCCTACCTCACCTTCCCCTACGACCGGCTGAAGGATTGGCTGATCCAAGAGGTCGAGCAGCCCGCAGACAGCAGGGGGCGCCGGCACGCGAGCGACTTGCAGCTCGAGATTGTGGACCTCTCACCCTCATGGGTGACCGGCGTGGACGCCACGGGGATTCGTTTGGTCAAGCGCCCCTCCGAACCCGACGAGCAGCCCGTAGAGATGAACATCGACAGCGTGCACGCGCGCGTCTCCTTGCTCTCCTTGCTCTCCGGCGGGCTCGATCTGAGCTACGAGGCGCGCCTCGCGGGGGGCTCCATCGAGGGCGAATACGCTGACTCGGATGGGGTCCTGCACGTCACGGCAGACTTGCAGTCCCTGCATCTTCGGCGCATCGGTCTGTTGCGAGGCGGGCTGGGCATCCCCGTCACCGGCACCGCGAGCGGACACGTGGACATGACCTTGGCGCAGGAGGTGCGTGACACCCAAGGAGAGTTGAGCTTGGAGGTCGCCGATCTGAAATTGGGCGACGGCCACGCGAAGCTGGCCCTGCCGGGCATGGGCAGCGGCCTGATGATCGAGCAGGTGCGCGCGGGTGACCTCAGCTTGAGGCTGCGCGCACACGAGGGCGTCGCCGAGATCGAGCGCCTCAGAGCCCACGGAGAGGACGCGGAGCTCGACGGCGCGGGTACGCTGCGCCTGCTGCGCCCCATGCGCTCGTCTCGCCTCGACCTGCTGCTGCGGGTGAACTTCCTCGAGGCCTACAAGCAGAAGAGCGACCGCACGCAGGCGCTCTTCGCCTTGCTCGAGCTGAACCCACGCGTGGCACCGGCGCGCACCCCTGACGGAGCACTGCAGTACCGCCTGACGGGACCCATCGGAAACCTGAACGCCACAGCGGCCGGGCAGTCACCCCCACCTGCGGGCACGACTCAGCATGCGCCTGCCGCCGACGACGCACCCGCCACCGACGACGCACCCGCCACCGACGACGCACCCGCCGCCGACGACGCACCCGCCACCGACGACGCACCCGCCGCCGAGGGCTGAATGGCCCAGATGGCCTCAGCTCGCTTGCGGCCTGCGTGGGCTTCGATATGCTCCCGCGCGTGGCCATGACTCCAGCCTCCGTCGCCGAGCTCGCGCGAGCGTTCGTTGGCGTCCCGCTGGGCGTCGTCTTCGCCGAAGGCGAGGAGATGGCGGCCTTGGTGGTCAGCACGCCATCGGCGAGCGCTCCGGGCACCCTCACGCTCGAGGAGCCGGTGGCGTCGAGCAACACGGACGCCTATCTGGTACTCCCGTCGGACATCGGCACGGAGATCGTCGACATCCTGGCGGACTCGGACCGCGAGCTGCTCGGAGAGGCCATGCGCGATGGCCTGCTGGTCCTGGGGGAATTGAACCTCGAGCACGACGCGCCCCGGCTGCGCGTCGAGGCCGCGCTGAGCCCGCGCAAAGCTCTGGGCGAGGATCCCCCCTTCGCGGCCTCCGTGGCCGTGGGCGGTGGAGGTGACCCGCTGCCCGCCATCAACGGGCTGCCCCACCTTCAGGTCACCATGCTGAGCTCCTTGGTCGATGACGAGAGCCTCGAGAAGATGCTGCGCAGGCGCGAGTACGCGGGCACCTCCTGGCGCGTGCCCGCCGAAGTCCGCGATCAGCTCGAGAGCGTCTCGCCCACCTACGCCTGGTCCAAGCGACAGATGGATGGCTCCGTGGGCGTGGAGTTCGCGCTCTTCGTCGAGGACGAGGAGCTGATCGCTCTCCTGCGCCCCGTGCGCCTGACTCCGCCATAGGCTCAGCCTCACACGCCCACCAACAGGGGAGCCGCCCGGGTCTTCGGTGAGCGCACTTGCCCGGCCCCCGCGACCGACCTATGAGTCTGGAGCCACATGGACGCCAACGACGACATGGACGACCTCGACGCGACTTCGCCCGTGGTCCTCGACTCCCACGCCGTACCGGACGCCCTGGAGGCGGAGGTGCTCGACACGCCGCGCTCGCGCCGCCACTTGCCCACGAAGCTCGACTCGGGCCGCTCGGCCCTCGACCGGCGGGATCCCCTGGCGGCCTACATGCGAGACGTGTCGCGCTACCCGCTGCTGACCCGTGAGCAGGAGCAAGCCCTCGCGCTGCGCTTGGAGGAGACGGGCGACCTGGACGCGGCGCGGCAGCTGGTCACGGCCAACCTCAGGCTGGTGGTGAAGATCGCCTACGACTATCGACAGGCCTACAAGAACCTCCTGGACCTCGTGCAGGAGGGAAACATCGGGCTGATGCAGGCGGTGAAGAAGTACGACCCCCACAAGGGCGTGAAGCTCTCGAGCTACGCTGCCTGGTGGATCCGCGCCTACATGCTGCGCTTCATCCTGAACAATCACCGGCTGGTGAAGGTCGGGACCACCCAAGCGCAGCGCAAGCTCTTCTTCAACCTCAAGAAGGAGAAGGCGCGACTGGCGGCCCTGGGCATCGAGGCGACCCCGGCGCGCATCGCTGAACGCCTCGACGTGCCCGAGAAGGACGTGATCTCCATGGATCGGCGGCTCGCCGCGGGGGAGGCGTCGCTGGACGCGCCGGTGGGTGCCGACGACGGACGCAAGGTGGCCCGGGTGGAGCTCTTGCCCTCAGGCGGCGTCGGCACGGAGGCGGCCATCGCGGACGCAGAGATCACCGAGAAGCTCACGCGCAAGGTGCTCGAGCTTGGACGCACGCTCGAGGGCAAGGAGCGCATCATCTTCGATCAGCGCCTGGTCGCTGAGGATCCCAAGACTCTGCAGGAGCTCGGCGCCGGTTTCGGCGTGAGCCGCGAGCGCGTGCGGCAGATCGAGAAGCGCCTGCGAGGCAAGCTGCGACGGCACCTGGAGGAGAGCTTCGGAGAGGACGTGGGGGAGGTCTACGATTCCTGAGTCGCCGGCTCCTCCCGGACTGCTCTCCGTCGTAGGCACGCCCATCGGCAACCTCGAGGACATCACCCTGCGAGCTCTGCGGATCTTGCGCGAGGCCGATACGGTCGTGGCCGAGGACACACGTCACACACGCCCGCTTCTGACCCACCACGGCATCGAGGCGCGCCTCGAGTCCATGCACGCCCACAGCAGCGACGCGAAGCTCGCCAAGCTGGTGGCAAGCCTGCAGGCCGGCGCCCACCTGGCGCTGGTGAGCGACGCCGGCTGCCCCGTGCTGAGCGATCCGGGCGGCCGCTTGGTGGCCGCCGCTCGCGAGGCCGGCGTGCGCGTGGAGAGCGTGCCTGGACCCAGCGCGCTCACGGCGTGCCTCTCCGTCGCGGGGCTGCGTGCCGAGAGCTTCCGCTTCGTGGGCTTCTTGCCGCGTGCAGGCAGCAGGCGGAAGCGAGCCCTGAGCGCCATCGCCGAGGACGAGAGCGCGAGCGTGCTCTTCGAGTCTCCCCGACGGCTCCTAGCGACCCTGCGCGAGCTCCACCCCCTCCTGGGCGGCCGCCGCTTGGCCGTCTGCCGCGAGCTGACGAAGCTCCACGAAGAGGTCCGCCGGGGCACGGCGCTAGAGCTGCTCGAGCACTTCGCCTCCGGCGTGCGCGGTGAGATCACGCTGCTGGTGGAAGCGGGACAGGGATCCCGCGACCAAGAGGCCATCCTCGAGGCGGCTCTCGAGATGGCGCGCGAGGCCCTGAAGCAAGGCCGACGGCTCAAGGATGTCGCGCGCGAGTTGGCCTCCCGAAGCCAGCTGAACGGCCAGGACGCCTACGCGCGCGTGCGCGCCCTGCGGGCGGAGATGCGAGCCGCGCTGGAGTAACGTCGCTGGATAGCGGAGACGCTGCCCATCGAGCTCAACGATGGTAGGCTCCCAGAGTGATGCTTCGCTCTAATCGGCCCTCGCGTGGCCTACGCTCGATCCCTCTCCTCGGCCTCGCGGCCTTGGGGCTCCTCTTCTCGTCCTGCAGCAGCACGAGCAGCACCCCGCCGCCCGTGGGCGTCAGCGTGAGCTGGCTGACAGAGCGCGGCACGATCCCGGACGATGTCACGGGGCTGCAATTCGTCGTGATCAGAGCGATGCAGACGGGGACGTGCATCAACCGGGACGCTGGACCGCTACCGGAGGATCCGACCTGCTCGGCGGTCGGGAGCCCTCCCACTGCGGAGGGAACGGAGACTACCAACAGCATCGTGCAAGACCTCGACCGTGATGGCCGCGCGGAGATCCTCGCGGACTCTCTGCCGATCAACACGCCCTTCTCCATCGAGCTGCGCGCCTTCGACGACCCCACGCTTCACGTGGGCTACATCGGGCGTGTGGGGCCCATCGTGCTAGCGGCCGGAGAGCGCCGGCACATCGCCGTGCGCATGTACCGCGTCGGCGCGACCACCGAGCTCGTCAGCGACGAGATGACGGGACGCTTCCTGCAGACCGCCACGGCCTTGAAGGATGGACGAGTGCTGATCACGGGAGGCTTCACCCAGGGGCCGCGTGGAGACTGCCCGACGGCGCTGGGCAGTGAGTCGCGCTGCTTCGACCTGGTCGCAAGCGACGAGGCCTGGCTCTTCGAGCCGGCGACCGCACGCTTCTTTCCGGTCGCGAACGGCATGCTCGCGGCCCGAGGCGGACACACGGCGACGCGCCTGCCCGACGGACGCGTGCTGATCGCCGGCGGCGCCTCGCGCGCACAATTTCAGCTGGTCTCCGTCGGCACGGACACGGCGCGCGGCTTCGAGCCACGCTTCGTCGCCGCAGGCGGAGACGCGAGCTCCGGCAGTTTCGAGATCTTCGATCCAGCCCTGAACCCCGAGTTGGACGACGTCGACGCCGACGGCGATCCCGCGCGAGGTGGGTTCGTGGGCAGCGCCAACGATCCCAGCGCTCCGGGGCGCCTGGACCAGGGCCGCTTCATGCACGCGGCTGCGCCCGTATCAGGCAGCGAGCGGGTGCTGCTCGCGGGAGGCTCGGACGCGGAAGGGCGAGGAACCTGGGAGATCTTCGACCTCCAGAAGCCCGGCGGCTACGGCGTGTATTTCAATCCGAGCAACATCTTGCCCACGGCACGGACGCTGCCTTCGGCCATGACCTCCACGGATGGGGTCTGGATCGTCGGCGGCGCGGACGCGACCGACAACGCCGGGCTGGCCGACGTGTGGACCCCCGAGATGGGCGACCCGAACGGCCGCGTGCGCTCGGCCCGGGAGTTCACCGGCGCCCGCTACCCGAACCCTGCGGGCTCCAGCGAGATGCCGCGTCCCCAATACGCGCTGCTGCGCCCCACGCTGGCGCCTCTGGACAACGGCTCCTCCATGCTCACCGTGGGCTGGTTCGGTCCGCGCTGCGCTCCCGGGAGCATGGTCCCCGACTTCAGCGCGGCCGCCAACGAGCGCTGCACTCAGCTCGGTGGTCCGACGCGAAGCCACACGGTGGCGCTCACGGGCGGAGAGGCGGGCGCCACCGTCGCTACCACGAGCGCACCCTCCATGTCCTTCGGGACCAGCGCGACGCTGGATGATGGCAGCGTCTTCGTGGCCGGAGGGATCTCCCAGATCCTGTGGCGCCCGGTGATTCCGACCGCCACCCTCTTCGAGGCGAACACGCTCCCGGGCACAGGCTCCGCCGTGGGCTCCGGCGAGATCCCGGTACCACGCACGGGCCGGGTCTTCGCGGCCAGCGCCCCGTTCCCCGGACGCGGCGTGCTCACCGTGGGAGGCATCACCAGCAGCACCTGGGAATCGCTCAGCTTCGTGCCGAACGCCGAGGTTTGGCTGCGCAAGCGCTGAGCCCAAGGCCAGCTCGGCGCTCGGGCCGCAGGTCGAGTTTGCGGGCTCGTGATGGAGCCTCCCCCGAGCAGGCTCAGAACTGCGCGGTGGCCGAGGCGAAGAGTTGGAAGCGCAGGCCGTTGCTGAAGCGGAAGCGGTTGCCCGGCGTGTCGATGGCGGGACGGTGAGCCGGGTTGATGATGCCGCCTCGACAGCTCCCCGCGCGGTTGTCGTCAGCGCCAGCCGGGTTGACGTTGGGGTTGCAGGCGTCCGTGAAGGTCATGATGTAGGACGTGATCCAGGTCAGGTCGGCGCCGAAGCCGAAGCGCACATAACGCGCCGCCTGCATCTCCACCGCCAGGCGCATGCCGTACTCGCCGTGGCCCTGCGTGTCCGTCAGGCCGGTGAAGTCCACCAGGCGATACCCGCCGGGGTTGGCGTCGCAGTCGCCAGCGCCCGGCCGCGGGATGCCCTCGCAGCTCGGCTGGTTCAGGTAGGGACTCTGGGAGCTTCCGAGGGCGTCGAAGAGGGGCGAATAGTCGCGCCCCTCGGAGACGTAGCGGGCGTGCAGGCGCACGTCGAAGACGAAGCGCTGCCAGCGCTCCTTCTGCTCCCAGGGTATGATGGCCACGCCGGCCGTAAACTCGCCCAAGATGGGCGGCTTGGTGTTCATATAGCCCGAGAGGTTTCCGCTCGGCAGGAAGGTGCGATCGGAGTTTCCGGGCCACTCGATCTGAAAGCCGATGGCGCTGTAGGGCTCGATGTAGCGATAGCGTCGCGACATGCGCGTCTCGATGCGCAGGCCGTTGTTGCCGCGGCTGACGCCCGGAGTGCAGGTGGCGTCACCGTCGGCGCAGGCCTTCATGGCTTCACCGATGCCGAAGCGCCCCTCGAGGTGCAGCGTCCAGGTGGGCAGCTCGGGCGTGCGCATCTGGTTCATGATGCCGAGGTCGAAGCCGAAGAGGATCTGATCGATGCCGGAGCGCGTGGGCGCGTCGAAGTTGGTGCTGAAAAGCGGAACCATGCCCATGGCCGCGGCGGACGCCCCGTCGTGAATCGGGTAGACGCCCTCGGTGCCGGCGCCGCCCGTGGGGCGCAGGCTGCGGGTGTCGCTGAGCACGACCGGCAGCGTGACGAAGGCCGCGACGTCGTGGAAGAGACCGAGCTGAAGACCCACGTCGAGGGTGTTGCGCAGGCGCTCCGAGTTGGCGATGTCCGTGTAGGCGGCGCCGTCGCGTCCGCCCGGGGCGGAGGTCTCGCGCTGGATCGTGCCCGTCTCCTGCGTGCGCCGGAAGCCGAGGTTGATGTTCAGGTCGAA
The DNA here is from genome assembly GCA_013151775.1 of Deltaproteobacteria bacterium. Taxonomy (GTDB): domain Bacteria; phylum Myxococcota_A; class Polyangia; order Polyangiales; family Houyiibacteriaceae; genus JAADHO01. The sequence continues at coordinate 716 of JAADHO010000295.1, read as the reverse complement.
GGGATCCTGCTCATCGAAGGCGTCGGGGACGTCCGTAAAGGTGGTCGGCTCGTTGAAGAGCCGCAAGGACTCCTGGGCCGCGGTGGGGCTCGCCCACGCCAAGCCCATGGGCACGGCCAAGGCCGCGGCTACGATCCACGGGGCGAGGTGCCGGGAGCAACTGTTTTCGAACGCACGCATCGAGCGAGAGGATAGGAGCGGGCGCGCCAAGAGGTCAAGGATGCCCCGCGGCGGGGGAGACTGGAGCGTCCATGTCGAGGGCGGCCCGCACGCGCGCGTCGAGGGCCAGCTCCTGACCCGAGGCGAGGGCGATGGCCGCGGCGCGCTCCTGACGCACGAGCAGCCGCTCGCGGCCACGGATCAGCGCCTGGGAGTGATCCACCAGCTGAGGCAAGAGCGCACGGGCGGCGGGCGGGTGCGTGCGCGCGAGCCCGCGCTGACGTGCACGCAACACCTCACCTCGGCGACGCGTCGTCTCGAATTCCTCGAGCGCCTCGAGCAGGGCGGCGCGACTAGCCTGCGCCCGCGCCTCCACGGCCGGCGCCGCCTCCGCCGAGGCGGCCTCGATGAGCCCCTGAGCTTCGCTCCGTGCGGCGCCCAACTCCGAGGGCGCGTCGACGGGCTCAGCGGGCTCCGGCGTGAGCGCCACGGCTTGGCCTGCGACCAGAGTCAGCGTCTGGGGCCGCCCCTCCGGGTCGAGCTCTCCGCCGCGCACG
>JAADHO010000108.1 GCA_013151775.1 Deltaproteobacteria bacterium | reverse complement strand
GCTCATGCTAGACCCTGCGTCATGACCGACTCTCTGCTCGACACCGCCTTCACGCGCGCCCTCGGCATCGAGCTGCCGATGATCTGCGGCGCCATGTATCCGTGCAGCAACCCGGAGCTGGTCGCCGCCGTCTCGGGCGCGGGCGGCATCGGGGTGATCCAGCCCATCTCCATGATCTTCGTGCACAAGCACGATCTGCGCGAGGGCATACGGCTCATTCGCCGGCTCACGGACAAGCCCGTGGGCTTCAACGCCATCGTGGAGAAGTCGTCGAGGATCTACGAGGAGCGCATGAAGAAGTGGGTCGACGTGGCCCTCGAGGAGGGCGTGCGCTTCTTCGTCACGGCGCTTGGCAAACCGGATTGGGTGGTCGAGGCCGTGCACGCCGTGGGCGGGGTGGTGTACCACGACGTGACGGAGCGACGCTGGGCTCAGGTCGCCCTGGACTCGGGCGTGGATGGGCTCATCTGCGTCAACGCGCGCGCGGGCGGACACGCGGGGCAGAAGAGCCCGGAGCAGCTGATGGACGAGCTCGGAGACCTCGGCGCGCCGCTGGTCTGCGCGGGAGGCGTGGGCGCTCCGGAGGACTTCGTGCGCGCGCTTCAGCTGGGCTACGCGGGCGTGCAGATGGGCACACGTTTCATCGCCACGGACGAGTGCAAGACCCACCCGGACTACAAATCCGCCATCGTCCGCGCGGGCGAGCAGGACATCGTGCTCACGGAGCGCATCAGCGGCGTGCCCGTGGCCGTGATCCGCACGCCCTACATCGCCAAGGTCGGCACCAAGGCGGGCTGGCTCGCCCGGCGCCTCTTGCAGAATGCCAGGGCCAAGCATTGGGTGCGCACCTACTTCAGCCTCAAGAGCGTCTTCGAGCTGCGCAGCGCCTCGCTGAAGGGCGTGAGCTACCGCGACTATTTCCAGGCGGGCAAGAGCGTCTCGGGCATCGACAGCACGCAGCTGGTGGCCGCCGTCGTGGCGCGCTTCGCCGAGGCCGCGCGGGTCGCCTGACGCGCCGACCGTGAGCGCGCGCAACACGAGACTTGCCAGCTGCGAGCAGGAGGGGCATACCCGCATCGCGGACGGTCGACGGGCTCCGAGAAGAACTCGCTACCCGAGACGCCTCTCCGTTTTCATCGAGATACCAACCATCGAGGAGCCACATGGCCTGGGTCATTACTCGTCTCTGCCGCGATTGCGTGGATCAAGCTTGCGTCGACGTCTGCCCTGTAGAGTGCATCTACACCTACACTGGGGACGACAAGGAGCGCTTTCCAAATCAGCTCTACATCGACCCGGACGAGTGCATCGACTGCGGTGCCTGTGAGCCGGAGTGCCCGTGGGAGGCCATCTTCGAAGATGTCTCCGTGCCGAGCGTCTGCGAGGATGACACGGCGCTGAACGCGCAGATCATGGAAGACAAGGACAACTTCGAGGTCATGCCCCACGACGAGAGCGAGTCGCCCACTCCGGAGCAGATCGCCGAGAACAAGAAGAAGTGGGGCGTCGACGCCTAGGCGTCGCCCTCTTCCTCCAAGCCGAAGGTCGAGCGCTCGCGAGAGCCTCGGCCTTCGACGCGTCCGGTGCGCGGCGAACGCGGGATGCCATGGCGTGCCCTCGCTGCTAGGTTCCGCGGATGTACTCACCCTTCAGGATGATCCTGCTCTTCAGCCTCGCGCTCACCCTCGGCTGCGGAGACGACGCGTCGCCGGCGGATGGCGGCACGAGAGACACGGGCGCAGCGGACAGCGCCGCAGCGGACAGCGCCACGGCGGACAGCGCCACGGCGGACAGCGCAGCAGCGGACAGCGCCACAGCGGACAGCGCCACAGCGGATGCGGGCTGTGCGGGCACGGCGCCCGAGGTCGTGCACTTCGACACGGATGACGGCGTGACCCTCGAGGCGGATCGCTACGTCGTGCCTGGCTCGAGCCGCGCGGCGATCCTGCTGCACATGATCCCGCCGAGCAACGACCGCACGAACTACCCCGCCGCCTTCATTCGGGCGCTCACCTGCCGGGGCGTTAGCGTGCTCAACGTCGATCGACGCGGCGCCGGAGGCTCGGGCGGTGTCGCCGGCGAGGCCTACACGGGATCCAAGGGCGTGCTCGACGCGCGAGCGGCCGTGGCCTTCATGGGAGCGGACGCGGCGGGCAGCGACTTCGTGCTCGTGGGCGCCTCCAACGGCACCACGACGACCCTCGACTACGTGGCGTACGCGACGAGCGCGAGCGCCAACCTGCCGAGCCGGGTCGTGTTCCTCTCGGGCGGTGGCTACTCCACCAACCAAAACGCGCTCGACGCGACACGCTACGGCGCCCTGCCGTGGCTCTTCGTCTACCCGGCGGGCGAGGCGAGCTGGAACGACACCGTCGCCGCCACGGCGCCCACGGGCTGGCAGTTTCGAGAGTACACCCCCGGCGCCCACGGCACCGGCGTGTTCGGGACCGATCCCGACTCCATCGACTTCGTCGCGAACTTCGTCGCGACGCCCTGAGCCTGCGCTGTCAGGCCTTCTCGATCAGGCCCACGGGCTGTTGGTGATCTGAAGGTGATTGTCGCCCGGGGCCTGCTAGGCTCGGTCTCGTGCGCGAGCTGGATCGGCGACGCTTTCTGTGGACCACGGGCGCTCTGCTGCTCGGCGGCTGCGCAGGTAGCGCGCCCGTTTCGACGCTGACCTGCCCCGCACCCGAGCTCGACGAGTATGGGACGCAGACGCGGCAGACGGTGCACTACGTCGACCGCGCTCCCGCGGGCGCCGGGCGCTGCGCGGACTGCCGCTTCTGGCTCGGCGCCGAGCCGGGCGCCTGCGGGCGCTGTCACCTGGTGCGCGGCCCGATTCACCCGGCGGGCAGCTGCGACATCTTCCGGGCGAAGCAACCCGCCGACGCCGTCTGAGTCACTCGTCGCAGACGACGGGGCGACACTCGCTGCCGGACTCGAGTCCGCTCGCGCGCACCTGAGCGGCGTCCCGCAGGCGCCCCTGCACTTCCGTCAGCAGCACCGCCTGCGTCTCGAGCTCTCGACTGAGGCGCCGACGCGTGAGCGCGTCCGCCGAGCTCTGCGCGGCGAGCGGATGTTCGCGTTCGAAAGCGTCCAACGCGGTCGTGGCGTCGTCGGCGACGACCTGCAGGCGCCTCAGCTCCGAGACCAGGAACTCGGCGGAGGCGGCCGCCGCGTGACGCCGCGCCTGGTCGAAGATGCTCCGCGAGAGCACGCAGGCGCGCTCCACCTGCGGCTCGGGGCCGCGCAGTCGCAGGCTCGCGTGGTCGAACTCGACGTTGAGCGCAGATCCAGACCACTCGGAGCGGAAGCGCGCCAGCAGCGACTCGCGCGCCTGACTGGGGCTCGCGAGCAGCTCCCGGCTGGCGGCGTCCTGCTCGGGCGTGACGGCCTCGACCAACCCGAGGGCGCGCTCGTCACGACGCGTCAGCACGAGCTCGGCGCAGCTCGGGCTCGAGGAGGTCTGCGAGCGGGCCGCGGTGCGCGCCGACGGTGGAGCCGCACCTGCGCAGGCCGCGAGCACGCTCAGCGCGAGCACGCCGACGTTGGACATGACGGAGGCGTCGCCGCTCACGCCCGTCCCATGGCGCGGCGCACACCCGCGAGCGCCTGCTCGAAGTCTTCGGGGGCCTCCACCGAGAAGCAGATGCGCACCCAACGCGGGAAGTCGACGCCGCAGGCGGAGCCCGGCGTCAGCAGCACGCCCTCGTCCACGCAGCGCTCGAGGAAGGGCTGACTCGTCTCGTCGTCCGCAGGGCGAGGCGTCGAAGAAGAGGAAGGTGCCGCCCTCCGGAGGCGCTACACCGAGCAGCTCGGCCGCGCGCGCGCCCGCTTCGGCGTAGTCGCGACGACACTCCTCGATGAAGCCCTGACCATGACGCAGGCACGCCAGGGCCGCGTACTGCATGGGCCGCGGCGCACAGTAGGTGAGGAAGGTCTGGACGCCACGGATGGCGCGCATCGCGCTCGCGGGGCCGTGCACGTAGCCCACGCGGGCGCCCGCCATGCCGTAGCTCTTGGAGAAGGTGTGGCTGACGATGGCGCGCTCGTGGAGCGCCTCACGAGCCCAGATCGGGCGCGGCGCCTGACCGAAGTAGAGCTCCTCGTAGGCCTCGTCGCAGATCAGCCACAGATCGTGACGTTCGACCACGCGCAATATCGCCTCGAGGGCGTCCTCGGGCAGGACGCACCCCGTGGGGTTGTGCGGGTTGTTCAGGTAGAGCGCCACCGTGCGCGGCGTGACCTGCGCCTCGAAGAGCGCCTCGACGTCGAGCTCGCCCAAGGCGTGGAAGCAGGGCACCTCCACGGCGACAGCGCCACGCGAGGCGATGATGCCGCGGATCAAGGGCCAATAGGGCGAAGGCAGGAGCACCTCGTCGCCGGGATCGAAGAGCGCCTGCGCGATCACGCTGAGACCCGCCGTGGCGCCGCTCATGATCTGAACGTCCTCGCGCGACAGCTCCACGCCCGCGCGCTCGCGTTCGCGCTCCACCACCGCGTCGAGCAGCTCCGGCAGCCCCTGGGGTGGCGCGTAGCGATGCAGCCCGGCGTGCTCCGACGAGAGCTGCGCCTCGGCGCGCGCCTCGGGGATCGGGTCCTTGTAGGTGTCGCCCACGTGCAGCGGATGCACGGGCAGGCCGCGGCGCTTGGCGCGGGCGAGCAGCGAGCCGAAGACGCTCCCGGACAGCGTCTGGGTGGTGGACGAGGCGTGGGGTGGGCGAGGCATGGCGCCAAGCCTAGCGCGTCGACTCAGTTCGCGGGAGCGGCGCTCGGATGACAGCTCGCGCAGGTGATCTCCCGGCCCATGATGCTGGTCATCTTGGGCACGACCTCGCTCTGCATGAACTCCACCATCTCGGGGAAGGTCGCCTCCATGCCGGTCCACGGGCGAGTCCCGGGCTCCGGCACGATGCTGGCGTGGGCGCTGGGCATGGCGTAGCGGCGCGCCTCGCCGTCGGGGCCGTGGCAGGCCTCGCATTGAAGCTCGGGATACTCCGCGGCGTCGTGGTTGCGGAAGGCCTCGTCCATGATGGGCAACACCTTGCCGATCATGTAGTCGTTGCGCGCCTGCGCGTCCATGTCGGCCCAGGGCGCCTCGGGCGGGTCGAGGCCGAGCACCTCCGCGGCGCTGACGCGGTGCATCACGGTGCCCGCTTGCGGAGCCGCGTCTTCGTCGTCGAGTGAGAGGTCACCGTCGAAGTCGTCCACCGCGACCTCGCCGCCGCTGGACTCGCCTGCGTTGTCGGCAGCGTTCGAATCGTCGGCGCTCGAAGTGCCACCACATGCAAGCAGCGGCAGGAGCAGAAGGAGTCCCCAGCTGGTGGGGGCAGTTGTGCGGTCGGGCGTGTGCATCGGCGGGGTGTAGCACAAGAGTGGGCATTGACGCCCACGGTCGCGCAGCCTATCCCAAAGTGGTGAGCCAAAGCCGCCTCGAACGCGCGCGGGAACGCCTCTGGCGAGGGCGTCGACTGCGCGGCACAGCGACGGAGGAGGCCCGGGCATTGATCGAGCAGGCGCTCGCGCTCTTCACGGCCGAGGACCACAGCCGCGGGCGCGCCGACTGCTTGGCCGAACTCTCGCTCTTCGCGCTGGCCGCCGTCGAGTTTCCCGAGGCCCTGCGCCTGCTCGAGCGGGCGGTGGGACTGTATTCGCGGGCGGGTGACGACGAGGGCGCGGGCCTCGGCCTCTACTGGGCGGGCGTGGCGGCGCTGGCGGCGGACGACGAGGCGCGGGCCAAGAGCTGCCTGCTGAGCGCGCTGCCGGCGCTGGCGGCGTACGATCGCACGAGTGAGCAGCGCGGCGCGGAGGAGATGCTCGGCGGCCTGGCCTTCGACGCGGACGAGCTCGACGAGGCCGCTGGGCGCTTCGCTTCGGCGCTCGCGCTCTTGCCCGACGAGACGGATCCGTTGGGCCCTTCGCGGCTGCGCGCGGCCCTGGCTCGAGTGCGTCGACAGGCGGGCCAGTCGCGCGAGGCGCTCGAACTCGCGAGGCCATCGACCACGCGCGAGCGCTCTTGCCACCCGGAGGCCACGCCGAGGCCGGCATGCTGCTGAGCGAATTGGCCGAACTCTACGCGGAGCTGGGACGCAGCGCCGACGCCCAGGCGAGCTTGCGTGAAGCCGCCGAGAGCTACCGACGCGCCGGCCGCCCCGCGCGCGCCGAAGGCATCGAGGAGCGTCTCGAGGCGAGCTAGGCTCGGGCCCTACGACGTGATGCGCGCGCCAAGCTCGACGAGGCCGCGCCGGGCGGCGTGGCGCACGCGCCGATCCGCGTCGTGTGAGCGCGTCTCGAGGATGCGACGGTAGGACGCGGGAGCCTCCGCGATACGGTTTCGAATCGCCTGCACCGCGGCCCGGCGAACCTCTGGCTGGGAATCGGCCGCGAGCACCTCGAGCGCCATATCCGCGAGGAACACGGGCCGAGAGCTGCTCAGGGCGTGAGCCAGCGCCTCGCGCGGTCCCGGGTGATCGTCCGTCGCCCAGCCCGCGACGATCTCGAGCTGACCGAGGGGCGTGACGGCGCTCAGGTGCGAGGTCAGGGCCAACGCCGAGGCCAGACGCACCTCGGACCAATCGTCCTGCGCCAGCTGCAGCAGCAGCGCCTCCACCTGCGTCGGGTCCACCTTCCCCAGCCGGGTCACGCCGTCGGCCGCGCCCGCACGGATCTGAGGGCGCGCGTCGTCCGCCAAGAGCCGCAGCAGGGCCAGACGATCCTCGTCCGTGCAGTCGATCTCGTCCAGACCATCCGCTGTGGCGTCGCTGAGGACGTCGTCGGGGATGTCGGCGAGGGCCACCGCGGGAGCCACCGCGCCCGTAGCGGCGAGCATCGAGATGGCGCCGAGGTGACGAAAGAGATGTTGTCGCAGAGAGCTGACCATGATGAATCTCCGTGGCTGGACGCTCTGTCCAGCATCTCTTCAACACGGCTCATCCGCAGATATTCGCCAGCGCCCAACACTTGCCGCGATCAATCGGCGGCGTTAGGGAAGCGTGATGAGCGACCACCCGAAGATCAGCGCAGAAGAAGCCGAAGGCCACGTGCGAGCGCTGCTGCGCTACATCGGCGAAGACCCCACACGTGAGGGGCTCTTGGACACGCCCGCGCGGGTCGTGCGTGCCATGACGGAGCACTTCGGAGGCTACGGTCAAGGGCCCGAGGCTCACCTCGAGCGCACCTTCAGCGAGGTCGAAGGTTACGACGAGCTCGTGCTCGTCAGCGACATCGAGATCTACAGCCACTGCGAACACCACATGGTGCCCTTCGTGGGCAAGGCGCACGTGGCCTACATCCCCAACGGGCGCGTCGTGGGCCTATCCAAGATCGCCCGCGTGGTCGACGTCTACGCCAAGCGGCTGCAGGTGCAGGAGAAATTGACAGCCCAGATCGCCAACGCCATCCAGGACGCGCTGGATCCACAAGGCGTGGCGGTGATCATCCAGGCTCAGCACTTCTGCATGTGCTACCGGGGCGTGAAGAAGGCGGGCTCGTGGACCACCACCAGCAAGCTCCACGGGGTGTTCATGGAAGAGCCCGCCGCGCGCATGGAGCTCTTGACCCTGGTCGGCATGAACCGATCGATCGGCGGCGCGGGCGTCTGAAGAGAGACCCGCCCGAAGAGAATTGACGACCGCACGGTCACAATGACCGCGAGCCGTGTATTCTCCGGCCATGCAAGACGCGCACTACGATTGGATCATCATCGGCTCGGGTTTCGGCGGCAGCGTCTCGGCGTTGCGCCTGACACAGAAGGGCTACCGCGTGCTGGTGATCGAGAAGGGTCGCCGCTTCACCACGGAGGACTTCCCCAAAACGAACTGGGAAGTGCGTCGCTGGCTGTGGCAGCCGAGCGCCGGGTTGAAGGGCATCTTCCAGATGAGCTTCTTCAAGCACGTCACGGTGGTGCACGGCGTGGGCGTCGGCGGCGGCTCTCTGGTCTACGCCAACACCCTGCCGACTCCGGGAGACGAATTCTTCAGTGCCGACTCTTGGGGCGACCTGGCAGATTGGAAGACGGAGCTCGCGCCCCACTATGACACGGCGCTGAAGATGCTGGGCGCCAACCCGAACCCGAGGGAGACCACGAGCGACCGGGTGATGCGCGAGATCGCCAAGGATCTCGGCCGCGAAGAACACTTCGGTCCCACCCGCGTGGCCGTCTTCTTCGGCCAACCCGGCGAAGAGGTGGAGGATCCGTATTTCGAGGGAGACGGACCGCGGCGCACCGGCTGCACCTTCTGCGGCGCGTGCATGACGGGCTGCCGCGTGGGCGCCAAGAACACGCTGGATCGCAACTACCTCTACCTCGCGGAGCGCGGCGGCGCGGAGGTGCTCGCCGAGACGGAGGTGCTCGCGGTGCGCGAACGCGAGGCGGGCGGCTACCGCGTGGAGACCAAGGCGAGCCTCGGTGGCGGGAGCCGCAAGCAGCTGTCTGCGGATCACGTGATCTTCTCCGGCGGCGTGCTCGGGAGCCTGCCTCTGATGTTGCGCATGCAGCGCGATCCCGAGGGCCTGCCGAAGCTCTCGCCTCGGCTCGGCGACTTCGTGCGCACCAACAACGAGGCGCTGATCGGCGTGGTGGCGCCGGACTGCGAGGAGGACCTGACCCGCGGCGTCGCCATCACCTCCATCCTGCACACGGACGACCACAGCCACCTCGAGCCCGTGCGCTACGGCCAAGGCTCCGGCTTCTTCCGCCTGCTCTCCATGCCCCACTCGCCGGGCGCGAGCGTCGCCTCGCGGCTCTGGGGCGCCGCGGCGCGCGTGGCCAAGAGCCCACGCATCTGGGCCCGCGCCATGACCACCCCCGACTACGCGAGCAAGAGCCAAGTGCTGCTCTACATGCGCACCCTGGAGAGCACGCTGCGCTTTCGTCTGGGACGCAGCGTCTGGTCCGGCTTCAAGCAGGGCCTGGTCTCCGAGCTGGCCGAGGGACAGACCGCGCCCGCAGCGTTCATCGACGAGGCCAACGATCTCGCGCGACGCTTCGCCGAGAAGATCGGCGGCGTCACCATGACCCTGGCTACGGAGATCCTGCGCGGTGTGCCCTCCACGGCCCACATCCTGGGAGGCGCGTGCATGGGCGAGACCGCGGAGGAGGGCGTGATCGACGCGGCGCATCGCGTCCACGGCTACCCCGGGCTCTACGTGATCGACGGCGCGGCCATCTCGGCGAATCCGGGCGTGAATCCGTCTCTGACCATCACGGCGCTGGCGGAGCGCGCCATGAGCCTGATCCCAGCGCGCGAAAACTGACGGGCGAAAACTGACGCCACGCGCATACGCCGTGCTCGAGTGGCACGCTGTGGCCCAGAGTTGGCAGCCCAAGAGCGAGAAAACCCGCACTCCAGCTCGTTCGAACTCAGGCACGAGTCTTGCTGATCGCGTGTTTGGGGCTAGGATGGCCTCGACTCGGACTCGCATGAGGATGGCTTCGTGATGATGAAACGCTTCGTTCCGCTTTCGCTGATGACCCTCATGCTCGCCGCGGGCTGCGGTGGGCGCACGCCACTCAAGGTCGGCCCCGCCTCGGACGGTGGCGTGATCCCCGACGCAAACGCGGACGCCGGAGGCCTCAGCGTCGACTGCGGGCGTTCGGCCCAGTACACCACCACCAACCTGCCCATCACCCTGACGGGCACGGCGGACAGCTCCGACGAGATCGTCTCCATGGGCTGGTCGCTGATCTCGAGCCCGAGCGGCTCCCTCGTGGGCATCGCCCCAACGACGGGCCCGGTGACCACCCTGACCCCGGATCAGCTCGGCGTGTACCGCGTGCGCTTCAGCGCCCAAGACGCAGGCGGGCGCATGGCGAGCTGCGACGTGAACGTGAGCGCCATCGTCGGTCCGCCCGTGGCCCTGTGCCCCGAGGACGAGCTCGTCACGGGTGTGAACGAACCGCTCACGGTGATGGGCGACGGCTTCGACGACAACGCCGTGGTGGCTTACCGCTGGGCTGTGGCCACCACACCCCCCAGGACCCGGGCGCGGGTGATGCCTCTGAACACCGCCATCACGACCTTCATCGGCGACGGCCCGGGGATCTACGAGCTCACGCTCACGGTCACGGATGACGAAGGCGCGATGGACAGCTGCGTGGCCCGCATCCGCGTCACCCAACCGCCCGAGGTGACCTGCCCGGACAGCCCGATCAGAGCGCCCACACGCCAGCCCGTGAGCGTGCGCGCCGAGGCCACGGACGACACGGAGGTGGTGCGCGTGCGTTGGGAGATGACCTCGCGACCGGCGGAGAGCGCCGCCGAGCTGAGCCCTCGAAACCGCCGCACGACGGGCTTCACGCCGGACAAGCAGGGTCGCTACAACTTGGAGTTCACGGCCACGGACTCGGACGGCCTGACGGCCAGCTGCACCGTGGAGGTGATCGGCACACCCACGGCACCGGACGCCATCTGCACGGACGTCGAGACCTCGCCCTTGACCGAGGTCGAGGTGCCGGGCGGCGCCGTGGACGACGGCACCATCGTGCGCTGGCGCTGGCGCTTGATCCGTCAGCCCGCGGGCGCCGCCTCCGGTCCGCCACGCCCCGGGAGCGCCCAGACCACGCGCTTCACCCCGCAGATCGCCGGCGACTACAGCCTGGAGCTGACGGTCACGGATGACGACGGCATGAGCGACAGCTGCGTCGCCAACGTGGCCGCCATCGCCAGCGAAGGTCTACGCATCGAGATGTTCTGGGACACGAACAACTCCGACATGGACACGCACCTCTTGCACCCAGACGGCATGCGCTGGTTCACCAGCCCCTGGGACTGCTACTTCAGCAACTGCGTCGGCGGAGGCCCCAATTGGTACTCCCCCGGCACGGACGACAACGCCAGCTTGGACATCGACAACACCAGCGGCTTCGGGCCGGAGAACATCAACATCCCCGTGCCCCACGACGGCACCTACCGCATCGGGATCCACGCCTGGCGTAGCTTCGCCAACCGGGTCACCGTCAACATCTACTGCGGTGGCGCCACCACGACGCCGACCCAGACCTTCGGCCCCATCTCCATGCGCAACGGCACGAACCGCGAGTTCTGGCGGGTCGCAGACGTCACCATCAACGGCCCACGCTGCACGATCGCGGATCTGGCCAGAGGCGGACGCCCCAACCTGTCAAATCGAAGCAGCGCAGACCGCACACGCTAGCGGCGTTCCCAGAGCTCGTCGATCGAGAGAACGAAGAGCGCGGCTTCGGGGAGCGCTCGGGTGCATTTGGCGCTATCCGCCCGTCCCATGCGCGCGCTCTTCTCCCCCAAGCGACCCTTCGACCCGGCCCGGCTACCCTTCTTCTACGGCTGGGTGATCGTCGGCGTAGCCACGCTCGGTGTGGTCATGAGCATCCCGGGGCAGACCATGGGCGTCAGCGTGTTCACGGACGCGCTGATCGAGCACACGGGCCTCTCGCGCCTCGGCCTCGCCAACGCCTACCTCGCGGGCACGTTGACCAGCGGACTGCTGCTGCCCTTCGGAGGCACGCTGCTCGACCGCTGGGGTGCGCGGGTGCTGGTCGTGCTCTCGTCCCTGGGCCTGGGCCTGACCTTGGTGCTGCTGAGCCAGATCGACCGCGTGATCCAGGTGTTGGGAGGCGCCGAGAGCGTGGCCTTCGTCGCGCTCGCGCTCAGCTTCGTGCTGCTGCGCTTCTCTGGCCAGGGCATGTTGACGATGGTCAGCCGCACCATGCTGGGCAAGTGGTTCGATCGCCGCCGAGGCTTGGTCGCAGGTATCTCGGGCCTCTTCATCGCCTTCGGCTTCGCGGGCGCGCCCCTCGTGCTCTCCTGGGGCATCGACCTCGCGGGCTTCCGCGGCGCCTGGCTGGGTCTCGCCCTGATCGTCGGCCTGGGCATGAGCGTCGTGGGCTGGCTCTTCTATCGGGACAGCCCCGAGGTCTGCGGCCTGCGCATGGACGGAGACGCCGAGCAGACCGCCGACGAGAGCCGGGCGCGGGGCCGCTCGCCCGCCGCCGAGGAGCCCGACCTGACGCGGCGCCAGGCCGTGAGCCAGCGGGCCTTCTGGAGCGTCACCCTCGCCCTCGCCTTCCAGGGCCTGTTGATCACGGCCATCACCTTTCACATCGTGGACCTGGGCGCCCTGGCCGGCCTCGACCGCGCCCGCGTCGTGACGCTCTTCTTGCCCATGGCGGGGATCTCCACGGCCACGGGCTTCCTCGCGGGCTGGGCCGCTGACCGGCTGCCCATGCGCGCGCTCTTGGTGGTGATGATGCTGGCGCAGGGTCTGGGCGTCGCCTCGGCCGCCTGGATCGGGGAGCCGAGCTTCTTCTGGCTGGCGGCCCTGGGCCTCGGCGTCAGCGGTGGCCTCTTCGGACCCATCTCCACGGTGGCGCTCCCGCGCTTCTTCGGCCGTCTGCACCTGGGCTCCATCGCGGGCGTGCAGATGATGGCCATCGTGATCGGCAGCGCTCTGGGCCCGAGCCTGCTGGCCGTGTCCAAGTCCATCAGCGGTGGCTACGCGGACGGCCTCTTCGTCGGCTGTGTGCTGCCGGTGGTGGGACTCATCCTGGCTCTGCTCACCAAGGATCCACGCCCACCGCCTCTCACGCTCGCGGGCCAGCCGAGGAACGCCGAGCACCGCTGACCCCCACTGAGGTTCGGGCTACGCTCGTGCTATCGTGCGCGCGACATGCTGCATCGTCGCCTGCTCGCGCTCCTCCCGCTGACCCTACTGCTCACCAGCGCTTGCTCCGAGGACGCCGCCAGCGGCAGCTACGATCCGGGCGAGGTGGGCGGCGCCCAGGCCATGCTGCGCGTGTGCGCGGACGGCCCGACCCTGCGCGGCATCGACGTCTCCCACTGGCAGGGCACGATCGACTGGGACGCCGTGGCCGCGGACGGCGTGACCTTCGCCTTCATCCGCGTCAGCGACGGCGACTTCCTCGACCGCGAATTCACGCGCAACTGGGCCGAGGCCAAGCGCGTGGGCATCCGGCGTGGCGTCTACCAATTCTTCCGCGCCGGCAACGACCCGATCGCAGACGCGGAGATCCTGATCACGCGCATGGGCGCCCTCGAGCCCGGCGACCTCGCGCCCGTGCTCGACGCCGAGACCATGGACGGCCAATCCGCCAGCACGGTGCAGGCGAACATGCGCCGCTGGCTCGAGCACGTCGCCGCGGCCACCGGCACGACGCCTTTCATCTACAGCGGCAGCGGCTTCTGGAACGGCTCCTTCGGCTCGCCCGACTTCATGGAGTACCCCCTGTGGGTCGCCAACTACACCAGCCTGTGTCCGAGCATGCCGAGCCCGTGGACGCGCTGGGTGTTCTGGCAGGACTCGAGCAGAGGCAGCGTGGCGGGCATCTCGGGCAACGTGGACATGGACTTCTTCAACGGCGACGCCGCCGCCCTCGCGGCCTTGGGGTTCGTCGGAGTCACGTGTGGAGACGGACTCTGCGACGCCAGCGAAGACGCCGCGAGCTGCCCCGCCGACTGCGGCCCCGTCGTGTCCTGCGGCGATGGACTCTGCGACGCCAGCGAGGACCCCACGAGCTGCCCCGCCGACTGCGTGAGCTGCGCGAGCATCCCCGCAGTGGGACGCACGCTGGAAGAGTCCGAGTCCTGCTTCGAGCGCGCTGGGAGCGCCTCGGCCTGGAACGAGGAGAGCGCGGGCAGTGGCGGCAGCCTGCTCTGGACGCCCACTCGCGACGGCAGCGCGGACGCCGTGGGCGTGTTCCGCCTTCAGTTCGAAGCCAGCGGGCGCTACCGCCTCGAGGTGAGCACGCCCGCGGCCTACGCCACCACCACGCGCGCCGATTACGTGGTGCACCACGCGGGAGTCTCGGAGACGGTGCGCATCGACCAGAGCGCCGTGGACGGCTGGCAGAGGCTGGGCGACTTCCTCTTCGCCGCCGGCGGCGAGCAATGGTTGGGCCTCGGAGACGCCAGCGGCGAGAGCGCGAGCCTCGGACGCGCCGTGGTGCACGACGCCCTGCGCATCACCCGCGTCGACCTGCCGAGCGCGCCGGATGGCGGCGTGATCGACGACGACGCGGGAACAGGCGGCGACGCCAGCGTGATGCCCACATCGGGCGGCGGCTGCTCCATCGGCACTGGTGGCTCGCGGCGCGGGCTCGGCGCGCTGTGGGTAGCGCTCTTGGCCCTGGGCCTCAGTCGTCGTCGTCGTCCTCGATGAGCGTGCGGGCGTGGGCCCAGACCTTGGCCCCGTTCCCGCTCAGCGCGGGGACGGCGTCCGGATCCTGAAACAGCACGGCGAGGGGCGCGGGCATGCGGTAGCGCATGCTCGAGGGCAGCCGGCCGCTGAGCACGGCGCAGACCGCCTCCACTCGGGGCAGGGCCGCGTCGGGATCGAGACCCAATCGCTGCGCGACCCGCTCGACGAAGGTGGGGAGCGCGAGCTCTTCCGTGAACTCGAGCGCGTCGAGAATGCACGCGAGCTCTCGCGGGAGGTGATCGGCAATTTCACGGGCGTCCACATCACGGATGGATCGCCCCAATACTGTCACGGTCGCCTCGAGCGTACGCTTCGCCTCTCCGCCGGTTGGCAGGCCGGCTCGCGTACGGACATCGGAGACCCAATCCGAGTAGGGCATGGGGGTTGCCTCGAACCGGGACATAGACACAGCTTGGCCAAGCGCCAGTGTCTGCAGCAGGGAGAGCGGCCGGCGGGTGTGGCTGAACAGGATCAGCTGCCGCGCCGGAAGCCGCTGCCTGCCACGATCCAGTTGGCTGTCGCGCCGGCAGCGGGCACGGCGAGCGCGCCCGTCTCCAGGAGGCTCGTTCCGCTCAGCCGTGCCAGCACGAACACCGCGAGCGAGACGAACACGGCGCTCCCTACGGCGAACAGTGATAGGCGCACACGAGGAAGGTCGGGCTCCGACGGATCGAGCAGGCCGGGGATGTGACGACCTGCCCGTCTCCAGACCCCGAGAGTCCAGAGGCCGTAGAGCGCCAACGTGAGCGCGACGAGCCAGGCGGAGCTCGTCACCACGAGCGCGACGAGACCGTACGGTGCGAAGAAGGCCAGGTTCGAGGAGAGAGTTCGCAGCCGCCCTTGGTCTTCCTGCTGGAGCGGGCGACTCGCGAGCACGCCGAGCCCGCCCGCCAAGAGGGAGGCCAGGGAGAGGGCGACCACAGACATGGAGACGGCGTAGACGGGCTGCGCGCTCGCGAGCAGAGCAGGGATGCTCAGCGGCAGCGTCACGAGAATCGCGAGGGGAACACCCACGAGCGCTCGCTTGACCAGGGTCGCCCGAATGTCAGTCGGCAACTGGTAGAGCAACCACAAGCGCTCCGGTTTTCGCACGGCACAGGAAAGAGCGAGCACACTCACGACGTAGAGCCCCAGGCTGATCGCGCCCAGCGCCAAGGCCGCCTGCCCCGCCCCGGGCGCGCCACCGCTGCGGTAGTAGAGCCACGAGCCGAGTCCCGACGCGAGGACGCACGGCGCGAGCGTCTGGGCGAGCTCCCGTGGCTCGGCCCACAGCAGCGCCAGCTCGCTGGTGACGACCCAGCGCGCCGCCCACGCTCGGTGTCGCGTTCGCGTTGCCTTCGAAGCGCGTGCCTCCCCTGGGCGCGAGGCGACGAACAATCCGCCCGCGGCGAGCACCAGCATCGCACCAACGCCCAGCAAGACCGCGCTCCCGCCTCGCAGGAAGAGGACTGGGGCGAGCGAGACCAGCGCCCGCTCGGGCAGCATGCTCGCCAGCTCGAGCGCCAACGTGTGGCGCGAGGCGAAGAACAACAAGAGCGAGGCGATGAGCAAGGCGTAGCCGATGAGCGCGGCCGTCATGCGGGCGAGTCGACCCGCTCCTGGCCCAAGGCGCTCCAAGCCGAAGTCCATGGCGACACCCAACGTGCCCACCGCGATCCCAACCAGCAGCGTCGAGCCCAGGCCCGCGGGCAAGCTCAGGATGCCTCGACCCAGCATCAGATTCAGCGTCGTGGTCGCCGGCAGGACCACCAGCCACAACCAAGGCCGTCCGAGCCCAGCCGAGAGCAGACGCCCCGCCGCCAGCGCGCGTCGGTCGATGGGCAGCTGCTGGAGCCAGGCGTCGCTTCGGTGATGCGGATCTCTACGCATGCCCTGCACCAGACCGGCTCCGAGAGCGCCAAGCGTCAGCAGCAAGGCGGCCACCTGAAGGCGCTCCGCGCTGTGCCCATCCCATTCGAGCTTCTTGCAGATGTCGGCGGCCTCAAAGGCCGCGATCAGCACGAGGGACACGCTCCAGATCGCGTACACGACGCCGATAGAGGCGGTCTTGGCGAAATTCTGCGCCAGCCCTCGCGTCATTCGTCGAGCGTTGCGCCGAACCTCGAATCCCGTCAACAGCGCCAGCTGGCGCAGGCCGACCGCGGGACTGCCTCGCCGCATATCGATCGAGGGCGCATTCAGCCTATCGGCGCCCTCGCTCACTTAGGCCTCCGTGGTGGCGAAATACGCAGACTCGAGGCTCTGCCGATCAGCGCCCCCCAGCTCCTCCAACGTCCCGCGAGCTCGCGCCCGTCCTCCGTCCACGATGATGATGTCATCAGCCAGCGCCTCGGCCACCGTGAAGTCGTGGGTGCAGAGCAGGATCCCCACGCCGTCGTCACGCAGCTCGCGTAGCGTCGCCGTGAGCGTTCGTCGAGCCCGTGGATCGAGACCGTTGAAGGGCTCGTCGAGCACCAGGAAGCGAGGACGCGCCAAGAGGGCGAGCAGCAGGGCGAGCTTCTTGCTCATGCCCTTGGAGAAGGTCGACGGATCTCGATCCATCGCGGACTCGAGCTCGAGCTTCCGAGCCAGACGATCGATTCGCGCCTTCGCTGTGTCGGGCTCGATTCCACGCATGCGGCTCGCAAAGCGGGTGACCTCGTGAGCCGTGGTCGAGTCTGGGAAATGGGGCTCGGCGGGAGCATAGGCGAGGCGCTCCATGATCTTGGCCCGGTCGCGAAAGCACTCGAGTCCGAAGACCCGGCAGACTCCCGCGCTGGGTCGAAGGATGCCCGTGATCAGCCCGAGGGCCGTGGTCTTACCAGCGCCGTTCGGCCCGAGCAGCACGAGGCAGCGCCCGAGACGCGCCGAGAGGTCGAGCTCGCGCAAGGCGTGAACGTCGCCGTAGCTCTTGCTCGCGCCGACGAGCTCCACTGCCACCGCGCCCTCGGGCGCCTCGTGCCTCGTATTGCTCTCCTGGATCTGTCTTTCCTGGACACACATGACTTCGACCTCTCCTCGACTCGCACCGCGACGTGTTCCGGACGCTGCCCTAGCGCGTCCCTCCCGAAGCGTCCAGCCACGACCGGCGCATGAGGCGTAGGCTAGGGCGCCTAAAGTCCTGCTATGTTCGAGATATGTTGCACTCCACGCGCGCGCTGCTCTGGCTCTTTCCCCTATTGTTGGCCTGCTCGGCCAATGGCGGCAGATCGCCCGTACGCCCGGGCACGGACGCGGGAACTCGAGCGGACACGAGCACGCTCGCGGATGGCGCGCGCCCCGACGTGCCCTTCAGCTGTACGCCCGGCGAAGGCGGCTGCCTCGGCAACACCTACTTCGTGTGCGGCGACGACGGCGTCACGCGCACCTCGGAGACGCTCTGTGACGACGCCTGTGATCCGGGACTGCGCTGTGTGCTCTGCCGCCCGGACTCGCGCCGCTGCGAGGGCAACGTCTCCATGCGCTGCGCGCCCAACGGCCTCGCCTGGGTCACGGGACGCGACTGCGACGAGTGGAGTTCGAGCTGCGGTGGAGACGGCTACTGCGCGGACGCCTGCGGGGCGGCCGAGGCGTCCAACTCCAACGTGGGCTGCGAGTATTGGCCGACGCCGCTTGCCAACACGGCGGAGCTCGACCGCAGCGTATTCGACTACCGGGTGATCATCTCGAACCCCAACGACGCCGACGCTCAGATCGAGGTCACGCGCGGGGGCAGCAGCGTGACGACGGCCACGGTGCCGGCGCGAGGTCTCGCCGAGGTGGCCTTGCCCTGGATCGACGGGCAGTCCTTCGCCATCCCGAACAACAGCTGGTCCGGCGTGGTGAAGGCGGACGGCGCCTACCGGCTGCGCTCGGATCTGCCGGTGACCGTGGCGCAGCTCAACCCCTTCGAATACTCGAACGGCGCGAGCTTCTCCTACACCAACGACGCAACCTTGCTGCTGCCCTCGCATGTGCTCACGGGCGACTATGTGGGCACGACCTATGCGCCCCTCTCGCGCACCAAGGGCCGGCGCGGCGGCTTCGGGGCGAGCTCGACCTCGCTCAAGACCGCGGACTACATCGCCGTGGTGGGCGTGACGCGGGAGCCCACGATCGTGGAGATGCAGCTCGCCGGTGCGGTCGCCGCAGACGCGAGCGGACGCTGGCCCGCGACCTCACGTGGAGGCTCCATCATGTTCACCTTGCAGCAGGGAGAGGTGGCCCACGTCGCCTCTGGGGCGCCTCCCGACTGCGCGCCGGGACGTCCGGGATACAACAGCGTCACCGACTCCACGCCCTTCGGCACGGACTTCTTCGACACCTGCCAGGAGACGGAATACGACCTCACGGGTACGCGCATCCACGCCAGCCAGCCGGTGGAGGTCTTCGGCGGCCACGTCTGCGCCTACGTGCCGTACTCGGCCCAGGCCTGCGACCACCTCGAGACGCAGCTCGCCCCGCTCCAGACCTGGGGCACGGACTACGTGTCCACACCCATGGTCGACGCCAGCTCACCGAGGCCGAATCTCGTGCGCGTGGTGGCGGCCTTCAACGACACGGTGGTGGGGGTCGACCCACCCCAAGGCGGGGTGTCGAGCGTGACCTTGGGCGCGCGTCAGTGGGTCGAGTTCATGGCGACGGGGCCCTTCCACGTGGCGGGTAGTCGCGCGATCCAGGTCAGCCAATTGATGCTCGGGCAGAACCTGACGGATCCCGCGGCCGCCCGCGGCGACCCCGCCATGACCATCCTCGTGCCCCAAGAGCAGTGGCGCGCGGACTACACCTTCGCGGCGCCCACCTCCTACAATCCGGGGACCAACGGCCAGAGCTACTTGATGATCACGCGACCCGTAGGCCTCGACGTTCGACTCGACGGTACGCCCATCACCTCAGCCTTCAGCAACGTGGCGGGGCGAGAGGTGGGCATCGTGCCGATCGACGGCGGAACGCACCGTCTCGAGGCCGCGGACAAGTTCGGGGTGATCGTCTACGGGCTCGGCAGCTTCACCAGCTACGCCTATCCGGCGGGCCTGAACCTCGAGCAGATCGTGGTGTTGATCTGATGGCCGACGAAGGACCTCGGCCGCGCGTCTCGCGTTCACCCCAAGAGCTAAGACAGCGCCTGGAACGCAGCCTGGAGTTGCACGCGCATCCGGCGCTCGAGGCGTCACGTTGGGCGCGACCGGGGGAAGAGCCAGCGCACTCGGCGGCCGTGGCGGTGGCCTGGGATCTGGTGACGCAGCAGGCGTCGGCCGAGGCCAACATGCTGAACCGCGCCATGCGTGAGCTGGAGACGGAACCGGAGCGTGTGTTGCTCGCGGCCATGGTCGCGGCGGGCGCGCGCGCGACGTCCGTGGGTGGCCTGTGCGTCACGGCCAAGAGCGGGCAGCGTTGGTGGCCCCGCGACCTGGCCTTCATCCCCGGGCGCGATCACCCGACGCCCGAGCTGAGTATGAGCTGCTGCGAGGAGGTCGACCGCGTGATCTTCAGCGTGTTCTTGCGCCAAACGCACGTCGGCTACGTGCTCGGACACGACGAGCAGGACGAACCCGAGGAGTTGCGCGTGGAGCGCACCCTCGGCGTGCTGCTGATGCAGCGCCCCCCCGACGAGCGCACGCGTGAAGAGGTGCGCCGAGACCGCGAGATCGACCTCGCCATGCAAGCGGAGGGACACCTACTCGAGCGCGTACTCGTCGCCGACCTGTGGAGCGATCCCATGGGCCGCGCCGCGCAGATCGCGAGGCGCCTCGACGACGCCTGCCGCGAGGACGTGGAGCGCGCAAAACGCGAAGCGGGCGGCGAACGCGCCCTAGCCTAGCGTGAGCGCGTGTGGAGATAGACGGCGACGTCGGTGTCGCGGGGGATCACCAAGAGCTCGCTGGTGAAGTCGCCGTCTCTGAAGGTCGCGCCTCGTGACAGCACTTCGCCCGGGCGCGAGTCCCACCACCAGGGATCTGACCTCGCCGCGAAGGCGTCGGAGCGGAAGTCCTCGTCCAGAGCCTGGGAGTAGCCGCAGCTCGCGACGAAGACGTCGACCTTGTCGCGGCGCAGCAGCACGCGCGCCCAGGCCTCGGCGTGCTTGGCGCCCTCGATGCGATCCTCCGCCTGAATCGCCCCGCTCGGCACGACGCAGCGCGTGAAGAGCTGGATGCGCGCGGCGGGGGTGTCCACGGGCTCGTCGCAGGTACAGACGAGCAACAGCACGAGGCTGAGCAAGAGCAGGCGCATCACGGCGCCAGGCGTCGGTAGCCCCCCTCGGCGTAGAGCAGAGGCTCGCCGGGAGCGGTGGTGGCCTCGAGCACGCGACCTACGAAGAGCGTGTGCGTGCCTTCGCGATGGGCGCTGACGAGCTCGCACTCGAGCCGGGCGATGGTGCCCTCGAGCAGCGCGGCGCCCGTCTGGCCGCGGCCCACGACCAGCCCCTCGAAGCGATCTCCCTTGGAGGAGGCGAAGCGATCGCTCAGCGCCTCCTGTTCACTGGAGAGCAGGTTGACGACGAAGCGCTCGCTCGCCTCGACCGCGGCGTGGGTGCGTGTGGACGCGTGCAGACACACCACCACCAGCGGAGGCTCCGCCGAGACGCTGCTGAAGGCCGATACGGTCATGCCCGCGTCGCCCGCGTCGCCCTTGGCGGTCACGACGGTCACACCCGACGCCCAGCGGCGCATCGCAGCCTTGAATGAATCCGTGTCGACGCTCATGCGGTGATCCTCGGGGGCTTGTCAGTCGCGGAAGTTCGTGTAGGTCAGTGGCAAGGGCAGATCCATCTTCTTCAGCTCGCCCATGACGGTCTGAAGGTCATCCCTCTTCTTGCCGCTGACACGCACGACGTCGCCTTGGATGGAGACCTGCACCTTCATCTTCAGCTCCTTGATGCGCTTGACGATATCCTTCGCCTCGTCCTTGGCGATGCCGTCACGCAGCTTGATCAGCTGACGCATGGATTGCCCCCCCGCGGGCTGCGACGGCTGCTTGTCGAGCGAGCGGAGATCCACCTTGCGGCGTACCAGCTTCCCGTGCAGCACCTCGCGCGTCGCGTCGAGACGACTTTGGCTGTTGGAGCGCAGCACCAGACCCTCCTCCGTGAGCTCCACGGTCGAGTTCGTGCCCTTGAAGTCGTAGCGCTGAGCCAGCTCCTTCTGGGCTTGGTTGACGGCGTTCTGGACCTCGCTGAGGTCGAGCTTCACGGCGATATCGAAGGTCGGCATGGCGCTATGTATCCGCGCGCGCGTGGGTCGGGTCAAGCCTCTTGTGGGTCGCGCGCTTCACGGAGTGACGCCCATGGCGCCCACGACGGACTCCGTGCCCGTGCCCAGCGCCATCAGCCCGAGGTCATCGACGACGCTCGCGCCCATGAAGCGCAGGCGACGCACGCCGAGGTTCTCTGCAAGCAAGACCAGCCCGCGCAAGCTGCCGCGGTCGACGCGCTGCGCGGCCCCGGGTAGCTGAGGCGCGGCGCCGACGTATGTCAGCTCGCCGCGCAAGGCGAAGGGCGACGCGGGAGGATCCGCGCGATCGTAGACCAAGACGGCGTTGCCGAAGCCGCTGACGACGAGCAGCAGGTCATCGAAGGGCGAGGGCACGAGGGCCACGGGATCTTCGATGGGCGAGAGCTTGGGCTGCACACTCAGCGTGTCGCCCTCGATGGAGACGACGCCCACGCGGTTGGTGCCACAGAAGCCGCAATTGTCGGCCAAGAGCCCGAAGGCGCCGTCGTCTGTGACGACCACATCCGAGACGATGGCGTTTTCGTCGCCGAACGCGTCCACCGAGGAGAGCCGCGTCGCGCCGGCGCTGAGGTCGAAGAGCGAGGCGTCGTCGCCGGCCGCCGCGCCCGCCACCTCGCGAGCGGAGACCAGCGCGCGCCCGTCGCCGAGGAAGGCCACGTCGTAGGGCAGCTTCGCCGTCAGCACACGCTCCGGCACGCCGAGGCTGCCGTCGCAGCCGATGGAGGCGATATAGAGCCCGCCGCCGATGTTGGGGAACTCCGCGTCGACGATCCAGAGCCTGTCTCCGCCCGGATCCATCACCACGCGCTCGGCGTAGAAGTCGCCCGAGAAGCCGGTGTCGAGCACGGTCACGCCTGCGGCGTCGAGGCGGAAGACGCCCACGCTGCCATCCTCCTGCGCCACGAAGCCGAGCTCCCCGTCGGGCGTGAAGATGATCTCTCCGGAGAACGCGCGCCCCATGCGGAAGCTGGTGCCCGTCGCGCTCAGCTCGCCCGAGGCCGAGAGCTCGAGCAGCTCGAAGCGCGTGTCCTGCGTGCCCGCGGCGTCGAAGGGATGGGAGACGACCACGGCATGTGCGCCGTCGCCCGTCGGGGCAGCGCGTGGGCAGGCGACCCCGGCGTCCATCGGGCCAGCGTCTGTGGAGGAGTCGACCGCGGGGTCCACAGCAGCGTCAGCCAAGGGCGCCCCATCGACGCCCGTATCCGAGCCGCCGTCCACCGAGGAGTCCACGGCGGCATCCGAGCCGGCATCGGCGGGTGCGGCGTCATCACCACACGCAGCGAGCGCGAGCAGGAGAAGCCAAGTGAAGCTGCGAGCTGTAGTGCGCATGTGAGGAGGAGAGCGCGCGGAATGGATC
>JAADHO010000006.1:444-3551 GCA_013151775.1 Deltaproteobacteria bacterium | reverse complement strand
GCCTGTGCGAGGCAGAGCTCGCGGACCCCGAGGCGGCCCTCGGCTGCTGGCGCGCGGCGGCCCAGGTTGATCCCGCTGACGTCGAGATTCGCCAGGCCCTGGGCGCGGCTCTGGAACAAGCAGGATCCTGGGACGAGCTGGTGGCGCTGCTCGAGGGTGAGGCCTTGGCGACGGCGGACCCGGCCAAGAAGGTCAGCGTCCAGCAGCGTCTGGCCGAGATCCACGCCACCCGGCGGGGTGATCTGGGCGCCGCCGTCGCGGCCCTGCAGGTCGCCCATGAGCTGGCGCCTCAGGACGACTCCGTCAGCGACGCCCTCACGGACGCGCTCTTGGCCGCGGGACAGGACGCCGAGGCCATGCCTCTCTTGCGCGCGCGCATCGAACGCACCCCCGCAGCGCCGGAGCGAGCGCCGCTGCTGCGCATCCTCGCTCACCGCCTCGAAGAAGCCCTGGGCGACGACGAGGCGTCCTACCAAGCCTGCACGCGCCTGCTCGATGACGAGCCGGGCGACCTCGAGACCCTCGACCGCATGGAGCGCATCGACGTGCGGGGAGAGCAGTGGGATCGCCTGCTGACGACCCTGGCGTATCGGGCGGACGTCACCCCCGAAGAACACCGGTCCGCCGTGCTCGCGCGCATGGGCGAGATCGCAGACCGGCAGCTGTCGGACCTGGATCGGGCGGCGGAGTACTTCGCCAACGCCCTCGACCTCACGCCCGACGACGCCTTGGTCCTCGACCATCTCTGCGACGTCTACGATCGAGCGGGCCGCTACCGCGATCTGGTCACCTTGCTGCGCGGGCGCGCCGACTCGGAGGCGGACGCCAAGCTGAAGGCCGAGCTCTACCGCCGAATCGCGCGCACCCTCGAGGAGCGGGTGGTCAGCGCCGACGGGGCCGCCGAAGCCTGGAGCCGTGTGCTCGAGGCGGGCGAGGACGTGGAGGCACTGCGCGCCCTCGAGGCGCACGCTTCACGCGAGAGTCGAGACGAAGAGCAGGCCGAGCTGCTCGGGCGCCTCGCGGCCATCGTCGAGGCGGGAGACGAGCGACGCTCCTTGATGCTCCAACGCGCCGGCATCTTGTCCGAGCTCTTGGATGATCGTCCCGAGGCCATGCGCGTGTTGCGCAACCTGCTCGACACGGTGGACCCCACACACGTGCCTGCGATGCACGAGCTCGGGCGCATCGCCGAAGAGGCGGACGACCGCGTGGGGGTGGCAGAGGCGCTCGAGCGTGAGCTCGCCGTGACCGAGGACGTGGGCCTGCGCCTGCCTCTGGCGCGACGCCTGGCAGACCTCTACGAGGGCGAGCTCGACGATCCGGGCAAGGCGGCCGACGCCCTCGCTGCCTGGAGCGAGGCGGAGCCCGAGAGCGTCGAATGCCTCGAGCGACGCAAGCGCGTGCTCGAGACGCTCGAGCGCTGGCCCGAGCTGAGGCAGACGCTGGACGGGCTCGCGCATCTGACGCCCGATCCCGCGTCCGCGTCCGACTACACACGCCAAGCGGCGACGCTCTCGGCCCACCGCCTCGGAGACTTCGAGGGCGCCTGGGGCCGCCTCTCCCCGCCCACGCGTGAAGGCGACGCCGAGGCCGAGGCGTTGCTCCGCAGCCTCTCCGTCGAGGCGGAGCAGGGCGAGCGCATGGCGGACCTCTACGTGCGCATGGCCCAGGCCGCCACCGAGGCCGACGACCAGAAGCGGCGCTGGCGTGACGCCTCGGACGTGTACGCGAACGTCTTGAGCGATGGCCACCGCGGCCTCGAGGCGATGCTGCGTGCCCTGGCCCTCGACCTGGGAGACGAAGAGATCCTGGACGCCGTGGAGAGCCTGGTGGAGGCCGAAGAGGCCTGGCCTCGCCTGGCCCAAGTGTACGAGAAGATCGTCAAGTCCGCCGAGAGCCCCGAGACCAAGGCGAGGCTCTTGATGCGACACGCGACGCTCCTGGACGAGCGCGCGGGCGACGCCTCCGAGGCGCTCGATCGGGTGCTGCGCGCGGCCAGCCTGGTGCCCAACGACGACGACGCCCTGGCGCGCGCGGAGGAGCTCGCGGTGAGGGCCGAGCGCGGAGACGAGCTGCTCTACGTGTACGACCGCCGCAAGCAGTCCGCGGAGACGGACGAGGCGAGGCTCGACGCCATCCTGCGCGCCGTGCGCCTGCTCGACGACAAGCTGCTCGATCGCGAGCGCGCCATGGCCTACGTCGCCCAAGGCGTGGCGCTGGCGACGCGCGCCGTGGAGCTCTTCGATCTGGTCGAGGAGGCTGCGCGCGGCATGGACGAAGCTCACCCGGAGCACGGAGAGCACGCTGCCCTGGGCGGCCTGGTGGGGCTCTACCGTCGGCTGGCGGAGAGCGCCGGTGAGTCGCCCGAGGACGCCTCGCTCTTGCTGGCGCGCGCGGCCGGCGTGCTCGAGGCGGAGCTCGGCGAGATCAGCCAAGCCTACTCGTGTCTGAAGCGCGCCACGACGATCCTCTCGAACGATCCGGCGACCCTCGACGACCTCGAGCGGCTCGCGGAGGAGACCGCGCGACTCGACGAGCTCTCGGCCCACCTGGGGCACCTGATCGACGAAGCCCTCGACTCGGCCACGGCCAGCGCGCTGCTCGCGCGTCGTGGGCGTCTGCTCGAGGAGCAGCTCGAGCGCCTCGACGAGGCGGCGGAGGTCTATCGTCAGCTGAGGCTGCTGAACAAGGACGACCCCGAGGCCTCCACGCGCCTGCGGTCCTGCCTGAGGCGTGCGGGCAAACATCAAGATCTGCTGCTGGTGCTCGACCAAGAATTGGCGCGCACGCGCGAGCTCGAGCCGCGCCTCGAGTTGGAGCGCGAGGTCGCGCGCACCTGGGACGTGGAGCTGGACAACCGCTGGGAGGCGATCGACGCCTGGCAGCGCGTGCTCACGCTGGCGCCGGAGGACGAAGAGGCCAAGGAGGCGCTGGAGCGCCGCGGACAGCAGGGCACGCGCAAGCTGAGCACGGAAGAGCTCGGCGTCCTCGACGAGGTGGTCGAGACCTCCGACGAGCGATCGCTCGAGGCGTTGACGGACTCGGCCGGGGAGAGCGCGCACGACACCGGCGAAGAGGATCTCGGCGCCCTGATGGACGACGCGGAC
>JAADHO010000006.1:0-334 GCA_013151775.1 Deltaproteobacteria bacterium | reverse complement strand
CGGACGAGCCGCAGGCGGACGAGGTCGCCGAAGTCGACGACGAGTCTGGGGAGGCACCTGCTGCGGAGTTCGACGACGAGACCGACACCGGAGATCTCGCCGACCTAGGCCTGCCTCTGCCGAGCGACGTCAGCGCGCTTGCCACACCGGCGCCCGAGCTCGAGGAAGAGTCACCCGACCCGCTCGCGACGGGCGAGATCGAGGTGCTCACGACGGGTGAGCTCGGAGCGGTCAGCCCGGAGGAGTTGGCGGCCCTCGGAGCGGACCAGGGCGTTCAGGTGCTCGCCACCTTCGGCGATCAGATCGAAGAGCCCGAAGAGCTGATGGAGATCAG
>JAADHO010000153.1 GCA_013151775.1 Deltaproteobacteria bacterium | reverse complement strand
TGCCCGGAGTCGACGGCGGCGCAGGCGGCGACAGCGGCATGACCGGCGACGCTGGCCCCGGACGCCGACGTGACTCGGGCTGCGGCTGCGCCGTGCCCGGCGGATCGCGCGGGACGCCCTTCGCAGGGCTCGTACTCTTCGGGCTCGCGTTGGCGTGGCGCCGCCGACGCCGCTGAGTCCTCAAGTGGAGCCGCTGCGAGGGCCCGACGGATCCGACAAGCGCACGCCCGTGGCCTCCTCAGCCTGACGCATCACCGCGTCTTCGCGTGGGAAGCGCGGCAGCATCAGGGCGCAGCCGATCACGAAGAAGGGCGCAAAGACGGTCGGCGGAAAGCCGAGGATGCCGAGCACGAGGCCGTGGATCACGACGGCCTCACTCAGCGCCATACCCAGAATGAAGGGAGTGAAGAAGCGCACGGTCACGGCGCGGCGGGCGGCGCTCGGGTCTTCGTAGACGCGCACCGTGGGCGCCTCGTTTCGCAGCACGAGCGAGGCGTCTGGATCCACCACCTCGCGCGTGGGCAGCTCGAGCGTCGCCAGGGACTTCTGAAACATCACGCGCGGCACCACCAGGCTCAGGGCCACCATCGCGAGCGACGCCACGGCGAGCGCGAGCCCCATGCTCCGATCCGGCGGCTGATCGGGGATCTGCACCGCGAAGAAGAGCACGGCGAGGTAGATGAAGGTCGATGCGACCATGGCGAACCACACGATACGTATGACAGACCAGGGCGGCGGCTCTTGGCTCGGGCGCGGCATGGCGTGATCCTACACGGGCGTCTGCCTCGAAGCTCGGCGGCTGATCTCCGCGGGGCTGCTCAGGGGCCGCAGAGGGCGCGCACCTCGTCGAGGGTGCCGCTCACTCCTCGCTGTAGACAGTCGCGGCACGTGTCCGGCGCTCGCACGACCTGCAGCGCACAACGCGTGGCCAGACAGGTCGAGAGGGCAGAGCCGCCGCCGACCAGGCCACACTCATCGCGGCCACAGCTCATGATCGGGTCGATCTCGGCCGCCGTGCACGCGGAGACCACGGGCCCGTCCGGCGCGCCACTGTCGCTTGGACTGACATCGATGGACACGGGCGCGTCTGTGCTCGCATCCGTCGCGGCGGCGTCGCTCACCACAGCGATGGGAGCGTCGATCACGCATGCGTGCAGCAGCGCGGCGCAGAGGGCGCAGCGGACCAGGCGAGTCACGGCGCGGCAGCCTCGATGCGGGCGAGCAGGCGACGGGCGTGCTCCGCGTAGAGACCGGATTCACTCAGGACCGTCAGGCGACGACGCGCCTCGCGGAAACGCCCCAATTCGATCAGCGCCTCCGAGACGATCAGCTCACGCTCGGCGCCAAGCTGTCCGTTCGGAAAGAGCGTGTGGTGGGAACGGGCCACGGAGAGGGCGCGGCGCGGCCTGCGGCTCACGTCCGCCCGCGCTCGCTCTAGCAGCGCGGCCTCACGCAGCAGATCGTTCGCGTCCGACTCCGGGATGGGTCGCGCCATGACCCTCGAATCGGCCAGCCTCCGCTTGGTTCGTGGAGAGGCCTCCGGTCGCACGGCAGCGGACGGCTGCGGCGCGACGGGCTCGGCGACCGGCTGCTCTGGCGCGGTCGCCTCCACGGACGTGACGGGCTCCGCTGCCGGCTCGGGGCCGGGCCCATTCGCTGTCGGAGAGGCGACGGCGCTCCCAGAAGTGACGGCGCTCCCAGAGGTGGAGCTCGAGGCGGGCGACCGCAGCGCGACGATGGCAGCGCCGGACGCGCCCACGATGAGCAAGGCGGCGCTGAGCTTCAGCAGCAGCGCCCCCGTGCCCACGCCCGCGCCCATGGCCACCACCCGCTTGCCGATCGCCGCGTGAACCTCGGGAGGCATGGCCGGCGGCGCCGCGGCTCCTTCAGCCAGCAGCGCGCGCAGCCCATCCGGTGCATCTGGATCATCCAAGTACCGACGCGGGGCTTTCATCGTGCACCCCCTCGGGTCCGGCTCTTGTGCAGGCGAGAGACTCGCTTCTCGAAGTCACGACGCGCCGAGTGAAGCCGCGAGTAGACCGTGCCCAGAGGAATGGAGAGCCTCTGGCTGATGTCTTCGCAGGAGAGATCCTCGAGCTCGAACATCACGAAGACCACTCGCTTGTTGGTCGGCAGCGCGTCGAGCAGCACGGCGAGTTCGCGTCGAGCGTCCGCCCTCGCGGCGTCGTCCTCGGGAGTGCGGGTGGTAACGGAACTCGGAACAGCCTCCGAGTCTCCGAGCTTCTCACGACGGCGAAAGGCGCGGCGTCGATAGGCGGCGGCCTTTCGCCGACAGATCCCGTAGAGCCAGCTCGTGATCTGGCTCTCTCCGTCGTAGCTGGCGAAGCGGCGGTGCACGACGAGGAACACCTCGTGGACGCCATCCGCGAGGTCCGACTCGGCGACGCCCATGCGGTGCAGCGTGGCCCAGACGAATCTGGCGTGATCGCGGTAGACCTGCTCGACCGTGGCGGCTGGGTGCAGCGTGCTCACCATATGCTTCGCCATACTCATGCAGACAGCCATCATACGATGAATGCCCTCACGTGTCCGAAGCCTTCAGGGAAAATGGGCGCCGAAGGCCAATTGCACGAGCAGCGCCACCCGATCCTGTTGGAAGACCCGGCCGGCCTTCGACTCGAAACCGGTGTCGCAGCAGCGGCACGAGGAGCTCCGCGCCAAGCGAGGCGAAACCGTGCTCGAGCAGGGCCGAGAACAGCTCCGCGCCCACACCGGCCGCACTCCACAGGCGCTGCCCCGGGGCTGTCGGCGTATAGCGCCTGACGACCGCGTGAATCGTCCCGGCGCTGCCCACGGCCAGGAGTCGAAGCTCTCCCCGGCCCGAGTGGAAGGGGAAGCCGACGCCGACGCCCACGCGAGCCGCCGTGAGCCCAAAGCTGAAGTCGCGATCGTGGGCGTTCACTTCGGGGAGAAAGATCATCCCCAACTCGAGGCGAAGACGCGCCAGCGAGACGCTCCCGCCCACACCGACCCCGGCGGCCGGACGGGGCAGAAGCCCAAAGGAGAGGACACCCCAGGCGCTCAGCTCTCCCACCACGCCTGCCACGGCCGGCTCTTCGCATGACTCCGCGGGCGCGCATGGATCCGCGGGCGCGCATGGCTCCGCAGGCGCGCATGGCTCCGCAGGCTCGCATGACTGCGCGTTCACGCCTGAGCTAGCGGCCTCCACGTCAGGCACCGGATCTGTGACCTCGAGCTCCGGCACCTGCGCCGGAGCCGGAGCTGTCAGGGCTGCCGTGGGATCGATCGCCAACGAGACCGCGAGGGTCACCGCCGCGTCCAGCGCCTGACAGTCCGGCGCCGAGCTCGATAGCTCGCGCACCCCCATGGGCTGCCCCGATGCGCTGCGCACGAAGATCCGCGCCGACCAGCTGTGGGCGCTGCGCGATACGACGCCCTCGATGACGCGGCCAGCGTCCGACCGGAAGGGGTCGCGTCCCAGGCGACGCATGACCTCCGTCCGCAGTGCTGACGCGCTGAGACAGGACTCGGCACCCTCCATGCGCACCCACTCCAGGCTGACCGCGGTGGTCGAGGCCCGGGACATGCTCGGGATGGAGACCGACCCCAGCAGCACGACCAGGCCGAGGGCGTAGACCGAAACGCGGGCGTGCTCAAGAGAGGCCACAGCCTCTCCAGTATCACGGCGCTAGGTCGCGCGGCAGTCTGCGCGTCAGCCGGGTGGGCCACCCCTCGCCCGGCGCCTGCGCAGGAAGAGCAGCAAGCCGACCCAGAGCAGGCTGGCTCCCGGGGCTCGTCCGGCGACCGCACAGCCCTGCTGCACGGAGGCGCTCTCGATCGGCGCGTTCGCGGCGGGGATGAAACGCCGCGCGCTGCCCGTGAGGTCACCTGCGTGGCTGCCGTCACCGTCTGCTATCAACATCGCCATGTCGAGCCAGACCGGACCGACGGAGGTGTCGGGCGCCTTCCAGAAGAAGTGCATGCGGTCGGTAGAACAGAGCTCGAGGGCGAGCAGCGACCGATCGGGGGTCTGGCGTCTCTCGAGGGCCGGACGCCCCCGGCACAGCTCGCCCTCACCGAGTTCGTCTGCGGGAGGAAGCAACAGCTCTCCGGCGGGGGCGCTGGTCCAGTGGCTGGTCATCTCAAGAATAGCGGCCGAGCCGACGCCTCCCGTCACGGGCCAATACACGTCCAGCTCGTAGATCCGCCCCGGCAGGTAGCCCGCTCGGGGTAGCCCGGACACCTCGACCGCCGACGCTGGGTAAGAGCTCGTATGGCACACGGCGCAGGTCTGACCGTCGCGTCTGGAGCCCGTGAAGAAGCGTCCTCCGCCTCCACCCTCGATGGCCGGCAGCAGAAAGGAGTCGACCCCATCGTAGGCTCGCACCGACGCCGTCTGAAGCAGCAAGACGCCCGCGAGACAGAGCTGCACGCTGAAGCGGCTCACGGCTCCCCCGCCAACGCGGCGCGTGCCCACGCGAGCAGGACTCGATAGCCCTCGTCATCGCGTGAGCTGTACACGTCGAGCCCCCGTCCATCGACGCCACGATGAAAACTCCCGCCCGCCGCCGTGGAGAGAGGCGTCTCCACCAGGAGCGTGTGTTCAGGGTCGTTCGACCCCACCAACATGGACAGAGCGCGCTGGTAGTTCGCCTCGCTCTCGTCGACGGTCAGGGGCGCCCATGGATCGGTCGCAGGATCGCGTCGAGTGCGACCCGGCGCGTACACGACGAGGAACCTGTCCGTGTTTCCGTGGCAGGCGGGGAAGGCGCAATCGCGCGCCAACACCGGCATCACGTTCGAGTCGAATATCGATCTCGAGGGCAGCGGAATGAAGGTTGGTTCTTGAGATATACAGCCACTCGCGAACAGGACAGAGAACGCTGCGCATGGCATCCACACACACTTGTAAATCGCGGGCATCATGCTATTGATACTGACATGCGAGCCATGACGCACACGTTGTTTTACATCTTGCTCTTCGGGGCTGTCTGCTCCGGATGTGTAACGGTCGCTCCCTATGAGCGGGCGACGCTCGCGCGCAGGGACATGGCGATTGACGGAAACGCCGAGATCAGCAGCGCCGAGGGACATGCCCTCGAGGTGCGTGAGGGCGCCGCCGGGGGCTTCACCAGCGGCGGTGGCTGCGGCTGCAACTGACGAGCGTGGACGTCGCTGCGGGTGGCGCAGTCGCAAGGCGAGCAGGCCGCACAGGCAGAGGGCGAGCCAGAGAGCGTCTGCGGAGGCTGGCGCGGACCCGGCGAGCCGTGCACCTGACGCGCTGCATCCGCCGCTGACCGTAGTGTCGGGATACTCCGAAGGCAGGGGCGTCGACGCCGTGATGTGCCCGCCTCCTGCGTCCGCCGGTCCGACGCCAGCATCCATCGCGACGCCGCCGCAGTCCGGCATGGGCACCGAGGAGGCGCTGCTCGCCAGGCCCGGGTTGCTCAGGGAATCTCCGCGAGCGGGCGCACTCCCGGGGACCCAGACTCCGCAGGGATCGCCCAACTCGAGACCGTTGCTCTCGCCGTCGCCATCGGAATCCAGCGCATATAGCGCGGACCAAACTCCGCCAGCCGTGGTGTAGCTGTCGCCGAAGGCGTTGCGCGGACCAGAGCCGCCGTCGACGTGGCAAGCGACGCAGCGCGCCTGCGAGCCGTTGGGGATGTCACCGAGGTAGCTGCGCCGCGCCTCGGCGCTCGCGGTCCAGGCCGAGCAGATCACGAGAGTGATCGAGACGAGCCACGCTGTGCATCTGCGGCTCATGGTCGATACTGGATGCGCAACGCGATGAAGCGCTCTCGCGTGTGGCCGGTGTTGCCGTTGGCGATGGGTAGAAAGGTCTGGGCTTCGCGATAGGCGAGCTGCAGCGCCAGCACCTCGCCCAAGGGCAGGTGCAGCGTGCCGGACCAGCCCAGCGCCCAGGCGCTGTTGGCGACGCCTCGGGCGCGCAAGCTGCCCGAGATGGTGGCCACGTAGTTGACCTCCGCCCCGACAGCGACCGTGAGACCGTCTTGCCAGAGGGACACCGCCTCATTCACGCGCAAGAGCGGTCCGGTCATGGAGTAGTCTGGAAACGATAATTCTGCCGGTGAGTCGAAGGTTCGCACAGCCCATCCGAGCTCCAGAGTCGACCGCAATCTGGAACCATGCTCTACATCCAATGCGCCGAGCGCCTCGAAGCGCTGAACACGGGCAGGCGCGTCCCGGATGATGCCGTCTCCTCGTGCGTCCTTGACGCTCAACCCAACGGATGTTCGGTAGGTCACTCCAAGTGAAAACGAATGATTGGACTCTGCGCTGGGGACGATGTCGAAGAGCAACGCCGTGTCGACTATCGCGAAGCGTGTGACCGAGAGTCGCAGCCCGCCTTCGTCGCTCGAGATCTTGGCCTCGGCCGAGCCGACACCTGGTCCTGCCAGAATGCGAACTCCGACCGTCGATCGCGACTCGGGCTCGGCGGATCCCTCTGGCTCGGGTTCGCCACCTGGCGGGATCTCCGTTGGCTCATGGGCCGGCTCTGGAGCGGAGCCTTCGGCGGCCGAGGCGTGCGCCTCGGTCACCACACGACTCGCCAGCGTCGCCTCTCGCAAGATGCGAGACGCGGTGCCCTCGAAGTCACCTCCACGACCGTGAATGGTCTCGAGCAGGAGCTCGCCCGTGTGGCCGTCGCGATAGCTCATGCGCAGCCGGGCGGACCGACCGCGGCCCGTACGCTCGACCACCACCACGAGGTCCACATCTTCTGCGGGCAAGAGCTCCGCGAAGGTCTCCTGATCGTTCCACGGGCGTCCCGCGCGCCGCGCCGCGCGCATGTAGTGGTTGTTCGGGCTGAGGGAGCCGACGTGCGACAGGGTGTCCGAGAGCACTCCGCGCGTCGACTCGAGGTTGGGCGCCATCAGCAGCAGCAGACGCGGTCCCGAGGGACGCTCCCAGATCGGCTCCGGCGCGGCCGCCGTGGGCGCCTCCTGCTCAACGACTCCCCAGCCTCGACCCTGTGCCCTCGCCACGCGAGGCA
The DNA here is from genome assembly GCA_013151775.1 of Deltaproteobacteria bacterium. Classification (GTDB taxonomy): domain Bacteria; phylum Myxococcota_A; class Polyangia; order Polyangiales; family Houyiibacteriaceae; genus JAADHO01. Next base: position 12,402 of record JAADHO010000153.1, on the reverse strand, counting down.
TGAAGGTCAGGCCGAGGAGGACGCAGGTGATGATCCAGAGGATCGTCGAGCGCGCATCCGAAGGTCGGCGCGTGTTCACATCTGCCATAGGGCGCTCACGGTGAAATCCAGACTTCCGACGCTGTCGAGGCCGGTGAAATCGTCGTATGAGTAGTAGGTGGCTCCGAGGGCGAAGCTCAGCAGCAGGGGTGCCCCCGCGGAGCCCACATCGAACTCGCGCTCCAAGTCGAAGGCGAGGCGCTGGCTCCACAAGGCGCCGAGTTCGCGGTCGCGGGTGAAGAACGACTGGGTGTCGAGGTCGGCGATCTCGTAGGTGCTTTGGTAGAAGCGCGCGGCGTTCTGGCGATGACCTCGATAGCGTAGGGTGAGCGTGGTCTTGTCGTTGGGGAGCCAGGCCGCTCGGAGTCCGAAGGTGTTGCCGACCATGCCCCAGCCGTCGACGTAGAGACGGTAGTCGAGACCCACGGAGGCGCTGTCGCCCAGAGCGCGCCGCGCCCGCGCGACGAAGGCGTGCCTCATGCGCAGCCTCGGATGCTGTTCGGGGATGCACAGCGCCGCGCCCGTCTGACAGCTTCCGCCAATCCCAATGAAGCGATAGGGGCTCGACTGGAAGCCCATGACTCGCGTGCCTTCGTAGACCAATTGCAGCAGCGTGTCCCGGTCGATCGCCTGCTCATACGAGAGGCGCGCAGCCAGCGACCTCTGTCGCTCGCGCAGGCGCGTGTCGCCGGAGCGTCCGATACGGTCGAAGCCCGCGCGCAGATCGAGGCTGACGGTGGCGCTGCCCTCGGCGAGGTCCAGGGCCGCGCCCAGCCCTACACCCTGGGCTTGGTAGTCGACCTCGTTGGAGAAGCGATAGCTCATGCGCAACGTGAGGTCGTCGAATTCGCGGTCCACACCGAGGTCGAGTTCGTCCCGCTGCTCGGAGACGCGAGAGGTCGCCGCCGTGCGCACGTCGATCGAGGCGCTGCTCCAGATGTCTGCGGCGTAGGCGGCGTCCACATGCGAGCGGCCGCCCGAGAAGGGCGCTCGGATGCGCGCGCGCGGCGTCACCACCAGCGTATGGTCCGTGTCCGCACGCACCAAGGTGCCGAACGCCACTTCGTCCGCCCAGGAGCTGTTCGCCGGCAAGAGCGCGCCGAGCAGAATCAGCAAGCACGCGCGCCCCGTGGCGGTCCACTGGGCCAAGCGCCCGGAGACTCGACGCGAACTCGTGTTCTGATGGCTGGCGCTCACCAGCTCTTGCCGAAGTGGAACTTGCCGTGGCACAGGCCGTTGCATGTTCCTGCGGTCAAGCTCACTCCGGCCTCGCTGACGGACCACTCCACGCTACCGTTGACGTGCAGGTCGGGTCCGATCACGCGGTTGCTGGTGTCGACCACCTGCGGATGGCAGTCGCTGCACTTCTCCCCCGAGTGTCGTCGATGCTGGCCTCCGAGGCCCGTGGCACCGGACTGGGCGTGGCAGCCCGTGCAGTCGAGGGGAAGGTCTCCACGCATCACCACGCCGTTGTTGCCCTTGCCGTTGCCGTGGCAGTAGCTGTTCGCGCAGCTGTCCCCGTCGTAGCTACCCGCTGCGTTGATTCCGCCGAAGTTCAACTCCACGCGCCCGGGGGTGCTGTCGAAGGCGTGCTCCGGGCTCAGCGCGTCCGTGGGCACGGTGTGGCACTCGGAGCAGTCGTAGGCGGGGTGATTCGTGCGAGACACGTGGACGGTGTGTGCGCCGAAGGCGAGCACGCTCGTGCGGCTGTCGAGGCCTCGAGGTGGAGCCCCACCCGTGGTCTCGTCGCCGCCGTGACAGAAGACGCAGTTGGTCCTCCACGCCGGATCGACGTCGTCGTGGCACGAGTCGCAGCTAGGTACCGCACGATCTCGCCAGGTCCCGCCTCGAAGATCGGCTCCGTGGCAATCGCGGCAGTCCTCGACCTGAAGGTTCGACTCCGGACCATGGACGTCCACGGCGGCATAGCCCGCCGGGTGGTAGCTGCCCTCGAGAGTTCGCCCCGAATCTCGTCGAGGTGTCGTCGCGTCTGGTGTCGGCGTGGGGGTCGTCGCGTCCGAGCCTGAGGGACCCGCATCGGAGCCGAGCGAGCCGCCATCGGGGCGCGCCGTACCAAACTCGTCGTAGCCTCCACAGCCCGCGGCTAGGCAGGCGCAGACCGCGAGCAGGAGCGCGACTTGTGGCGTTCGAGTCCAGAAGCCGGCGCGTGGAGCGAGTCGAGTGCGCATGCCCGTGCCATGCTCCGTGGCGCCCCTCTCCTTCGAAAATAATTCTCAGCATGTGAGAAAGCGCTCAGGTGTCAGGCGAAGGCGCAACCCGGCTCGCGATGCTCAGCCGGCCTCAGGCAGCGCCGCGCGACGCGCCATGTCGTGGGCGCCGCGCAGCTCTTCGCCGTAGGCTTCGACGCCGCACTCGGAGATGTCGAGGCCCTCGAGCTCGTGGGCCTCGTCGACGCGCACGCCGCCGGGCAAGAGGGACATGCCCTTCCAAAGGGCGAAGCCCGCGCTGAAGGCGAAGGCGAAGCTCGCGAAGGTTCCTAGGGCTTGGATCCCGAGCAGCCCTAGGCCGCCGCCGTGCAGCAGCCCGGGCGTCTCGCCCGCAGCGAACACGCCGACCAAGAGCGTCCCCACCACGCCGTTGATGCCGTGCACGGCGAAGGCGCCCACCGGATCGTCCACACCGCGCTTCTCGAGCAGGAAGACGCCCTCGACCACCAGTACGCCGCCGATCACGCCGACTACCAAGGCCTCCACCGGGCCGATTACGTCGGCGCCCGCGGTGATGGCGACGAGTCCCGCGAGCGCGCCGTTCAGGCCCATGCTCAGATCGAGCATTCCCGTGCGCATGCGCGTGTGAAGCAAGGCCGCGAGCAGGCCCGCGGCGGCGGAGAGGTTGGTCGAGAGGATCACGGAGCCGATGGCTCTCGGGTCCGCGACCAGCGTGCTGCCGCCGTTGAAGCCGAACCAACCGAGCCACAGGATCAAGACGCCCAGCGCGGCCAAGGGGAAGTTGTGGGCGGGCATGGGCCTCGGGCTGCCGTCCTTGGCGTATTTTCCGAGGCGCGGGCCTACGACGATGGCTCCGGCCAGGGCCATGCCTCCGCCCACGGCGTGCACGACGGTGGAGCCCGCAAAGTCGTGGAAGCCGAGGCCCGCGAGCCAGCCGCCGCCCCAGACCCAATGGCCGACGATGGGGTAGATGACGCCCGCGGCGACCAGCGTGAAGAGCATGAAGGTGCCGAGGCGCGCCCGCTCGGCTACGGCGCCGCTGACGATGGTGGACGAGGTCGCCGCGAAGACCATTTGAAAGAAGAGGAAGACGAAGATCGGCAGCGTGCCCACGTCCGCGGCGTTGGCCGAAGGCGCGAACATGCTCGTCCCGAGGAAGCCCCCCGCGTCCTCGCCGAACATCAGGCCGTAGCCGACGAAGAAGTAGACGATGGAGCCGAGGGCGACGACGACCACGTTCTTGAGCAGCACCATCACCGCGTTCTTCTTGCGGCAGAAGCCGCTCTCCACCAGCGAGAAGCCGGCGTGCATGAAGAACACGAGGAAGGCGCAGAAGAGCACCCAGATGCTGTCGAGGACGGCCTGCATGCCCGCAGCATGCGCCAAGCGTGTTAACCCCGCGTGAACGCGCGCGAACGGCTGCCGAAAAAGCGCGCGCCTCGCGTCGCTCTGTTTGGAGGAGCATCTCTTGTATCGTCGCGAGATGGACTCCGACTCCACCCCCGTACGCGAGGGCGCGTTTCTCCCGCGCAGGCTCGCGCCCTTCTTCGTGCTCACCGCGCTCTTCCACGCGATCTGCCTCGTCACACGCTTCGACGACGTGGCGCGCGTGTTGCCCGTGGGCGTCGGCGCGGGGCTCTTGCTCGCCACCTTCCCCCTGCTCTTCATCGAGGGCTACTTCGAAAGTCGCCTCGACTATGGCGACGCCTCGACGTCGCTGCCCCTGTGGATGCGCATCAAGTCCAGACCCGTGAAGCTCTCCTTCACCTTCGCCTTCACCTACCTCGCCGTGGTCGTGCTCCAGACCTGGGATATCAGCATCGGGCCCATCGACCCGACGCCTCCGCCGGAGTGGCCCCTCGCACAGCGCGCGCAATTCTTCGCCATGATGAGCGCAGGCATGTTCTTCCCGAACTATCTCGCGGCGACCAGCTTCTTGGTGCCCGCGCTGCGCACGCTTGGAACGGTCGCCCAACGTCTCCCCGCCTTCGTGGCGATCTTCGTCTTGGGCCTGTTGGGCATGGGCGCTGGCTACGGCGTGGTGCAGGCCTTCGCGTCGGCCAGCATCGGCTCCGGCATCGAGAGCGCGAACAGCATGCTGAGCGCGATCACCGAGCGCCCGGCGGTGGCCATCGGGCTCGCCTTCGCGGGCGTGTTCGTCCCGATGATCTTCGGCGCCTTGCTGAAGAGCGACGAGGACGACTGAGCTGCGAGTCCCGCGTCGATCAGTCGGGCTGAAAGATCACGGTCTGCGTGCCGTCGTCATCGTAGAACTGCCCGGCGCGATCGAAGGTGATGGCGCCGAAGGTGTTGACCACGATGGCGAAGGCGAGCAGCGCGCCAAAGCCCCAGCCGAAGCGGCGGCGGCCCAGCGCCAAGAGCAAGAAGAGCAGCGGCAGGTAGTCGAGGGCGAAGCGGTAACCGAACTGAATCCAGCCGCTGTTCTGGTAGCACAGGTCGAGCAGGGCCACCGGCAGCAGACCGACCCAGCAGGCGATGATGGTGGGCGTCACGCGCTTGGGCCAGAGCGTCAGCAGCAGCGCGGGCGTCGTGAACCACAGGGCCAGGCCGTGGCGGCTGATCTTCACGTAGGGCGCGGCCTTGCTCAGCCACGGCAGGTCCGCGAGGAAGACCGCCAGGTTCTTGCCCAGGTAGTGGTAGTTGAAGAGCCCCCAGAGTTCGATGCGGGGCCGCCAACGAATCTGCAGGTAGGTGTGACCGAACTCGAGGGGCGAGTCGAAGCGCGCGGCGTTGTGCCACATGGCTACCAGCCCCACGGCGAGGATCGGCGCGGAGAAGAGCGCCACGTTCTTGAACACGGGTCGCCACTCGACGCCGCGCAGCCAGACCCAGAGCCGTCGCTGCCAGCTCGCTTCGGGCGCCGCCGTGGGCGCGCCGTCGAGCCGCGACATGCGCAGCGCCTCCACACCGAAGAAGAGCGAGAGCAGCAGCGTGGTCGGGCGGGCCATGAAGCAGAGGCCGAGCATCAGCCCCGCGAGCACGGGTCTGCGCGCGTCGAGACCGAAGAGCAGGTAGAGCATCAAGAGGGCGCTCGCCACCACCTGCGCCGAGAACCAAACGGTGCCCTGCACGGCGACGAAATAGAAGACGCTGCCGAAGGCGAAGAGGGTCGTGAGCAGGAGATCCTCGCGCAGGCTGCGGCCACTGCGCCCGGACTCACGCAGGCGACGCAGCAGCACGAAGAGCAACATGGGCGCGAAGCCCGCGAGCAGCGCCCAGAAGAGCCTGTCCCAGAGCCCCAGACCGAAGACGGCTACGGCCGGCAGCGCGATAACGGCGGGCAGCGGCGGGAAGGAGACGTAGAAGCGATAGCGATCTTCTTGGCCCGGGAAGCTCCAGCGGTTGTTGGGGCAGGGGCCGTGCTCGACGCTGTCGTAGCAAGCCCAGTCGTTCGTCCCGGGTGCGCCGCCGATCTGATCCAGGCGTCCGTGCAGCCAGCTGTTGGCGAGGTGCACGTAGTGGTTGTCCGGCGAGGGCGCGAGGGCGCGCGGCCCCAGGGTGCCGACGTAGACCGCCGCGCAGACGAGGTAGACGAGCAGCGGCAGCTTGGCGCGAGCGAGGCGGCCTCGAGCACGCTCGGCGCTCGCGGGCGGGCTCGCCTCAGCGGCCACTTCTACCTCACTGTCCTCGGCCTCGGCCTCGAGGTCATCGCTGGCCGGCGTCGTGTCTTCGCTCACGGCCGCGGAGCATAGTCACATCCTGGCGACGTGCACCCATCTTGACGCCTGCGCAGGTCGGTCTTAGGTGGTGCGCTGGCGGGCGCGCTCGTGGGCCCGTGGAGGTTTTCATGGCCGAGATCACTCTAGAGAATGTCCAGGCTGCCCTCGCTGCGGTGGAGGATCCCACCTTCGAGGCCACCTTGGCCAAGCTCGGGACGCTCGACGAGGTGAAGCTCGAGGGCCAGAAGGTGTCGGCCCGCGTTCGCGTCAGCTCCCCCACCGAGTCCGTGCGGGAGGAGATCCGGAGGCGCGTCGAGAAGGCGCTGGAGACTCTGGGGATGACGCAGGTCTCGCTCGAGTTCGACATCCAGATCCCCACGCGCGAGACCACCAGCAACGATCCCATCCCCACGGTGCGCAACGTGATCTTGGTGATGAGCGGCAAGGGCGGTGTGGGCAAGAGCACGGTGGCGGCGAACCTGGCTCTGGCCTTGGCTCGCTCGGGCACGCGGGTCGGGCTGCTCGATGCGGACGTGTACGGGCCCAGCGTGCCCACCATGCTCGGCATCCAGGGCCACCCGAGCTCCAAGGACGGCAAGCGCATCGAGCCGCTTCAGCGCTTCGGCGTGAAGCTGATGAGCATCGGGTTCCTGCTCGAAGATCCCAAGCAGGCGGTGATCTGGCGCGGCGCCATGCTCCACGGCGCGCTGCAGCAGTTCATCTCCGACGTGAACTGGGGCGAGCTCGATTACCTCGTGCTCGACCTCCCGCCTGGCACGGGAGACGTGGCGTTGACGCTCGCTCAGAACCTGAAGGTGACGGGCGCGCTGATGGTCACGACGCCTCAGGAGGTCGCGCTGATCGACGTCCACAAGGCGCTCTCCATGTGCAAGAAGCTCGACATCCCGGTGCTGGGCATCGTCGAGAACATGAGCTACTTCGTCGATCCCAGCGGCACGCGCCACGCGCTCTTCGGGGAGGGTGGTGGGGCCAAGTTGGCCGAGGAATGGAAGACGCCCGTGCTGGCGCAGATCCCCATCGACCCTGCCGTCGGTCGCGCGGGAGACGCGGGCACGCCGGTGGTGCAGGCGGATCCCACCTGTGCTTCGGCGAAGGTCTTCACGGCGATGGCAGAGAACCTCACGGAGCGCATCGCGCGCATGCATCGTGAGCGAGCCGGCGGAGAAGAGGCTCCCGTGACGGCTGGACCCAAGCGGCTGCGCATCGTGCAGTGAGTCGACCGACCACGACAGCTTGCACGCGCGGATAGAAGACCACGGCCGTGCTCGCCTCAGCGCACGAGAATGACGTCTTGCTCAGCGGCTCCCTTCACCCGATAAACACCCGAGGGGGTGAATGAACGGGCTCTGAGATCGGCGATGGCCACTCGTGAAGGCATGCCTGAGAAGGCCGCCCCCAGGGCTCCTGAAGCGCGCCACACGACTCGAACAGGAAAGACGAAGCGCAGCCCGCGTCCTAGATCGTCGAGGTAGACGAGCAACTCGGTGTGCAAGGCCGGTGGAGGAGCGGGGGTGGTGAGACAGAGCCCTCCGCCGGAGAGGTCCCGGACTCGACCCGCGCCAAAGCCGCGGCTCTGGCTGAAGCGAGCGTTCATGGGAGCGAGCACGCGCGGCAGCGCCCGGCGTCCATCCGAATCGCCGGTCTCGCCTCGCAGCAGGGCCCACAGGCCGGAGCGTTCTGCCTCCTCCTCTTCGTAGAGGGGCACGCCCATGCTCGCGCGAGCCTGGAGCAACTGATAGTCGTGGATGATGTCGAGGTAGCTCTTCATGGTCGGGCGAAGTTGGGTTTTGCAACCGTCATGCCACGCGGTATCTACGCTTGGCGTCAGCTGGGGATTCCCGATGGGCATGTTCCCATCGCGACATTCCTGTCCGGGAGGGCGTGAATCGGTCTCCTCCAATGACGCCCCGGGCAGCAAAAGGTTCCTTTTTTCGTCCATGGATCTCTTCGAACAGCAGGCGCAGGCTCACGGTCCCTTGGCGGACCGCATGCGGCCTCGCTCGCTCGACGAGTTGGTGGGGCAGCGCGACTTGCTGGGTGAAGGGGCGCTGCTCGCCCGGCTGATCCGCGCGGACCGCATCCCTTCGATGATCCTCTGGGGACCGCCTGGCACCGGCAAGACCACGTTGGCGCGTGTGATCGCCCATGAGACGGCCGCGACCTTCGTGCCCTTCAGCGCCGTGCTCGGAGGCGTGCCGGAATTGAGAAAGCTGCTGACGGGGGCCCGTGAGCGCCGAGCGACCTGGGGAAAGGGCACGCTGCTCTTCGTCGACGAGATTCACCGCTTCAACAAGGCGCAGCAGGACGCGCTCTTGCCCCACGTGGAATCGGGACAGGTCACGCTCGTGGGGGCCACCACCGAGAACCCCTCCTTCGCCGTGAACGCCGCGCTTTTGAGTCGCGCGCGGGTCTTCCGACTTCAGGCCCTGAGCGAGTCCGAGCTCGTCTGCCTGCTCGAGCGTGCGCTGACGGATCTGGAGCGGGGACTCGGTGCGCTCGGTCTCGACGTCGACGGGGAGGCTCTCGAGGCGCTGGCGGCGGCCGCCCACGGAGACGCACGCCGGGCCCTGAGCGTGCTCGAGATCGCGTCCGACGCAGCGGTCGCCGGGGATCGGCAGCTGACCCGGGCGTTGGTCGAAGAGGCCTCGAGCACCCGGACCCTGCTCTACGACAAGAGCGGCGAGGAGCACTACAACGTCACGAGCGCGCTGATCAAGTCCATGCGTGGCAGCGATCCCGACGCCGCTATCTATTGGATGATGCGCATGATCGACTCGGGAGAAGATCCGCGCTTCGTACTGCGCCGCATGTTGATCTTCGCCTCGGAAGACGTCGGCAACGCAGATCCACGCGCGCTGTCGTTGGCCGTCGCGGCCGACGCCACGTTCCATCGCCTTGGCATGCCCGAGGGGCTCTTCGCCATGGCGCAGCTGTGCACCTATCTCGCGAGCGCCCCGAAATCCAACGCCAGCTACAAGGCCTTCACCTCAGCGCGCGAAGACATCGAGCGACGCGGCGCGCTGCCCGTGCCGCTAAAGCTTCGGAACGCGCCCACGCGCGACATGAAGGCCGAGGGCTATGGTCAGGGCTATCGCTACCCGCACGATGAGGGCGGCTTCGTGCGTGGAGAGACGTACCTCCCCGAAGGGCTCGAAGGCCGGCGCTACTACCACCCGGTGGACGACGGACTCGAGTCACGCATTCGCGCGCGCTTGGCCCGCCTGCGAGGCGAAGAGGGCTGAGACTCAGCCCGCGAGGACCAAGAAATCGACGGCGTCCTTGCGCGCAGGCGCGGGGCCGATCTGCACCGCGCTGTCCACCTCCGCGATTGCGAAGAGCGCGTCCCCCACGCCTTCGAGCAGGCGATGCCACGCCGCACAGCTCACGAGCACCTCCGGCGCCGGCTCCACCCGCATGCGGAGAAAACCGTCTCCGCGCCCGGCCACGCTCATGCGCCCCGCGTTGCGATACACGACGACCCACAGGTGGGGAACCAGGAGAGTGACGTTGTCTGGCGTGTGGGCGAAGGAGCGCAGCCAGCTGCGGATCATATTCGCCAGGAAGCCGCGCTCCAGAGCGCGCTCGAGCCAGCTCACGCCGAGCTCGTGGATGCGGTCGTCTGGGTAGATCGAGCCGAGTGCATCGAGCAGTGCGGCGTAGTGGTCCAGCCGAACCCATTGAGTGCCATGAACCTCGTCGAGCTCGGAGAGTTTGCTGCCCATGGCGTCGTCCGCGACGCGACGCAGGTCTCGCCACTGACCACGCTCGAGCAAGAGTTCGCGCAGGTTGGCCACCACGGCTCCCACCACCACGGCGTCGTCCGCCCCCGGCTTCACGTCAGCCGCCCTTCGAGCGCATCGCCTCGGCCTCGAGATAGCGGGTGATGCCGCCGCTGACGGTCGCGAGGTTGGTCGTGATCTGCTTGACCAAGAACTGCTCCACGGTGCGCCCGAGGGGACCGGCCAAGAGTCGTGGCACGCCCCTCACGCGATCGAGGGCCACGCTCATCTCGCCCTTGATCTCGAGCCGCGTGCGCTCCCCGGAGAGCTCGATGAAGTGGTTCTCTCCGTGACAGTTGACGGCGTCGCGAAAGGAGTTGGTCTCGATCCGCCACTCGCAGCTGAAGGCGCTCTCGCGCCAGGTCGCGTAGTCGTTCCAAGACAGCATGCCTTCGTCGAGGAACTTGCGCAGGCTCTTGGGGATCTCGCCACCTCCGTGCCAGACGTTCAGCAGCTGGATCTCGTCTGCGCGCTCTTCGCGCTCGCGAACCTCGATGGCGTTCACGTTGGGGAGGTATTCGACCAAGTCCGTGATCTCGTCGCGGTAGGCGCGATAGACGCGATCGCGACAGAACGGGATGACCGCGTCGGTCTCGATGTTCATGCGTCTCCCTTGGGCTTGGCGCTGGGTGCTGCCGCGGCCTGCAGGGTCGCTCGGTGCTTCACCGCGGCATCCAGCAGTCCCTCGAGGGCGCCTTTGAACTCGCTGAAGTCGAGAGACTCGGTGGGCAGCTCCACGGTCAGCACGACGTCTCCATCGTCATCGTAGGCGAATTTGGTCTGGAGCATGTCGCGGTTCATGCGCAGGAGCCAACGGGAGAGCTCGAAGGGGTTGTTGCCGCCGGTGGCGAGGAAGGGCACGACGGAGGCGATGAGCCAGTTGTCGTTCAAGCGCAAATAGACCACGACCTCTTTCCCCGCGGACCCATGCGTGGAGCGCCAGGTCGTTTCGTCATGACGGACCGAGGCCCAATCCATGCGCTTCAAGTGCTCCCGTAGCGTCGTCTCGTCGAACATGTCATGGATCGAACGTTGTGGAGCCCCATGATGTCAAGCTGCGTGTGCCCGGTGGCGTGAACGCGAAGGTCACTCTCCGCGGAAAGGTCCGAAAACTTGGGCTCGAAGGCGGCCTCTGGGCGCTGGCCACGGAGGACGGCCAGATGGTGGAATTGGTGGCGCCTCCCGCGGAACTCTGCAGCGCCGGTCTTCAGGTCGAGGTGGTCGGGGAGAGGCGGTGCGCCGAGGTGAGCATCGGCATGCTCGGCGACGCCCTGCGCGTCGTATCTTTCCGGGTGGTCTGAACTCGCCGAGTCTCCCCGGCTATCGACGTGTTCCGAGCCCCCAGTGCGCACCGCTTCTATGCGCGCTGCGCGATCACGCGGAAGATGGCGGCGCCGTCCTCCCCGCCATACTCCACCCGAGCGCCGACGGATTCGGCGATGGCGTGCGCGGCCAAGAGCCCCGCGAAACGCGAATAGCGTCCGCTCGGGCGCGCCTTGATGGTGCCCTGCCCCGCCAACGTGGACGCGGCGTCGCGCAACTCGGCTGGCATCGCGGGCCCGCGATCGACGCACTCCACGATGATCTGCTCGCCCTCGACTCTAGCGCGCAACAGGGCACCCTCATGACGGACGTGGTGCTTCGAGTTCGCCAGGAAAATGCGCAGGACCTCCGCCACGGCGGAAGCTCCGAGTACGCGCAGCGGGGTGGCTTCGGGAAGCTCGAGCTCGACTTGAAATCCGGAGAGCTCCTGCGCGAGGGGCGGCAAGACCAGGGCGAGATCCCCATCGCCTCCCATCAGCGCGGGCTCCCCGATGAGCCAGCGCCCGATGTAGGACATCAGATCGAGGCCGCGCTTCACCTCGGCGAGGGCGAGGCCCAGATCCTCCAGAGCCTCGCGCGCGTCTGGATCGTCGCTACCCGCTTCCATCAGGAACTCGATGTTGGCGCCGAAGGTGGCGGCGGGATTGCGGAGATCGTGGACCAAGAGGCCCATCAGCCTGCCCACGTCTTCGGGGTGCAAATCACTCAATGCTGTCTCTCTCGTGTTCTGAGCCACCTGGTCCCGGCTCGTGGGGGCTCGTGGGAGCGGAAGCGGTGAGCGCGCCCGCGGTTAATTCGACCGTGTCCGAAAAGGGCAGAGCTTGTCGCTCTTCCGCGTGCAGGATGCCTTCGCCCAGAGAAAGAGCCAACTCCAAGGGGTCCGTCGTCTCCAAGGCACGCTGATCGGGCACCAGACCCAAGGCGTCTGCGCGGCCTTCTAGCACGGGCACCACGGTCGAGCGTATACGTTGCTGCATGCTCGACACTCGTCGACGCAACCGTTCCTCGGCTCGGCGCCCAACCAGGATACCGATTCCGACTCCGACAGAAAGCCCCCCGAGGGCGGCTACTAGCGTCTCCCAACCAGACATCGGCAAGCAGCTTACCGACAGTGGAGCGCGATGGCGACAGCGGGGGCGCCCGACGGCGCCCGACGAGGGCATGAAGGCGCCGGTACGCCGACCTATGATCGCCCGACCCTATGGCCCGGCGTGCACCGGTGACGTGTGTGGGCCCGTGTGTTGGGCCCCGTGTGTGGGCCCCCGTGTGTGGGCCCGAGGTGCGGAAAAGTCTGTGAAGCGGGGCGAGTCTCGAGTGCGTCACGGAGGCTCGAAAACGGGCGTTGGCCTGGCGGGCGCCGGCGAAAAACCG
>JAADHO010000131.1 GCA_013151775.1 Deltaproteobacteria bacterium | reverse complement strand
ATGACGATCACCGCGGTGCAGGTGTTGCACCCCGAGGACGCGCCACCCACGACTGCGTCGCCGTCCTCGACTTCGCCTGCACCCCAAGCGCAGGCTGACCCCACACCGGAGGTCGTCCCCACGGCGCCGACGCGAGACATGGATGGAGTGGACGCGTCGGCCGGGTCGAGGCCGCTGAGCGCGCCGAGCGAGCCTCAGACGGACCCGGCGCCGGTGACGTCACAGGTCGCGCCCCGGAGCGCTCTGGCGCCATCGCGTCGACGACCCGCCCGCGCCCGAGCGGCCTCGCCTGCGACCACAGAGCGCCCCATCGCTGACCTTGGAGTTCCGACGGAGCGCTCGCCCTCACGTCTGGCCGAGGAGCTGTCCCTGATGCGGAGGCTGCGGTCGGCGGTCCAGCGCGATCCGCGTCGTGCCCTGAGCCTCGCAAGCGAGCATGCGTCGCGCTTCGGAGACGCTTCGAGCTTCTCGGCCGAACGCGAGCTGTACCGCGTGCAGGCGCTCGCTCACCTCGGAGAGCGCACGCGCGCCGAGAGCCGAGCTCGTCGATTTCGACAGCGCTTCCCGGGATCGCCCTACGCCGCGGCGATCGAAGCCGCCCTACGATCGAACGCCCTGACGCCAGCGGAGCCCGGGAGCCCCTAAGTTCGACACGCTCAACTCGCGGGTTCAGTTGTCGTAGGCCCAATCCGTGCCTTCGTCGTCCGTCCCCAGCGCCACGGGCGGCGCGCTCGGGGCCGGCTTGCCGACCAAGGTTTGAGCTCGGTCGAGGGCGCGCGTGGTGCTCTCGAAGATGCCGCGACGGGTCTCGAAGAGGTTCTCCGGACCGAGCAACTCGGTCAGGCCAAAGGCCTCGAAGGAGGCGAGCAGCGCGGGCGAGAGTCCGCAGATCAGCACGTGGCACTTTCGCTCCTGCATGTCTCGTACGAAGCGCTCGAACACCGCGAGCACGCTTGCGTCGACGACGTGGGTGCGCTTCATGCGGATCACGACGGCCTGCACGGGCGCCTGCACGAGCGCGGCGAAGCGGTCCGCGAGCTCATCGGCCACGCCGAAGAAGAGGTCGCCCTCGAGCTGCAAGAGCAGGATGTCGCTCGCGCCGGACTGATCACACAGAGCGCGCTCGACGAAGACGCCGGAGTCGGTGGGCAGCATCTCGATGGCGCGCAGCCTGCTCGCCTGGCGCAGATAGAGGGCGAGGCTGAGGAAGATCCCCACGTAGATGGCGTAGCTCAGGGGCACGACGAGGGCGGAGAGGAAGGTGACGCCGGCGACCCCGAGCTCCGCGCGGCTGGTGCGCCCGATACGGGCGAGGGCGCGCAGGTCGATCAAGCCGACGGCGACCACGAAGAGGATGGCGGCCAAGGCGGCCAGGGGGATGAAGTGCGCGAGGGGTGCGAGCAGCACGAAGAAGAGCGCATTGAAGGCGGCGCAGAAGACGCTGGCCACGCGCGTGCGCGCACCCGCTTCGTACTGAAGGGCGGTACGCGAGAAGGAACCCGAGCCGGGCATGCACAGGAAGAAGCTGCCGACCAAGTTCGCGAAGCCTTGGCTGAAGAATTCCTGATTCGCGCTGATGCGTTGACCCGTGCGCACGGCGATGGACTTGGCGATGGCAACGGACTCGAGCATGCCGAGCACCGCCAGGGCGAGCGCGCCGCCGAGCAGCGCCTCGAGCTCACGCCACTCGATGCGCTGAGGCGCGACGCCGAAGCCCAGGCGGGGCAGCTCGAAATGCGGCAGCCCGTGGGGCATGGGCGGCACGAGACGCATATCCGTGCCGACCCAGCCCATGGCCCAGACCCACACAGCCGCGCCGACGATGGCGAAGAGCGGCCCCGGGGCGCGGCGCCAGATCGCCTTCGCGCCCAGCACGATCACGAGCGTGGCGACGCCGACGCCGACGGATCGCAGATCCACATGGCCGAGCTCGGGCGCCAGACGCTGCGCCGCGCCGAGCACTCCAGGCAGCGAATGCCCCGCGCGGGCAACGCCGACACCGAGGAAGCTCGGAAACTGCTCGACCAGGATCAGCACGCCAGCCCCCGCGGTGAAGCCGAGCATGACGCTGCGGCTGACGTAGCGCACCAGGTCGCCCATGCGCGCCGCCGCGAAGGCGAGCTGAATCACGCCCTTGATGCCGGTGAGCGCGATCACGAGGTAGACGTAGTGCATGTCGTGTACGCCGTAGACGTGCGCCACGATCGACGCGACCAGCAGACTCTGCGTGTTGGTCGGCCCCACCGAGAGGAAGCGGCTCGAGGTGAAGAGCGCGCCGAGCAGCGCGAGCACCATCGCCGTGTAGAGCCCGTAGATCGGAGGCACCCCGGCGATCAGCGCGAAGGCCATGGACTGCGGCAGATCCACCGCCGACACCGTCAGCCCGGCGATCAGATCATGCGGCAGATCGCGCAGACGATACTCGCGCAGCGTGCGCACAGGCGGCGCGAGAGGTCGCAGCAGAGTTCGAAGCCAGGGGCGCATGCCGACGCAAAGCGTGGAGCGAGATGCGCGCGTTGGCTAGAGCGCGCTGGCTGTGGCTTGTCTCGAGTCCGTCCCCGGGCCTACAACGTTGGCCGAGCTGTGGTCTCATGAACATCTCCTTGCCCATCGACGAGCTGCGGGACGCCTTCGAGGAGGCGGGTCGCCGGGTCGTGGTCTCGGCGCCCACCGGGTCCGGCAAGTCGACGCGCGTGCCGACGTGGTGCGCGGGCAAGGTGTTGGTGATCGAGCCTCGCCGGCTGGCGTGTCGGGCGCTCGCGACACGCGTCGCTGAGCTCGAGGGCGCGCGCGTGGGCGGCGCCATCGGCTACCACGTGCGTGATGATCGGCGCTGGGGCGTGGACACGCGCATCGTCTTCGCTACGCCTGGCATCGTGCTTCGCGGCTTCGACGAGATCGCGCGCTACGACGCCATCATCCTCGACGAGCTGCACGAGCGGCGCCTCGACACGGATCTCTTGCTCGCGATGCTCAGCCGCGACTACGAGGGCCGGCTCGTCGCCATGAGCGCCACGCTCGACGGCGAGCGCGTGGCCGCTTACCTCGAAGGCGTGCACTTGGCCGGCGAAGGGCGCCTCTTCCCGGTCGACGTGCGCCACGAGCCCGGGCGTGCCC
>JAADHO010000191.1 GCA_013151775.1 Deltaproteobacteria bacterium | reverse complement strand
CCAGCGACGGAGCCGAGCTGCGCTTCGCGGCCTTGGCCGCGCTCCGAGGAGCGGAGGCTGCGATCGCCGGCCCTCGGCTCTCGGCCCGGCTCGAAGACGCCGATCCCGCCGTGCGCGCGGCCGCCGCGGAGGGGCTCGGCGCCCTCGACTCGGCAGACGCCGCCATCTACCGAGACGCTCTGCGCGGGTTGCTCGCCGATCCGGTGGTGGACGTGGGGCGCACGGCGGCCCTGGCTCTGGCGGAGTTCGAGGATCCCTCCGGGGTGGACTTGCTGGTCGACGCGCTGGTCGACCGACGCTTCAGCCTGGATGCCGCCGAGGCCCTGGGCCGGCTGAAGGCGCAAGAAGCGCGCGAACCACTCACGGGACTGCTCCACAGGCGGCTGCTCTCGCCCGCACTGCACGCCGAGTCCGCCGGGGCCCTGTGTCGGCTGGGCTCGGACGACGGCGTCGAGGGCCTGAGGCGTGTGCTGCGGGCCTTCCGCCCCGACGGGCGCAGCCGGGCCGCCGAGCTGGCCGGAGAACTCGGACTGCACGAGCTGATCCCCGAGCTGCGACGCCTGCTGCGTCGCCCGCGTGGAGCCGACCTCCAGGTGGTGGAGGACGCCCTCAGCCGCCTCACGCGCGCCCCCGAGCCGGCCAAGCGAGGCTACCGCCTTCAGGAAGATCCTGGCGTATGAGGCTCTTCGACTCCCACGCCCACCTCGATGATCCGCGCCTGCTGGCGCAGCTCGACGAAGTGTTGCAGAGGGCTCGCGACGCAGGTGTGGAGCGAGTGGCGACCATCGGCTGCGCCGACAGCGTGCAGAGCGTGACGCGCGCGCTCGAGGTGGCCCGACGGGCCCCCGACCTGTTGATCGCCAGCGTGGGCGTGCACCCCCACGAGGCCAGCGCCTTGGACGACGCCGTGCTGAGCGCGCTAGCCGAGGCGGCGGGCGACCCGCAGGTCGTCGCCTTGGGCGAGACGGGGCTCGACTTCCACTACGACCACTCTCCGCGGGACGCACAGGAGCGCGCCTTTCGACGTCAAGTCGGGCTGGCGCGCGAGCTGTCCTTGCCGCTGGTCGTCCACACGCGCTCGGCACCGGAGCTGACGCTGCGCGTGCTGCGAGAAGAGCACGCGGAAGAGGCCGGCGGGATCATCCACTGCTTCAGTGAGGACGCGGACTTCGCGCGCGCCGCCCTCGACCTCGGCTTCTACTGCTCGTTCAGCGGCATCGTGACCTTCAAGAGCGCCACGGCCATTCAAGAGGCCGCGCAGCTCGTGCCCGCGGATCGCCTGCTGATCGAGACGGACGCCCCCTACCTCGCGCCCATGCCTCTGCGCGGCAAACGCAACGAGCCCGCCTTCATCGCCCACACGGCGAGCTTCCTCGCGGAGCTGCGCGGCGAGAGCCTCGACGACCTCTGCGGGCGTAGCTTCGACAACGCCTGCCGCGTCTACGGCTTGTCGACGCAGCCATAGCCCTGACCGACCAGGAAGATTTCGTAGCTCTCGGCGCGGGTCGCGGGCGGCTGAACCACGCGCACCTTCTCGAAGCGATCACGCAGCTCCTGACGCGCCTGCTCGAAGTCGCTTCCCTGGAAGAGTTTACCCACGAAAGCGCCGCCCGGGGCCAGCACGCTGTCGGCGAGCTCCAGCGCGCGCATGAAGAGCGCGAAGCTACGGTATTGGTCTAGGTCACGCCGACCCGTGGTGCTCGGGGCCATGTCGCTGAGCACGATGTCGAACGAGCGGGGAGCGCCGAGCTCCTCCACGGGTTGGGTGAAGGCGTCGCCCACACGCCACTCGACGTGCGCCGGCAGAGCGGTCTTGGGCGACTTCAGGTCCAGGGAGAGCACGCGTCCCGAGGGACCGACCTGTTTGGCCGCGAAGAGCGTCCACGAGCCCGGGCTCGCGCCGAGGTCGAGCACCTTCATCCCGCCGCGAAAGAGCCGCGCCTTGCGCTCGATCTCCTGCAGCTTGTAGACCGAGCGCGCAGGGAAGCCCTCACGCCTAGCCTTACGTGTGAAGTGATCCTCGGTCTGCCGCTTGGCCGAACCCGCGCGCCTGCGGCGAGCCACCTCAGCGCTCTTCCGGCGTCACGCCTCGACGGAGGGCGCGGAGCCCTTCTTGACGGCCTTGCGCAGCGTGACGAGTCCGCCGCGGGGTCCGGGGACGCTACCGGCGACGAGCACGATGTTCTCGTCCGCGAGCACCTCGACCACCTTCAGGTTCATCATGGTGACGCGCGTGTTGCCATGCTGGCCGGGCATCTTCATGCCGCGGTGGGTGCGACCGGGCGTCATGTTCATACCGATGGAGCCGCCGTGGCGCATGGCCTCGTGGGCGCCATGTCCCTCGGTGCCAACTCCGCCGAAGTTGTGACGCTTCATCACACCGGTGAAGCCGTGGCCCTTGCTGCGAGCGGCGACATCCACGAACTGCACGCCATCGAAGATCTCGGCGGCGGAGAGGGTCTGTCCCTGCTCGTATTGGGCAACGACGTCCGCCGGCAGGCGAAACTCCAGCACCCGCTTGGCAGGCTTGGTGCCGGCTTTGGCGTAGAACCCACGCGCGGGCTTGTTCACGTGCTTGTCGGACTTTTCGCCGTAGCCCAGCACCAACGCGCTGTAGCCGTGCTTGTCCTGCGTGCGCTTGTCGAGCACGACGCAGGGACCGGCGGCGATGGCCGTGACGCGACGGATTTGACCGTCTTCCGTGAAAATCTGAGTGTTTCCGAGCTTCTTGCCGATGAGGCCGAGGTTCGTATTCATGGCTACTCCGAGGCCGAGGGGCTGCGCATAGTACGGGCGGCGCGAGCATCGTCAAGGCGTTTTCGCCTTCGACTTCAAACCAGGATCTTTCGGTCAACGCCCCGATGCCGCGCGTCGGGCGGCGGCGAGGCGCTCCCGCGCCCGTTGGGCCAAGGCGCCGCTGCTGCTCTCGCGCAGCACGGACTCGTAGTGGACGATGGCCTCGTCGTAGCGACCGGACGCGGCCAGCAACCCCGCGAGCATATACTGCGCGGTGGCGTAGTGGGCGTCGAGCCCGAGGGCCTGCTCCAGGCTCGCCATGGCGGCCGGCCGCTGCCCCGCGCCCGCCTGCGCCGCCGCGAGCTCGGAGAGCAGCGCCGGGG
>JAADHO010000375.1 GCA_013151775.1 Deltaproteobacteria bacterium | reverse complement strand
GTCGCCGCGCCCAAGCTGCGCGCGGGGCTCGAGTATGCGGCGGAGATCCCCGCGCCCGAGCTGCACGAGGCCGCCGAGTCCCTGGGCACGGGCTACGCCATCTCGGCTTTCGACACCGTGCCCTTCTGCATGTGGATGGTCGCCCACCATGGCCACGACTTCGAGCAGGCCATGTGGTTGACTGCCGAAGGTGGAGGTGACGTCGACACCACCTGCGCGATCGTCGCGGGCGTGCTCGCGGCACACGGCCACGCGCCTCCCGCCAGCTGGCTCGAGCGCACGGAGGCGCTCCCGTCCGACCTCGCTCACCGCTGAGGCTGCGACGCGTCCCCGCCTTGCTCGCGTTGGTGGCCAAGAGCATGCTGCGTCCGCCATGTCCATTGAGATTCGCGAGCATCGTCCCGGCCGGGACATCAAGGACTTCGTCCGCTTTCATCACACGCTCTACGCCGACGATCCGGCGTGGGTGGCGCCGCTGGATATGGAGATCAAAGATCGCCTGACGCCGGGCAAAAACCCCTTCTTCGAGCACGCCGAGGTCGCCCTCTTCAGCGCCTGGAAGGATGGCCGAATGCTCGGGCGCATCTCCGCGCAGATCGATCACGAGCACCTGAAGCTGCACGACGATGGGGCCGCCTTCTTCGGCTTCTTCGACACGGTCGATGACGCCGAGGTGGCGAGCGCCCTGCTCGCGCGGGCCGAGTCCTGGGCCACGGAGCGGGGCATGAAGGTGCTCCGAGGGCCCTTCTCCCTGAGCATCAACGAGGAGTCGGGCACGCTGATCGAGGGCTTCGAGCACCCGCCCGTGGTGATGATGCCCCACGCCTTGCCCTATCAGGCGGGGCTGGCGGAGCAGGCGGGCTACGAGAAGGCCAAGGATCTCTTCTGTTGGCGCTACGACGTGCAGAAGCTGCCGCCCCGTGCGCAGCGCGCCTGGGACACCATCGACGCTCTGCCCGAGGTGCGCTTCCGCTCCGTCGACCGCAGCAACATGCTCGCCGAGCTCGAGATCCTGCTCGACATCTTCAACGACGCCTGGAGCGACAACTGGGGCTTCGTGCCCTCCACGCCGGCCGAGGTGCGCAAGGCGGCGGCGGATATGAAGCTGATCATCGATCCGGATCTGGCCTTCTTCGCCGAGATCGACGGCAGGCCTATGGGCATCTGCGTCTGCCTGCCCAACCTCAACGAGGCGGCGCGCGATCTGAAGGGCAAGCTCTTTCCCTTCGGATTCGCGAAATTGCTCTGGCGGTTGAAGGTGCAGGGCCCCAAGAGTGCCCGGCTGATGTTGCTCGGATTACGCAAAGAGTTGAGAGGCGTGAAGCGCTACGGCGCGCTCTCCACCGCGATGTACACGGAGCTCACGCGCCGGGGCATCCCCAAGGGCTACGAGTGGGCCGAGCTGTCGTGGACCCTCGAAGACAACCGCCCGATCAACCTCGGCATCCGCGCCATGGGCGGCAAGGTCTACAAGAAGTACCGCGTCTTCGAAAAGGCGCTGCCCGGGGCTGAGGCCTGATGCAGCTCGACCTGGTCTTTCGCGCGCTGCACCTGATCGCCGCCATGCTCTGGCTCGGTGGGCTCACCAGCCTCTCTCTGGCCGCCGCCATGGCCCCGGAGGCCTCTCGGAGTGAGCTGGCGGGCGTGCTCCGGAAGATCGCCCTGCGCCTGGCGACGCCGGCCATGCTCGTGGCTTTCGTCTTTGGCCTGGCGCTGCTGATCCCGCACTTTCGCGCTCACTATGCCCACGCGGGCTGGATGCACGCGAAGCTTACGCTGGTGCTGGTCGCGTCGGGCCTGAGCGGGGCCGTGACGGGTCGCTTGCGCAAGCTGGCCGCCGGCCAGGCGGCGCCCGGACCGCTGCGCGTCTTCGGTCTGCTGCTCGGCGTGCTCACGGCGCTGATCGTCGCCTTGGCCATCCTGAAGCCCTTCTAACCACGTCGGGTCGACGGCGGCTCACGGGATCCGAGAACGGAACTTCACGCGTCCTCCGATCATTCCGCCAGAACGCGGCGCTTTTTTCATGGCATACTGCTTGCTGTGACTATGCCCATGCGCTTCGCCATCCACTGCCTCCTGCCCCTCTTCGTGTTCGCGAGCCTGCTCGGCTGCGCTCCCGACCCGCGTCTCTCCGTCTCGGGCAGCGCGAGCGTCGAGCTCGGCGGCACCTCCTCGGGCTTCAACTTCGACCAGCCCACGCGCCTGTCGGAGGACGCCCTCGAGACGCTACCCGAGGGCACGCCCGCGGGCAGCTGCGTCTTCGGTCCGGAGGGCGTCAGCTTCGGTCTCGCGCGCTCTGCTGCGGGCACACCCGGGAGCGTCGGGCTCGAGAGCTTCGACCTGGTCATTCGCGACAGCGGCCCCGACGCCGGCAGCGCGGAGCTGAGCGTCAGGCTGAGCGACGGTCTCTACCTACCGAGCGCCCCCTGTGACGCCCGCCTCGACTACGCGGATCGGGGCGACCGGGTCGCGTCTTTCAACGCTAGCTGCGCGCTCGAGGGGCCGTCCGGTGCTGCGCAATTCGTCGCCAACCTCGAGTACGCCGCCTGCCGCCGGCAGTGAGGGCCAGGGCAGCGTGGGCGTGACGTCGAGCCAGCGGCCATCGGTCTCGACGCTGATCCCGCCCAGGCGATCCGTCCTCAGCGCGTAGGTCGCGGCCTGGCGCAGACGCGCGAGGGCGTCCGGGTGGGGGTGGCCGAAGCGGTTCTGGCGTCCGCAGCTGATGACGGACCAGCGGGGCTCCACGAGCTCGAGGAAGCGCGACGTCGAGGAGGTGTGCGAGCCGTGATGAGCCACCTTGAGCACATCGGCGTAGAGGGCGCGCCCGAGGCGCAAGAGCCCGTGCTCCGCCAGGGCCTCCACGTCCCCCGTGAAGAGCAAACGGCGGCGTCCGTAGTCGAGCCTCAGCACCAAGGAGTTGTCGTTCAGACCTAGGCCCGAGTCGTAGCCGGGGCAGGGGGCGAGCAGCTGCGCCACGGCGTCGCCGAAGACACGCGGGCGACCGCACAGGCTCGAGGCGTAGATCACGCGTGTGCCCGCGTCGCGCGCCCGACGGATCAGCAGGCTGACGCCTTGGCCCGGCGTCTCCTCTTCGGGTTGTCGGTTCAGCCACAGCTCAGGCCCGCGTCCAGCAGCGCCTCGAGCCCGCCGTAATGATCCGGATGTCCGTGGGTGAGCACGAAGACGTCCAGATGATCTCGGCGTCTGGCCGCCAGCAGCGGCAGGATGACACGCTCCGGCGCCAGACCATCGCGCGGGCCCGCGTCGATCATCATCAGCCGGCCATCGGGCAGGTCCACCAGCGCGGCGTCGCCTTGGCCGATGTCGAGGTAGGTCACGCGCAGTCGATCGTGGGGCTGCTCGTGGACGCGCAGGCGCCACTCGAGACCTCCCAGGATCAGCGCGAGCGCGCAGAGCAGCAAGAGCCCATGGCGGCGTCGCCGGGTGAACAGGGCCAGGCCGCAGCCGCAGGCGAGGGCGAGGCCCTGGGCCACGCTCAGCGGCGCAATGGCGGTGCTCGGCGCTAGAGCCGCGGCCGCCGCACAGGCTGAAAGCAGCGCGCGCACCAGCAAGCTCAGAGGCTCGCCGGTGAGCGGCGCGAGCTCCGGCAGCGCAAGGGCGACGGCGGCGTGGAGCCAGGTCAGAGGCACTAGCACGAGGGCGAAGAGCGGCAGCAGCAGCACGTTCGCCAGCCAGCCCAGGAGCGGCGCCTGGGCGAAGACGTAGGCGGTGAAGGGTGTGGTGATGAGCAGGGCGCGTCCCGCGCTTCGGGCCAGCCGGCGCAGCGCGTCGCCCTCGCCGCCGCCTCCGAGCAGGGCGCTGGTGGCCAGCACGGAGAGCAAGAGGGCCGGTGAGAGCGCGTCTTCGGGACAGCGCAGGGTCAGCAGCAGGATCGCCAGCGCCGAGATCGCCACGGGAGAGGCACGGCGCATGAGCACGCGCAGCCCCAGGGCCAGGCAGGCGGTCAGGGCGGCCCGCTGGGCGCTCG
Source organism: Deltaproteobacteria bacterium (assembly GCA_013151775.1). GTDB lineage: Bacteria > Myxococcota_A > Polyangia > Polyangiales > Houyiibacteriaceae > JAADHO01. The sequence continues at coordinate 4 of JAADHO010000375.1, read as the reverse complement.
GGGC
>JAADHO010000074.1 GCA_013151775.1 Deltaproteobacteria bacterium | reverse complement strand
GTGGGCGCGTCGTTGGTGGCGTGCTCCGTGGGCGCGCTGGGCGTGTCCTCCGCCACCTCGGTGGGCGCGTCCTCGCTGGGCGTGTCCTCCTCGGGTGGCGCCTCGGGCGGCGGCTCGGGCTCGTCGAAGATCATCTCCGCCAGGGAGTCGGGGATGGACGCGAGGCCCTGCTGGATGGGCCAGTCGGCGTTCTCCAGATACACGATGCCGCCGAAGAAGGTCATGTAGGCGAACACGACGAAGGCCGTGAAGAGCCAGTCGATGGCCGCCACGAAGCCGCCGCGCGCCGAGGCCGGCAGCTGCGGACGCGGCGTGATGGGCGGCGGCACGACGAACTGGAAGAGCAGCGTGGTGTCGCCGATCACCACCTTGCCGCGGGAGTTGTCGTTCAGCTTGATCTGATAGTGGGAGCCGGCGTTGCGGGCGCCGCCGCTGCGCCTCAGCTCGTCGAGCTGACGCACGCCGCCGGGCAAGCCCACGCGGCCGCTCATGGCGTCGGTGAAGTTCAGGATGTAGTCGTTGCCGACCAGCTGGAAGATCTCGAAGCGCGAGGGCAGGCCCACGTTGGCGACGATGAAGTGGTTCTTCTCCGAGGCGCCGATGGAGACCGTCTCGCGGCGGCGCACGATGCGCTCCTCGACGATCTTGCCGCCTTGGATCAAGCCGATGCGCAGGACCTTCGGTCCGCTGGGCTTGGCCGAGACGGCCTGCATGGCCATGGTCATGGCGCCGGGTCGGCCGGCGGGGGCGGGTCCGCGAGGGTTGCCAGGGGTCTGCTGCGGCATGGAGTCTTCCTTCTTCGGCCTGTGGAGGGCCCAACGCCCCGACCACCAGACACCCCCGCGCACGAGAAGTTCCCGCGCCGGAGCTGCGGGCGGACCTTAGCATCCGCGCGGCTCGAGGGTCTAGCCTGAGGACGCTGCTAGCGCGCGGATGATCCTGCTCTCCCGTGGCGGGACGCGCGCATGCTCGCTCTCCCGTGGCGGGGCGCCCTTGGGCGTCCCTGAGCCCGTTGGGGACGGATACGCGCACGACGCACGCTGCGCGGGACAAGTCCCGCGCGCCACGGACGGGGAGGAGCCTGCTCTCCCGCGCGCCACGGACGGGGAGGAGCCTGCTCTACCGGGGGCACCAGCCGCGCCCACGCTGCTATTCTGCGTCCTTCTCGAGCCGCGCTGCGATCTCGAGGGAGTCGGCGTAGAGGGCTTTGGCGCGGCGGCGGAGGCTGCGCAGGGCGAGGCCGGCGACGATGGCGATGGCGACGCCGATGCCCACGGCGATCGTGGCGCCTTCGAGGGCGCGCTTCTCGGGCAAACCCGGCATCAGCCCGAGCAGGGAGTGGCGGGCGGCGGGCAGGTGGAGGTATTCGAGCAGCGCGCCGAGCAAGCCCGACATGGAGCCGAGGCTCACCGCCACGCGCAGAGTCAGCAGGTGACGCGAGGTCTCGTAGCGCTGATCCGAGAGCAACTCGTCCACCGTGGGCTCCTCCGGGTCGCCCTCGCCCGCCTTCACGGCAGCGCGCGCCACGCGACCCGCCCACGAGTCGCCCGCGCCTTCGAGCAGGCGCCCTACCCCGTCCTCGTCCCCGGCGCGCTGCCTGCGCTCGAGGGACCTCAGGAAGCTTCCGACGTCCAGCTTCTTCAGACCGAAGACTTGGCGTAGGCGCAGGATGGCGACGCAGAGGACGGCGAAGGCCAGCAGGAGCTGCACGTAGTGATAGGCCGAGAGGGACACGTCAGAAGAGACGGCAGGCGCGCGGGACTCGCAGCCAGGTCACGCGCCCTCAGAAGGGAGCGCGCTGAACGGTGCGCACGATGTCGCGCACGAAGCTCGTGCGCAGATCCATCACCTCGTAGCCGATGTTCGATCGGTTCAAGATGTAGAAGGCGTTGGGCTTCTGCACGCGACCCTCGATGCGGATCTCTTCGAGCTGGATCACCCGTGGGCCGCGTCGTCGCCGGCGTCGCTGCGCGTCGGCGGAGCTCGGCCACAGGGACGCCAGCAAGAGCGTCACGCCCAAGGCCGCCAGCAGGGGCAGGAGTTTCGGGGTCGAGATTCGGGTCATTCCGTGCCTCCTTCGGCGGCGCGCGCCGCGCGCTCGGCGTTGCGCTGGGCTCTGGCCTGATCACGCTCGAGGCGACGCTGGGTGCGCTCGATCTGACGATCCAGATCCGAGAGGTAGGCCTCGGAGGGATCGTTGCGCGGCAGCCGCGGGCCCATCAGGTTTCGATAGGTGGTGAATTCCTGCTTGGACTTCTGCAGCGCCGTCAGGGCGTCGAGGCCGGGGAAGTCCGCGCCGGCGCTGAGGTACATCAGGCCCATGTTGAAGTGCGCCTGGGCGTTGTTGCCGTCCATGCGCAGCACGCGGTCGAACTCGGACTTGGCCTTCTCCCACTGCTTGGTCGCGCGATAGGCGTCCGCCAGGTTGAGGTGCACGGGCACCAAGGTGGGCGCCAGGCTGGCCGCCGCCTGGAAATGCGTGAGCGCCTCGGCGTAGCGGCCGCCGGCGAGCAGCTGCACGCCCAGCGCCATGCGCGCCTCCGTGTAGTCGGGGCGCAGCTGGATGGCGCGCTCGAACTGGGTCATGGAGTCGCGCAGGTGACCCGGCTCGGAGCGCAGCATGCTGCCCTTGATGAAGTGTAGCTCGGCGTCGCTATCGTCGATGCTCAGCGCCTGGTCCAGGATGGAGCTGGCCATCTCGGAGCGCCCCTGGCGCAAGCTCGCCTTCACCAACGCCTTGAGCGCCGGCACGTAGCGCTCGTCGCAGCGCAGGGCGCGCCGCGCGGCGTCCCAGGCGTCGTCGTAGCGTTCGGCGCGCACGAGCACGTCGGCGTACAAGGCCTGGAGCGCCAGGTTGGTGGCGTTGCGGCGCGCCAAGGGCTCGATGAAGGCCAGGGCGTCGGGCACGGAGCCGCGCCTGAGATAGATGGTGACCATGCCCTCGGCGGCGCGCTCGTAGTCGCCCTGCATGCGCAGGGAGCGGCGATACCAGTCGAGGGCGTCGTTGGTGTTGCCCGCGCGATCCGCCAGCACGCCCAGGTTGTAGGCCGCGGGGTAGGCGCGGCTGTCGGCGCGGAGGGCCGCCTGGAAGGCTCGGGCGGCGTCGCCCGCGTTGCCCTGGGACGCGGCGCGCACGCCC
>JAADHO010000279.1 GCA_013151775.1 Deltaproteobacteria bacterium | reverse complement strand
CTGCTGGCCGCCGCCCTCTTCGCGGCCTGCGGCGGAGGCGCGGCGCCATGCCCAGACGGCAGCGTCCCCACGGACGGACGCTGCCTGCCGCCCGACGCCGGGCGCGACGCCAGCGCCGGGTGAATCTGTCGACGCCCATCGCCCGTGCTACTCTTGATGCATGTCCTCCGCTGCCAAGAAGCTCGCGACCTATGAAGACGTGTTGGCGGCACCTGCACATCGCGTAGCGGAGCTGGTCGCAGGCGAGCTCATCACGCAGCCTCGACCGGCACCGGCGCATGCCTTCGCAGGCATGGGGCTCAGCGTTCAGCTCGGAGGCCGATACGGGGCCGGCGGCGAGGGCCCTGGCGGATGGCTGATCCTCTTCGAACCCGAGCTACACCTCGGTCCCCACGTGCTCGTGCCTGACGTCGCGGCTTGGCGTTCCGAGCGTATGCCTCACCTGCCAGAGAGCGCTTACTTCGAGCTCGCTCCGGACTTTTGTTGCGAGATCCTCTCTCCCTCCACGGCGCGCCTCGACCGAGTCCAGAAGATGCCCATCTATGCCGAGCACGACGTCTCCTACGTCTGGCTGGTGGACCCGGCGGTTCAGACGCTCGAGGTCTTCGCGCTCGACGGCGAGACCTATCGCTTCGTGTCGAGCCACTCCGAAGACGACATGGTCGAGGCCGTGCCCTTCGACGCCGTGCCGCTCGATCTCGCGCGCCTTTGGCCGCGCTGAGCTGCGTTTCGAACTCCTTCTGCGGCATCAACTAGGCCCTCACCAGCTGCGAGGCGGCGCGGTCTACGCCTTCGCCCTCTGTGAGGCGCTGCGACGCGCTGGCTCGTGGCTTGCGCTTGCTCCTCGCTGGCGCTACTCCGTCGGCGATGGTCATTGCTGCCTACTGAGGGGCGCAGTGCTGATACCGACGCCGTGAAGAATTGACGCAACCGCGTCGGGCCTCGCCCGATAAGCATGATGTGCGAGGGGAAACTCGCGAACTTAGGAGAATCGATCCAATGAGTGACTATATGAATCGTACTTATGCAAAGAACTATCCGCTCTCGGCGGACTCGCGTCGTCCCCTCATCTGCGTGGGTCTCGCGGCGCTGCTGCTCGCTGCTTGTGGCGGTAGCGGCGGTTCACCGTGTCCCGATGGCACGGCTCCGAGTGGCGGGGCATGTGTGCCTGTCACCGACGGGGGAATCGCGGACGGCGACGTGGCGGATGGCGACCTCGTGGATGGCGACGTAGCGGACGGCGATGTGACGGACGGAGCGATTGACGACGCTGGCGCGATCGATGGCGACGTCGCTGATGGGGCTGTCGTCGATGGCTGCGTGACCACGACGTATCACCCGGACTCGGACCTCGACGGCTTCGGCGACGCCGACGAGACCGCGGACGCCTGCGAGGCGCCCGCCGGATTCGTCGAAGACGCGACCGACTGCGACGACGCGGACGCCGACGTGCACCCGGGCGCGACGGAGGTCTGTGACGGTGTCGACAACGACTGCAACGCCATGATCGATGACGGGGTCGCTACGACCTATCACCCCGATTCGGATACCGACGGCTTCGGCGACGCGGACGCGACGCTGGCCATGGACGCCTGCGAGGCGCCCGCCGGATTCGTCGAAGACGCGACCGACTGCGACGACACGGACGCCGACGTGCACCCGGGCGCGACGGAGGTCTGCGATGGCATCGACAACGACTGCAACGCGGCCGTCGATGACGCGCTCGCGGCGCCTGCCTGCGCCTTGACCGACGGCGTCTGCAGCGGCTCGGTGAAGACCTGCGGCGGGGCTGCGGGCTGGCTCGACTGCGACGCGACGAGCTACGGCGCCAGCTACGAGGCGGGCACGGAGACGCTATGCGACGGCCTCGACAACGACTGCGATGGCGTGGTGGACAACCACGGTGTGCGCTCGGCCTTCTACCGAGACTCGGATCGCGATGGCTTCGGCAACCCTGCTCGCCGACGAAACGAGTGCGCGGCACCGGCCGGGTTTGTCAGCGACAACACCGACTGCGACGACACGCTGAGGAGCGTGAATCCCGGCGCGACGGAGGTCTGCAATGGCACCGATGACGACTGCGATGGAACCGTCGATGAAGGCGTCAAGACCCGCTACTACCGCGACCGCGACCGCGACATGCACGGCGACGCGAGCGACGCCGGCGCCCTCGCCTGCGCGGCACCTGCGAACCGTCCGGTCACCAACAACGACGACTGCGACGATAGGAAGGCCGCGGTGCATCCTGGACAGGCGGAGATCTGCGATGGCCTGGACAACGACTGCAACGGTGTCGCAGACGATGGCCTGATCTTCCGAAACTACTACGCAGACACCGACGGCGACGGCTTCGGTGACCCGGGCGTGGTCACGAACGCCTGCGCCGCACCAAGCGGATTCGTCGCCAACAACACCGACTGCGCGGACGGAGACGCCAACGCGCACCCCGGACAAACGGCCTGGTTCACTGCACGGATCACGGGCTCGTTCCTCAGCGATCCATTGAACTACGACTACGATTGCGATGGAATAGTGGTCAAGCAGTATACAACATTGTCGAATTGCTCTTCTGGCACGTTACGCGACGGTTGGCAGGGCACACCAATTCCATATTGTGGAAGTGCTCGCGACTTCAACATTGTTTTGCCAAGATTTTACGTTTGTGGCACTGTTCTCAGGACGCAGTCTTGCCACTGATCATCAACGCAATACCGGGATGCCGTCACGCTGCCGATGTGAGACGGCATCCCACGTTGTCAGACGCAGCTTCTTGTCCCTGACGCTCGCGTCAGAGCAAAGCCGCTACCTTCTCCGCGAACGTCGCCGGTGTGGTCTTGGGACCGAAGCGTTCCACTACCTCGCCCTGCCGGTTCACCAGGAACTTGGTGAAGTTCCACTTGATGGCGGAGCCCAAGAGACCGGTCTGCTCTGCCTTCAGGTGCTGATAGAGGGGATGCGTGTCCGAGCCGTTGACCGATAGCTTCCCATACATCGGGAAGCTCACGTCGAAGCGCGTGGAGCAGAAGGAGGCGATCTCCTCGTCGGTCCCCGGCTCCTGACCGGCGAACTGATTGCAGGGAAAACCCAAGACGACGAGCCCCGCCTCGCGATGTTCGCGGTAGAGAGCCTCCAAGCCTTCGTACTGTGGAGTCAGCCCGCACTTGCTGGCGGTGTTCACGATCAGCAGCACCTTGCCTCGGTGCTCCTCCAGAGTCGTCTCTTCCCCGCCCAGCTTCGTCACGTCCACGTCGTAGATCGGATGCGTCATCTCACCTGCCTTCGCCCGGAACATGTGGCCTCACGAGGGCGTCGGCAAGAGGGTCTGAGCAGCCAGCTGCTCGAACGCGCCCGGATCACAGCCGAAGGCCACGCGAGCGCTGCGTCGAGATCGCGCACCATCGCCGGTGGTGTAACAACATAGGCGTCCCCGGCCAGCGGAGTTCGAAGCGGCGACGCTGTCCACCAGAGCCTTCGCAGGGTCGATCAGCGCGACGCCGGGCAGGCGCCGCTCGATGCCGCTTCTCAACGCGGGATAGTGCGTGCAACCCATGACGAGGGCGTCGATCGAGCGGAATCCGCGCAGGGCGCGAGTCAGCGCTTCATCGACACGTGCGCCTGTGAGCGCGCCCTCTTCGACCAACGCCGAGAGGGGTTGGGCCACACGCTGCCGCACCTCGATCCCCATGCGCCGCAGGGGGGTCGCGTAGGCTCTGGACAGGATCGTCCGCCGCCCACCGATCACGCCTACCCGGCGAAACCCAGCTCGTGCGACCTGCGAGATGCCCGCCCGGACAATCCCGGACACGGGCAAGCTCTGGACTGACTCGTCGAGGGCGCTGCTCGCCGCGTTGCACGCGATGACGAGCCGACGGGCGCCCATGCGCTCGGACCATTGGACCACCTCGTGGATCCTGCGCCGCAGCGCCGCACGGCTCAGGAGACCGTAGGGCGCACTGCCCGAATCGGAGAGGTACAGCAGACGCGCGCTCGGGTGACGCGCTCGATAGGCCCAGACGAACCCGAAACCACCGATGCCCCAATCGAGCACGGCCATGTCGTAGGGCTCGGTCACGCTCGCTGCCGATGACGCGCAACGTCTACGAATCGCCCACGGTCGAAGGGTCCGCTGTCGAAGCCGAGCATGCGGTTCTGACGGCCGATGTTCAGCGTCTCGACGCGCCGGCCCGGGAAGCGGCTCTCGAGATACCAGCGCAGCTCGTGCTCCGCCCGGATCGGGTTCTCGCGCAGCATATCCGCCCACTCGGGCGCGCCCACGAGGCGTGACAGAGCGCGGTCGAAGTCGGGCCTCCGCCGACGCCTGAGGCGATGGCGCAGGCTGTCTCGCAGCGCACGTGGCCACTCATGGAGCGCGACGGGAGCCGTCACCATGTCGACGATCAGCAAGCGCCCTCCGGGGGCGAGCACGCGTCTCAACTCGCACATCAAGGGATCCCAATCGAGGTAGCGAAAGGAGAGCAGGGAGATGGCGACGTCGAAGCGGTCGTCCTCGAAGGGTAAGCGCGGACTCTCCACGCGCTCGAAGCGCAGGCCCGGCAACTTCGCGCAGCGGCGCTTCGCCTGATCGAGCATGCGCGCGGAGCTGTCCACGCCGGCGCTCTCTCCAACGCGCCCCGTGAGCGCCTGAAGCAGAGCGCCGTTGCCGCAGCCCACGTCGAGCACGCGAGGCCGGCCCTTCGGCAGATGGGCGGTGACGTAGCGCCACTCGTCATCGCGAACGCGGATGTCGTCGAAGGCCCGGTCGTAGAGGGCCGCCACGTGATCGTAGCTCGGGTCACCCTCCGGGGGTTTCGGCAAGAAGCGCTTCATGCGTTCGGGAGAGCTGAGGCCGAGGTGCTTGCGGACGCTGCCGACAAGCCCATGGGAGCGCCGCCCGGGCATGCCGATCGCGTAGAGGGGCGCGTCCTCGGGATACCACGGCGGCGCCATGGCGAAGCGTTCGCGCTGGCTCGAGAAGGCTGTGTACCAGTGGTATCCAGAGCAGGGCACGCCGCGCGTACGGGCGAAGAAGGGCGCGAAGAAGCGCGCGGTCCGACACGCGTGGAAGAACGCCTCGCCGTCGTCCGCGAAGGGGATCTCGAGCTCGCGCCACTCATGGGGGCTCAGCTGCTCGGGTCGCGCACGCGTGCCGAACATCGGGCCATACACGCCGCTATGTCCGACGAAATGCAGCTCCGTGAGCACGCCTCCGCGCTCCGCCGGCGCCATCACGCTGTTCACGAAGGCGGCCTTGGTCTCCGTCGCGAGCAGACGAATCTCGGCGTCAGGTCGAGCTCGGCGGCGCTCGTCCGCCAAGCTACGGGCGACCTGTGCGAGGCGCGACCCACCGTCGCGGTAGAGCGTCGTGTAGACCACGAGCACGACGGGCTTCATCACGCGCGCCCGGTCAGAATTTCCCGGTGACGGACAGGAAGGTCATCTTGTCGTTGGTCTCGCGCAGACGCTCCGACAGGATGCGCACGAAGTTCCAGAGGATCTCGTAGCCGAGGTCCTTGTGCAGAAAGAGCAGGTCCTCGAGGGCGTCCTTCTCGACCACCAAGAGTCGGCAGCGCTCGTGCACGCGTGCGTCCGCGCTGCGCGGCGAGTCGTCCACCAAGCTCATCTCGCCAAACGCCTCACCTTCCCCCAGCACGGCGAGCGCCTCCTCGCCCATCCCGCTCACCTGACGCGAGATGCGCACCTTGCCCTCGAGGATCAGGTAGAGCGCACCGCCCGAGGAGCCCTCGGCGAAGATCACGCTGCCCACACGGTGGCTCTCTTCGCGAGCCAGAGACGCCAGCATCTCCAGACCGCGCTCGGCGATGCCCTCGAAGAGGCGAATGCGAGCCAGCGCCTCGACCACCCCAAGTCCTCGCTCGCCTTCCGAAGGCGGGTGCTCAGACGTCTCCATGCGTTCGCTCGAGTCACTCATCGCCGGAGACGCTACCACGTCCGCGGCCCACGGCGGGAGTGCTCCTCTCCCCATCCGCGGACCCTCGACCGAACCTTTGTCCTTCGTGTGTAAAGTCACAGACGCAGAGGGGGGGATTGACACGATTGGGTTAGGTGCGGTGTAGTAGGAGTATCCCAAAATCAGGGCCCGGGGGGGCTCCTGTTGGAAAGGCGGGGGGTCGATGTCGTTGTTCCGGATGATGGAAATTGCCGAAGGGCTGATGCAGCTCGATCCGGTGAGAACCTATCCGTCGCGTGGTGCGGATCTCGTGTCTCGCATCGTCAGCGCACGCGCCCATCGGCTCACGCTGAACGGGGGCGAGATGTCGGGCGAAGACCCTGGCGGAGAGGCGGACCTCTGCCTGCCCCTGCGCTCGGGTCGCGAACAGGTCGGCACCTTGCATCTGTGGCTCGAGCCCGGAGACCGCTTGGGAGACGACGAGCTGAGGCTAGCGCGTTGGGGAGCGCGCGCCTTGGGTCGAGGGCTCTGCTACGCCACGCGTCTGACGGCCGAAGGCGGACGTCGCCAAGGCGAGGACGTCACCCAGACGCTCAAGCGCGCGCCGCTCACGCCGCGTGAACGCGACGTCGTCTCCTTGCTCGTCTCCGGCGCGAGCACTCGGGACATCGCCGGGCGCACGGGGCTCACCGTGTCCACCGTCAACACCTACCTCAAGCGAATCTTCTCCAAGCTCGGCGTGCACTCACGCGTCGAGTTGATCGCCCGCATGGCGGGCACCGACGCCACGCCCAGACATCCCGTCTCGGGTGAAGAGCCCGCGCTGACGTAATCATCCTCCGCAGAGGCAGGTCAGGCACCGGAATTCCACGCCATCACGCCATGGACCTCACGGCGTGGGCTCTCTATGCTACGCGCGCGTCGAACCACGGCGCCAAGGGACACGATGAAGAGAACGCTGACGAGTCTATGGGCCCTGCTCTTGCTAGCGGGCTCTCCCACGCAAGGCCACGCACAGGAGCAAGCGGAGGCCGCGCCGTCGACGAGCGAGGCGGAGCCGGCAGCGGCGGGCGATCCTTCGGCGCAAGAACCACAGACGATGGTCGAGGCGCGCGAGCATGTGGGCCGCGGCATGGAGCTCTACGACCAAGGCAATTTCGACGCCGCCTTGGTGGAATTTCAAGCGGCCTACGAGCTGATGGCGGGCCACACCCGGCAGTTCTTGGTGCTCTACAACATCGGCCAATGCTACGAGTCGCTCTTCCGCTACGACGAGGCCATGCGCTACTATCGGCGCTACTTGGAGGCAGGTGGTGACGAGGCAGATGACGCTCCGGAGGTGCGCGCGAAGATCAGCCTGCTCGAGGGACTGCTCGGCACCATCCGCATCCACGTCAGCAGCGGAGATTCCGAGACTCCGCTAGAGAGCTACGCCGTGTGGGTTGACGATCAAGAGCTCGGTGACGATCTCGAGTCGCTGATGGTGCCCGGCGGCAACCACGTGGTGGAGATCCGCGCGGCGGGCTTCGTCGCTCGACAAGAGAACGTGCAGCTTCCAGCGCGTCAGGAGCGCGAGCTGAGCTTCGAGTTGGAGCCGCTGGCCGAGGAGTACGCGGGCGTCTCGTCCACCTATTTCTGGGCAAGCACGGGTGTGGCCGTGGTCGCCGCGGGCATCGGCGTGGCCTTCGGCCTGTCGGCGCTCTCGAAGCGCAACTCCGTGAACAATCGGCTCGACCCGAGCGATCCCACCGTGGGCCTCGGTGTGGTCACCCAGAGCGATCTGGACGACATCAACAACACGGCGGTTCGCGCCGACATCTTCTTCGGCATCGCCGGGCTCTTCGCCGTCACCTCCCTGACCCTCGCCTTCCTCACGGATTGGGGAAGCAGCGAAGACGAGAGCGCGCCCACGCAGGCACGCATCCGGCTCTTCCCGGTGGCGTCACGCGACGCCGCGGGCCTCACGCTGATGGGGAGCTTCTGATGAAGAACGCCAACATGCACCGCCTGCTCTTGCTCTTGCCCCTGCTGATGAGCTGCTCCTTGATGGGCCTCGACGACATCGACCTGCCCCAATGCCAAACGGACGAAGACTGCACGATGGCGTTGAACGAGGCCGCGGGCTTCTACGCGGCGTGCCACGCTTTCGCCTGCGTACCCGACGGAGACCGCCGCACCTGCGAGCGCATCGAAGGCGAGATCTGCGACGGCTTCGACAACGACTGCGACTACCTCGTAGACGAGAGCAACGGCGGCGCGCAGGTGTTCTCACCCACTATCGATCGGCGAGCGGATACGCCCGGCGACATCACGGACGACATCGACATCTCGAGCGACGGCGACCAGCAGGTGCTCGCCTCGTGGTCGGTCCAGAACCGCGCGCTCAACAAGGGCTGGATGACCCGCATCAACGCGACGTCTCCCACCGTGCAACAGCTCGGGTATCGCACCAACGGTGACGACGAAAACATTACGGCCATCCCGGTGCTCACACCCTACGAGCCGCCACCAGGGCAGTGTGGTGCCAAGGGCCTAGAGAACGGCAACTGCGAGATCAGTGACGTGGTGCGTAGCTCGGGCGCCTTCGGCACGTTCACGGCGACGGTCAACGTCAATCCCTGTATCGGCGGGCTACTGCGCGTGACCCACACTCAGACGGAGCGGCCCGCAGAGCTGATCGACATGGGGCCTGGCAGGCGCTCCAGCGTCTATCGAGGCGTCGCCCGAGTCGAGGGTACGTCGGCCTGTTCGAACAACCCCACGGTGGCCTGCGCCGACGCGCTGATGAGCGGCACGGGCGTGAGCAGGGCCTGCGGCGTCACCCGACCCGCCGTCGCGAGCATCTCTCTCTCGCCGGCGCAGGGCTTGGTCGCCTTCCTCGGCGCCCCTGAAGGCATGCCAACATGTGACGGCCCTGGCGTGGCGGTGGAGGCGTTGGGTGTATACCGACGAGGGAGTGACGGGGTCCCAGATCTGCAGTGGGTGGACGGCGGCAACGAAGGCGTGCCCATCGAGTTGGGTACGTCAAAGGGCGAGGGACGACCCGGCGTCCTAGCGCTGATGGACGCGGGCTATCTGGTCGCCTACGGCGACGGAGATGGCCGGCTCGCTCTGCACTACATCGCGAGGCTGCTCGACCCACCGCGGAACGACGGCCAGAGCTGCGGCGCGGGCGTCATGTGCAACGCCACCACAGCCGAGGCGCGCGACGGCGTCGAGACTCCGCCTTTGCCGACTCCCATCGACTTCCCCTCCATCGCGCAGGCCTTCGGGGGTCAGGTCGACAACGTGCGGCTCAGCCTCGGACGCGTGATGGGCGACATCGTGGAGGTCGGCGCCACCTACAGTGAGGGCTGCACCGCGGTCGGCTCGGCGATCGTCTTTCGACGCCTGCGCCTCGACCTCAGCAAGACGGGCACCGACATGTTGGTAGACACGGGGAGCCCCGTGCGGGTGAACGCGGGCGAGCAAATCCAAGGCAACCCGGCGCTGATTCATCTGGACGACGGCTTCGTCGCCGTGGGCTACGAGAGCGGCGACGCGACAGCCGACGACAGCTCCCTCGGCGGGTTCCTGGTGGCCTGGCCCTCGGGGAGCAACCGGCTACTCGCGCGGCGCATCAGCGACCTGACGGGTGTGCCGCTGCATCCGACGGCGCAAGCGGAATTCATCGAACTCAGTCAACCGCCCACGAGTGATGGCGCGATGGATCCAGACGTGCGCTCCGTGTCTTTCTTCGTGGACGCCAACGGGCCGAGCTTCGCCTACTACGACCGCGCCAACACGGACATCGCAGCCGGCGTGATCGCGTGTCCGGCCGCCGAGCCGGAGCCCGCCCCCTGAAATCCGCTTTGGGGACGGTCCTAGTCCTAAGGAACTAAGTTGTTGTGAAACAATGTTTCACAACAACTTAGTTCCTTAGGACCGTCCCCCCTCAGCCGTCCCCCCTCAGCCACCATATTGGGGCGGGAGATCCGTCGTCGCCAAGCCGGCGTCGATCAGGTGCGCGTCCTCGTCGTCCTGCGGACTCTCGATCTTCAGGGCCGCCTCGAGGCGCTCGAGACGCTCGCGCAGGCGGTGGTTCTCGTCGCGCAGAGAGCGCAGCATGGCGGAAACGGGATCCGGCAAGCTCGCGTGGTCGAGGGTGGCGTCGAAGCGCGCGCGCTTGTCGTGTCCCGGGACGACCTCGCGACCAGGTACGCCCACGACCGTAGCGCCCGCCCCCACGGGGTGAATCACCACCGAGCCGGAGCCGATGCGCGCTCCGTCACCCACCTCGATGTTGCCGAGGATGCAGGCGTTCGTCCCGACCACCACGTGACTGCCGAGCTGCGGGTGGCGCCTGTTCCGAGCCATGGTCGTACCGCCGAGCACTACGCCCTTGTACAGAATGCAGCCGTCGCCCACGGTCGCGGTCTCGCCGATCACCACGCCCATGCCGTGGTCGATGAACACTCCCTGCCCGATGGTCGCGCCGGGGTGCACCTCGATGCCGGTGAAGAAGCGGTTGGCGTGGGAGATCAGACGCGCGGCCAGCGGTCGCTCCACCTCCCACAGATCGTGGGCTACCCGATGCAGCCAGAGGGCGTGCAGTCCGGGATAGGTGAGCACCACCTCGACGGCGGTCCGCGCCGCGGGATCGTGCGTCATCACCGCCTCGACGTCGCGACGCATGCAGCGCAGGCGAGCGCCCCAGCGTCTCACGAAGCCCGCCTGCTGCGCTTGGGCGCAGTCGGAGGTCGGTGCGGTCACATGCTGCTCGTCGGCCATGCGGCGTGCAGTGTAGGGCCATCTCGGGGACGTGGCGAGACGAAGCCCGCGTGTCAGAGTGGCGCATGACGAAGAGCAAGCGTGGCCACGGAGTCGACCGCGAGCAGAGGCCCGGGAAGTCCAGCTCCCCCTTCGCGGCCCTCGCCGGCATGCGAGCGGAGCTGCCCAAACAGAAGCTCGCGCGACCGAAGAACGCCAAGGCGCCTGCGGCCCAGAACGCGACACGCACCACGCCGCATGGCGCCGGGAATCCAAAGCGCGCGGCGCGCTCGAGCGTCGCCTCCACGGGCGGCTACAGCCACGAAGATCGCGTGGCCTTCAGCCAAGCCTTCGCCGGCGTGAAGCCGCTGGCCAAGAAAGCCATCCTGCGTCCATCGACCGTGTCATCCGAGCCGGTCACGACCGACGAGACAGCGCAGGAGACGTCTGCACGCGCGCGCCTCGACGCCCTGGTGGGAGGGGGTGTGCGCTTCGACCTTCAGCGCCAAGACGGTCAGCTCCGCGCCCTGCGTCAGGGCATGCACGCGGATCACCTGAAGGCCTTGCTCGACCCGGAGCTTCAGCCCGACCTCGAGTTCGACCTGCACGGGCTCACGGCGGCCACCGCTCAGCAGCGCCTGAGTCGCTTCGTGCGCGAGGCCCACGGACGAGGCGCGCGCACGCTGCTGATCATCCACGGACGCGGTCACCACAGCCCGGGCGATCCCGTGCTCGGAGACGCGGCGCTCGAGGCGCTCACCCGAGGAGGCGCGGCGCCCTTGGTCTCTGCTCTAGCGACGGCCCCAAGCCAGCTCGGCGGATCCGGCGCCTTGCTCGTGCGGCTCGGCGAACGCTGACCGCAGATTGCATCGGGCGCGCTTTGCTGTAGGTAGGTCGCCATGCTGAAACGCGAACTCCAAGAGGCGAAGCGCATGGCCCGTGAGGCCGGCGACATCCTGATGAAGATCTACGCGACGGATTTTTCCGTCGCCTACAAGGGCGTGCGCGACCCCGTCACCGACGCGGACAAACAGGCCAACAGCTTCCTGGTGGCCGAGCTCTCGCGCCTCTTCCCGGAAGACGCGATCATCGCGGAGGAGTCGCCCGAGCTGCGCGACGACGGCGGCGCCGCGCGCTGCTGGTACGTGGATCCGGTGGACGGCACCAAGGAGTTCATCTCCAAGAACGGCGAGTTCAGCGTGATGATCGGCCTCGCCATCGCACACGAGAGCCGCCTCGGCGTCGTCTATCAACCCGCCAAGGACAAGCTCTACTCGGGCATCGTGGGCGAGGGCGCCTGGCTCGAAGAGGCGGGCCAAGAGCGCGCGCTCACGGTCAGCGAGGTCGCGACGCCGAGCGAGCTGAGCCTCGTGGTCTCACGCAGCCACCGCAGCGAGAGCACGGACACTTTCGTCAAGCGCGTGGGCATCCACAAGGAGTCCAAGAGCGGCTCCGTCGGCCTGAAGGTCGGGCTGATCGCGGAGCAGGTCGCCGACCTCTACGTCCACATCTCCGATCGCTCCATGAAGTGGGACGCCTGCGGACCCGAGGCCATCCTGCGCGGAGCCGGCGGACGCTTCACGGATCTCGCGGGTGAACGCTTCCGCTATGGAGACGGTCCTCTGGCCAACGTCGGCGGCATCCTCGCCAGCAACGCCGCGGCCTTCGACGCCGTCCTGCCTGACGCCCGCGAGGTAGCCCGAGCCGAAGGCCTGGTCGACTGAAGAGCCCTACGCGCCGGCGACGGCGAGCACCTGCGGGATGCGCGCGATGTCGTCTCCCGACAGATACGGAGGCTCGCCCACGTCGTGCACACCGCCTTCGATCTGATCGGGACGACGCGCGCCGAGCACGGCCGTGGTGACCACGGGATTCGCGAGCACGTAGCGCAGAGCCGCGGCGACCATCGTCCGCACCTCGTCGTGCACCAAGAAGCGCAACATGTTCACGGTGCGGATACGCTCGACCAGCACCTCGTGCGACCAGCGCGCGCCTCGATGATCGTCCTTCGTGAAGTTTCGACGCTCGTTCCAGCGCCCGGCCAAGAGCCCGTAGCAGAGGGGCGACGTGGCGAGCACTCCGGCGCCCGCCTCCTCCACCTCGGACTGCACCTCGTGCAGCGCGTCTCCAGCGAAGATGTTGTGCGGGATGGCGATGGCCTGAGCTCCGGCGCTGAGCGCCATGGTCGCCTGCTCGTGCGTCGCGACGCTCACGCCCCACGCGCGAATCTTGCCGTCCGCCAGCAGGCGCTCGGTGGCGACGCCGAGGTCGTCACGTCGATAGACGTCTTCGGGCGGTGTGTGCAGCAGCAACAGGTCGATGTGATCGGTTCTCAGGCGTTTCAACGAGCCCTCGCAGTCGGCCATCAACGAGGCCGGATCGAAGCGATGATGCACGCGGCCGTCGACCCAGCGCGCGCCGGCGCGGGTGACGTACTGAAGCTCGTCGCGCCGATCGGAGGTGATGCCCGCGACGATCCGCTCGCTGCGTCCATCTCCCCACAGGGGCGACATGTCGAAGCAGGTCACGCCGTGCTCGAGGGCCGCGCGCACGGTGGAGCGGAAGAGCTCATCGGAGACGCGCCCGTAGGCGTCCGCCGCGAGCCCCCAGGTGCCGAGGCTGAGCTCGCTGAGCCTGAGCCCTGTCTTTCCCAAGATGCGAGTTTCCATCGGCCGAGTATGGTCCGAGGGGACGCACACGCCCAGCGGGTTTTCGCGGCATGTATACTCGACAGCATGTCACAGCTCCCGAACCTCGCCGCCGCGTCGCTCGCCTGCCTCTGTCTGATCAGCGCGTCGAGCACCTCGGCCCAGCCGACACGCCAGCCTTTGGCCCGCGCGAGCGGCCCGACCCAGATCAGCATGGGCAACGACTTCGGCTGCGGTCTGGACCCAACGGGCAGCGTGAAGTGCTGGGGTCGATGCAGCGACGGCGAGTGCGGCTCCGCCAATCTCCGGGCGGCGCCCACGCCTCGAACGGTGGATGGGCTGAGCAACATCACGCAGGTCGTCGCCGGCTACTCCTTCGCCTGCGCCCTGCGCGGTGATGGCAAGGTGCTGTGCTGGGGTGACAACGAATACGGGCAGCTCGGCGTCGACAACCCGGAAACGCGCGCGAGGCCCCAAGTCGTGCCCGGCCTCGACGAGATCACGGAGCTCGCCTTGGGCAGCTTTCACGCCTGCGCTCTGCGGGGCGATGGGCGCGTGCTGTGCTGGGGATTGAACACCTACGCGAACCTCGGCACTCCAGCGCCGGAGAAGCGTGCGGCGGCCGCACTCGTGCCGCGCCTACCCCGCGCCACGCATCTCTGGGCCGGCCAGTATCACACCTGCGCGCAGGACCAGCGCGGACGAATTCGCTGCTGGGGAGGCAGCTCCAATGGGCAGGCGGGGACGCGTCGCCGCACACGCAGCGCGCCCGTGACGCGCGTCCGTGGTCTGAGAAACCCCGAGCATGTCGAGCTCGGTGGCGCCATGGGCTGCGCGTCCACGGCGGGCGTGATGAGCTGCTGGGGCTCGAACATTTTCAACTCGGGTCCAGGCGCCTTCTGGTCCACGCCTCAGACACTCTCGCGCATCTCTCAGGTAGAGAGCATGGCCGTGGGGCGCCGGAATCTGTGCGCGGTGAGCGGCGGGCGCGTGTTCTGCTGGGGCGTCAACGACATGGAGCAGCTAGCCGTGCCGACCCAAGAGCGAGGCCACATCGTCAGCGATCCCATGGCCGTGCCGGGCATCGACGACGCCGTGGAGGTGGTGATCGGTGGCTTCGCTCAGTGCGCTCGGCGCCGCAGCGTGGGCTGGGTCTGCTGGGGCTACAACGGGCGCGCAGGCGTCGGTGTCGGATCGAGCGCGCGGCTGGTCAGCGTACCCACACCGCTGCCCTGGTGAGGGCTGACGTTTTCGGTTTTCGCGACGGACCAAATCGGGCCAAGCTGCGCCCATGAGTCGGCAGCGCGGCAGCATGGACCCGGACGAGCGAGAGCGACTCCGTCAGGCGGACACGACCTCTCGGAGCGAGCTCCGGACGGAGGCGCGCGCGTCCTTGAACCGACGTGAGACGTTGGCCAAGACCTTGGCCGCGCTCGACGATCGCAAGCTCGTGAGGCTGAAACTCGAGCCGCAGCTGCTCGCGGAGGTTCGGCTCTTCGCCCGGCTCAAGAAGGGCAGCGCCCTCGCGCGCCAGCGCCGGCACGTGGTGCGCACATTGGGGGAACACGACGTCGACGAGATCGAGCTCAGGCTCGCCGTGCTCAGCGGAGACGTGCGGCGCGACGCCACGCAGCATCGACTCCAGCGCCTACTCGATCGGCTGCTCGAGGAAGGTGACGGCGCCCTCGAGCCGTTCCTCGAAGAGCACCCCGACGCCGACCGCCAACGTCTGCGTCAAGCGTTGCGCGCCGCCCAAAAGGAACACGCGGAGGGCACGACGAAGCGGCGCCGGGAGGCGCTCTACAAGCTGTTGCGCAACGGCTAGCCGCCGGGCGCGCTCTGGGCGAGGCGCTCGAGCTCCGCGTCGATCCAGCGCCCCACCTGCCGACGGAAGGGCCACATATAGCCATAGGCTGGGCCGACGAATTGCGTGAGCACGTGCTCGCGCAGCGCCGGATCCCTCGCCGCCTCGAGCCCGAGGATCTCCGCCGTGGCGCGGAAGGTCTCGGCGTAGGCCTCCCACTCCAGGCGCGCGCGCCCGATGGCGAGGCCGATGGGGCAGACGGGGACGAGATAGAGCAACGCCATCCCGAGCTTTCCGTAGCGCCGAAACTGCTCGAGGTGGACGGCCTCGTGGCGCAGCACGATCACGCGCTCCAACTCGCCACGCGCTTCCCAACCTGCGGGCAGGTAGATGCTCTGACCCAATGTGGTCACGTAGCGGCTCATGTAGGCCGAGTTTCCACCAAAGGTCACGACGCGCACCAGCACGTCGAGCAAACGCGAGAAGCCGTCGTCACGCTTGTGGATCACGCGCAGCCGGGGGAAGCGCGCGCGCAGCTCGCTCAGCGTCGCGTCGAGCGTTGGCGCCGGAATCGTCACCTCGAGACGATACGCGTCGCCTGGCCCGAGGGCACGACGGAAGACCACGGGGTTCAGTTTCCGCAGGCTCCGACCGTTGGAGTCGTAGATGATGATGAACGCTGCGCGCATCGCGAGCACGGGGCTCGCCGTCGAGTCTCGCCGCATGGCCGTGAGCGCCGACGCCGTCGCCAACGTCAACACGGACGGCTACCGCGCCAAGGAGGTCGTCGCAGAGGAGCGAGCCGAAGGCGGCGTCGGGTCGAGCGTGCGCGAGCAGCCCGGCGAGAGCCCCGTGGCCGAGCGGGATGGCGCTCGAGTCTTCCTCTCGAACACCAGCGTCGCCCGCGAGACGGTCACGCGCATACAGGCCTCGCGTGCCTTTCAGGCGAACCTCGCGGTGATCCGCACCAGCGACCAGATGACCCAGAGCCTGCTCGACATCGTCGGTTGAGCCGGCGGGCGTGACGTCCAGACTCGTGTAGGCTGCGCCGCTGAATGGCCGAACCGAGAGCACGCAGCACGCCAAAGGCCAAATCGCGGGGCACACTGTTGCTGGGCGTGCTGATCGGTCTCGCCTTGCCGCTCTCCGTCGCCGCGGGCGGTCTGGCCTGGGAGCGCTGGGGCGCACAGCTCTCGGGCCTCGATCGCGAGGCCGGTCAAGACGTCGGCATCTACGTGCCCTTCCGTCTCCCGAGGAGCGCGGAGTCGCCAGATCCCACGAGGCTGATCTATCTGAATCGCGAAGGCGCTCGGCTGACACCGGGCATGGACGACGCACGCATCAATCGCTCCAGCATCGTCCAAGGCGCCGAGCTGACCCGCGCCGACGTCCCGGCCTTCGCGGGCACCACGCGTCGTTGGAATCAGATCGTCGCCTGCGTGAGAGATCGCTTCTCGCGCTACAACGTGCGCGTCGTCGATCAGCGGCCCGTGAACGACAGCTACGTCATGGCCATGGTCGGCGGCCGCTCCGAGCTCTTGTCGGGAGGGTCGCTCGAGTCCGACCCGAGTCACCAAGGGCACGCGCACTCCGTGCCCACGGGCCTCGCGCCCTTCAACGGCCAGCCCATCGACAACGCCGTGGTCTTCGTCTTCTCGCGCAAGCTGCGCGAACACGCGCGGCGCACCTGCGAGACGATCGCCATGGAGGTCGCCCACGCCTACGGCCTCGACCACTCCAGACACTGCGGCGAGATCATGAGCTACCTGCGACCCTGCGGCCGTCGCAGCTTCATGGACCGGGAGCTCGCGTGCGGTGAACTCTCGGACGCGCCCTGCGATCAGTCCGACGCCACGACGCAGAACTCGCATCGGCGCCTGCTCGAGCTGCTCGGCCCAGCGCGCCCATAGCTGCGCACAGCCTCCGAGGGCTGCCGTCGAACGATTGTGCCTCTGGGGCATCCGTGACAGCGTCCCGGGGCGATGGCCCTCGAGCTCGAACGGCATGCGTTGGGGCGCTTCGGAGCCTTTGCCTCTGGAGTGGTCGCCGCCGCCGTGCCCCTGCCCTTCGCGGTGGCCGCCGCGCTGAACTCCGACTTCGGGCTGCCGAGCTCCTCCACGCTCGACCTCGACACGCTGCGCCCGATCGCCGCCTTGGTGGCGACGCTCTCACTGGCCTCGGCGGCGCTCGATCTGCTGCGTGGACGCGCCCGCGCCCGGCGACGCATCGCCCTGGGTTTCGCCTTCACGGCTCTGGCCGCCCTCCCTGGGCTGATCTCGGCGCCCGGTCCCGCCCTCGCCTCCTTCGTCGGAGCCGCGTGCCTGATCGCGCTCTTGGGACGCCCCTCGGCCCGAACGGCTGTGCTCCAGAGAGCCTCGAATCGCAGCGCCTCACGCACCTCGGGCGCGCTGGTGATGGCCGGACTCGCGTGGATCCCCTGCGTGTCCCTGGACCACTCGAGCCGCATCATGGGAGTCGCCGTCCTGGCGAGCGCGGGCATCGCCGTAGGCTTCGCCCTGCACTGGCTGCTCTCGCGCTCCGGTCGCGGTGTGGCCGATCGCCCCGCGGCCTGGAGGCTGGTGATCTCCTGGCTGAGCGCGCTCGGCGCATGTGCGCTGGCCGCTCAGAGCGCGGCGACAGGACACAGCCTGTTGGCGGCCGGTTATCTGCTGCTGGCCGCCGCCGTTCCGCGCTTCGTCGTGCTGGTGCCCGCACCCCTGACGCGTCGCGACCAATCGAGCTGGGGCGCAGCGCTGGTCGAACACCCGGCGCGCCTGCTCGTCTCCACCTTCCTCGGGCTGGGAGCGGGCGGCGCGCTGCTGCTCTCGCTACCCGCCGCGTCCACGGGTTCGCCCGTCGGCCTGCTCGACGCGGCCTTCACCTCCGTCAGCGCGACCTGCGTCACAGGCCTGATCGTCGTGGACACGCCCCACGTCTTCAACGGACTCGGTCAGTTCGCGCTGCTGGTGCTGATTCAGCTCGGCGGGCTCGGCATCATGACCTTCTCCACCGCGGCCCTGGCGCTGCTCGGACGCCGACCGAGCATTCGTCACGAGGGCGCCGTCAGCCAGCTCTTGGGCTCGGAGAGTCGTCAGGGGCTGTTCAGCTCCGTGCGCCGCGTACTCGTCGTCACCTTCGCCAGCGAGCTGATCGGCGCCCTGGCCCTCGGCTTCGCGTTCTCACGACACGGCGACGCGGCGCCGCGCGCGCTCTGGCGCGGGCTCTTCACCTCCGTCTCGGCCTTCTGCAACGCGGGCTTCGCGCTCCAATCCGACAGCCTGATCCCCTACCAGCACGATCCCTTCATCTTGAACACAGTGGCGACGTTGATCCTGCTCGGCGGGCTCGGCCCGCTCTTGGTGGTCGCCATCCCGCGCGTGCTGAAGCGAAAGCCCACCAGCGCCTACGTGCGCCTCGCCCTCGCCGTGACGCTCTTGCTCGTGCTGGTGCCCACGCTGCTGATCGCCGCCTTCGAGTGGCAACGATCGCTCGCACATCTCGGCGTCGTGGACAAGCTGGAGAACGCCTTCTTCCAAGCCACGACCCTGCGCACGGCGGGCTTCAACTCGGTAGACATGGGCGCGCTCTCGCCGGCCACGGAGCTGCTGATGGAGGCGCTGATGTTCATCGGCGGCTGCCCGGGATCCACCGCGGGAGGCATCAAGACGACCACGGCCGCCATGCTCGTGCTCTCGGTGGTGGTGGCCCTGCGTGGTCGCACGGAGGTGCGCATCTTCGGGCGACGCATCGCCCACGCCTCGCTCTATCGCGCCGCGGCCGTGGCGACCCTCGCGGTCTCCGCCATCGTGCTCGCGCTGATGGCGCTGCTGCTGACTCAGCCGATCGCGCTGCGCGGCGCCATCTTCGAGGTCTTCAGCGCCATCGGCACCGTGGGCCTCTCGCGAGGCGCCACCGCGGAGCTAGACGCCATCGGAAAGGTCATCATCATGGCCTGCATGTTCGCGGGCCGCGTGGGCCCGCTGACCCTCTTCATGCTGTTGAGCGAACGCGGTTACACGCCGCGCCTGAAGTGGCCCGTCGAGGAGATCGCGGTCGGCTGATCTCGCCGCGGCTCACGTAGGAAAAACTATGCCTAAACAAGCGTTGGTCATCGGTCTCGGTCAGTTCGGCATGTCGCTCGCGCGAGCGCTCACGGATCGTGGCTTCGAGGTGATGGCGGTGGACAAGCGCCAAGCGCGTGTGCAGGCCGCGAGCGCCTTCGCCGCAGAGGCGGTGGCCTTCGACGCAACCGACGAGGTCGCGTTGGCACAGACGGCGCCCGAGCGACGCGACATCTCCATCTGCGCCATCGGCGACGAGAGCCGCGAGGGGGCCATCGTGTGCACCGCGCTCTTGCGCCAGCTCGGCGCGAAGAAGGTGATCTCACGAGCCACGGACGAGGTGCTCGAGCGCATCCTAGGGCTGGTCGGCGCGCACGAGGTGGTGAACCCGGAGCGCGCCTTCGGCGAGCGCCTCGCCACACGCTTGGCCTTCTCGGGTGTGGTGGACGAGCTGCCTCTGGGCAAGGATCTGGTGATCACGGAGATCCACCCGCCGGGCGCGTTGGTCGGGCGCAGCTTGGTGGAGGCTCAGCTGCCGCGGCGCTTCGGCGTGACGGTGGTCGCCGTGCGGCGCATGGAAAACGAGCAGGGCAAAGTGGTGATGCCCACGCCGCATGACCCCATCCGAGGGGACGACATCCTAGTGCTGGTCGCGCCCCCCGGGGACGTCGCCAAGATGATGGAGCGCCTCTGATGCGCGCGCGCACGGAGCTGTGGCTCGCGATCGGCGGGCTGGTCCTGCTGCAGCTCGCCACCACCTTCGGCGCCATCGGGCTCTTCGAGCGCATGGATCCCGCCATCGCGCAGGTGCTCACGGAGGAGGTCCCAGATGGCGTGAGCGCGACGAGCGATATCGCCGCGAGGCCCGAAGGTGGCATCGGCGAGCGCCGCGTCGAGCTCCACCGTCTGCTGATCGAGGCCGAGGCCGGCGCCTGGGCCATGGCGCTGCTCGGAGGCCTCTCGCTGCTGCTCGCTTTCTTCGTCTCGCGGCGCATCGACAGGCGCCTGATCGCGCCGCTCTCGGAGCTCGACCGTGCTACGCGCGCGGCCGCCCGAGGCGAACGCTTCCGTCGTTGTCACATCGAGGACGCACCCCTAGAGGTGAGCCGCGTCGCCGACTCGATCAATCGGCTGATGGATCGCGGAGACGAGGACACGACCCACGCCGAGGCCACGCGCATCGCCCGCATCGACCGGGCCGCGCTGCTCGCTCTGCTGGACGCCGAAGCGGAGGCGGTCGTTGTGGTGGACGACGACGGCGCGATCATCGCCATGAGCCAGCGCGCCATGGCGCGCTTGGATCACGACTCCAAAGGAGAGTTCGCGGCGGACTCGAGGCGCGCGCTCCGAGGCGAGGACGCCTCGTGGGTAGCGCGCCGGTTGGCCTTGGGGTCGGGACGAGGCAGCCTGCTGTGGCTGCGACCGCTCGAGTCAGAACACGGCCTCGAGCACGAAGCCGGCGACCGCGAAGTAGATGGTCAAGCCGAGCACGTCGCTGAGGGAGGCGATCAAGGGGTTGCTGGAGACCGCGGGGTCGAGCCCGACGCGGCGCGTGAGCAAGGGCAGGACGGATCCGATGGTGGCCCCGAGGGCGACGACACATAGGGTGGACGCGCCCACGGCGACGCCCATATGCAGCGCCTCCACGTCTCCGCCAACCAGATAGCCGCGCGCGAAGCCCATCAAGCCGAGGATCAAGCCGAGGCAGAGCCCCATGGCCACCTCGTGGATCAGCACCTTCGACCACTCGCCCACTTCGATCTCGCCCACGGCCATGGCGCGAATCACCAGCGCCGCAGATTGGGAGCCCGTGTTGCCGCCACTCGAGAGGATCAGAGGCACGAAGATCACCAAGCTCAAGGTCTGGTGCAGCAGATTCTCGTTGGCCTCCATCACCGTGGCCGTCAGCAACTGACCCAAGAAGAGCACCACGAGCACGGCGCCGCGCTTCCAGACGAACTCGAGGAAGCTGGTGGCGAAGTACGAGTCTTCGAGGGGAACGACGCCGCCCATCTTCTGGGCGTCCTCGGTGGCCTCCTCGATCACAACGTCGACCACGTCATCGACCGTGACCAGGCCGAGCAGGCGCTCGTGATCATCGACCACAGGCACCGCCGTGAGGTCGTAGCGCGCGATCACATCCGCCACGACCTCCTGATCGTCCGTGGCCTCGACCCGCACGACCTTGGAGTTCATCAGCTCCGCGAGGGTCTGGGACGACTCACCGAGGATCATCTCGCGCAGGGAGACGACGCCCATCAGCTTCTCCCCATACGCGCAGACGTAGATGTAGTAGACGGTCTCCGCGTCCTCCGCGTGGGCGATCTCGCGTACCCGGTCGATGGCCTGCCAGACCTTGGTCTCGGGAGGCAGGGAGATCACGTCCGGCGTCATCAAGCCGCCGGCGGTCTCGGGCGGATAGTGGACTAGCTCGCGGACCTCCTCGGCCGCCTCGGGCTCGGACTTCTGAAGCGCTGCGAGGATGATCTCCGCGTGGTCGTCGTCGAGCTCCTGCACCACATCGACGCGGTCGTCGGGATCCATCTCGCTCAGCAGGCCCGCCGCCTCGTCGGCCTCGAGGGACTCCATCACGTCGACCTGACGGTCCGCCGGGAGCCGCTCGAGCACCTCCGCGGCCAGGTCGGGGCCCATCAGGCGGATCAGGGCGACAGACTCCAGATCGGCGAGATCCTCGACGATCTCCGCCAGATCCTCGGGATGCATATCCTCCAGAGCCTCGCGCAGACCCTCGGGGTCGTCTTCGAGGGCCGCCCTGAGATCCGGGCCGATCAGGTTCGCGAGCTGCATGGCGGCCCCATTGTGACCCAGAGGCGCCGAGGCGGCGAGTTTCAGTCGTCCTTGGGGACCGGCGCGCGCTTTTTGGCGTGACGCTCGAGGTTGGTCTGACGGCGCATGTTCACGAACTCGATCAGCAACGCGAAGGTCATGGCGAAGTAGATGGTCGCCTTGCTGACGTGCTGCCCGAGGCCCTCGGCGATCAGCAGGACGCCGATCAGGAGCAGGAAAGCCAAGGCCAGGATCTTCATGGCGGGGTGCTCGTTGACGAAGTCGCCGATGCGCTTGGCGAAGAGCATCATCACGCCCACGGCGATGATCACGGCGGCCATCATCACGATCAGATGATCGGCCATGCCCACGGCGGTGACGACCGAGTCGAGGGAGAAGACGACGTCGAGCACCATCACCTGCAGGACCACGCCGATCAGGTTCTTGCTCCAGCCCGAGACCTGCTCTTCGGGATCTCCTTCGACGTTCTCGTAGACCTCGTGGGCGCTCTTGCCGATCAAGAAGAGCCCACCGCCGAGCAGCACCAAGCTGTGGCCCGTGAGGGACAGGCCGTAGATGTTCGTCAGCTCTTGATCGAGGCCCATCACCCACGAGATGACCGAGAGCAGGAGCAGCCGGCTGAGCATGGCGGCGCCGAGGCCGAGGCGATAGGCGAGGGGCTGCTGTTCCTTGGGCAGACGACCCGTGAGGATCGCGATGAAGACGATGTTGTCGATCCCGAGGATGATCTCGAGCGCGGTGAGCGTCAGGAGAGCGACCCAGGCGCCGGGCTCGGCGAAGGCGTCGAACATATCGAACAAGGAGAACTCCGAAGGATGGCGGGGCAGCCCTTGTAACATCACGGCGCTCTTCGCGCCTCCGACTCGCGAAGTCCTCGGCGGACTCAGCCCGCGCCGGCCTCGAAGAGCACGGGGCCGACTCCGCTGCGCCAGGCGCGCAGCTCGGCGCGGGTCTGTCCGTCGATCAGCTCGAGCACCAAGTGTGTGCGAGGCGCGTCCTGCTCCGGCGCGTCGATCTCGTCCAGAGACCAGTTACCGAGGTTGATGTAGGTGGACTCGGCGTCGAGGCGCTCGAGCAGCGGCTCGTGGGTGTGCCCCATGACGACGAAGCGCGCGGGTAGGAGCGACTTGATACGCAGAGCCGCGCGGCGCATGGCCGAGTTCGGATCGACATCGGCGGCGCGGTGTGGCGCGGAGCCGACGCTGTAGCCCGTGGCGCCCAGCACGAGCGCAGCGGAGAGGGAGACGCTGAGCCACCAGGGCGCGCCCACCGCGGGGGCGATCACGCTGAGCACCAGGGCGAGGGCGAAGACGACGATGCGATCCGCGAAAACGCTCCGGAGCACGGAGACCACGCCGCGGGTCACGGGCGTGGGCCACAGCTCTGCGAGGGCGACGAGCTTCTCTCGCGAGAGACGCATGCGACGCGCCAGGTCGGCCACACCGCGCTCGTGTTCGGCGCGGATCAGCTTGCCGGCGTCCGTGAGGCGCGCTCGTCCGGCGCGGATTCCGGCGGCGATGGCCTGAAGGTAGCGCGAGCCCAAGCGCAGGGCGCCCATCACGCCGAGCGAGGCCGCCATGCGCAGGTAGAAGCTGAAGCCGTTCCCGTCGTGGCCTTCGGCGGTCAGGCCCGGCGTCGGTCGCGCGACGATGCGCAGCAGCCAATCGGAGAAGGACCAGCTGAGGCGACGCGGATCCGCAGGCGAGAGCGGCGCGAGCAGGTCCGCGTAGTTGCACATGGCGTCGAATTGATGGCCGTGCTCGACGTAGAGCAGACCTTCGACGTAGTAGAACCAGGGGTAGAACTCGACCCGTGACTCGAAGGCTTCGCGCCGGCTCGCGTCTCCTCCTCGCTCCAGAAAGCGGGCCCAGATCGCCTCGATGAAGGCCTGACGCGCGGGCTCCCAGTGGAAGTCGAGGTCGTGATTTCCGCGCACCAGCACCAAGCTGTGACCCGCCGCGACGAAGCGCGCGAGGCGATCGAAGACCATGGAGTGCCTGGCCGCCACGGCGCGCATCTTCTGGGCGGCGTGGTCCGAGGCGGAGCCGAGCCCGTGAACGAGCTCCTCGTCGGTCAGCGTGGTCTCGAGCGCCTCGTCGCTTCCGGGCGCGATGCTGATGCCGATGAAGTCGACCAAGTCCCCGGCGATCACCAGCGTCCACGGGCGCTCCGGATCGGCGTGCTCGCGGTAGTGGTCGAGCATGGCGGCCAGATCCCGGTCGATGCGCGCCACCTGCTTCAGGCGCGCCATGGTCCAGGGCCGCACGTGCTGCACCAAGTCCGCGCCGAGGTGAACGTCGCTGAAGAGGATGTAGTTGGAGCCGCGGGGAGTCATCTTGCCTTCTCTGGACTTACTCTCATGCAAGCACCGATCCGGGCTCCCGAGGCGTGTCCGAGCTGAAGATGCGAGGCCCATGCACGACATATGCGTCATGCCTGCGACATGTTTCGTCACAGTCGTGCCGATCGAGTGTCAGCGAACTACTTAGGACCGCCCAACAAGTGAACTGCTTAGGACCGTCCCCAAATGTTTAGTTGGGGAAGGCGTGGGCGCGCAGGACGCTGGTGACGCGGGCGGTCATGCCGGTGAGGCGGGCGCGCAGGCCGGACTGCATGCGGGCGATGCCGATGCGGGGGCAGAAGGTGGTGGAGATGAAGCGGTCGGCGTCGCCACCTTCTTCGTCCACGCGTACGCAACCCTCGAGGGTGCCCTCGGGGGTGTCGATGCGCTCGGTTACCGAGGTCACGCGCGCGGTGCGTCCGGAGGGCGCGGGCCACTCGGCTCCGACCGCGATGGGGGCTTTGAGCAGGTAGACGTCGAAGTCCGTGCGGAAGATTCCGTCGGGGCGCACTTCGTAGTGGAGCGCGCGGCTGGCGCCATCCTGTTGCACGACGAAGTTGCGACCATCGCCCGAGACGACGCGCATGATGCCGAGGCTCGGCAGGCCCGTCTCCGTGTCGATGTCGTAGGTCCAGATGTTGCCATCGGCGAGCGGATAGAGGGTCGTCGGCGCGAGCAGGTCCACGTCGTTGGCGCTCTCGACATGCGTCGGCTCCGCGCATCCGCCGAGCGTGAGGATCATGACGGAGCCGAGGATCAGCGCGCCGCCAAGTTTGGAAGACCGTTCAGAAGACATAATGCCAGGTGATGTAGATGAAGAAGGCGACACAGGCGAGCAGCAGGCCCACCTGAAAGGGATCCACACTGACGCGACGCCGCAGGGCCTGGGCCGCCTGACGAATGGCCGCGTCCGAGTCGCCCAGCAGAGGTCCGGTCAACTCGCGCACGCGGCGATAATCGCCCACGTCGAAGGCGCTCTGGGCGTCGCCTAGCTCGGGCAGCACGCGCTCGACGTCGGACTCGGTCTCCGCCTGCTTGGCCTCCGCCTGCTTGGTCTCGTCCGTCACGGCCCGCGAGCTTAGTCCAGACGGCGACGGGGCGCGAATGGCCGGCTCAATCCTCCTCACGCTCCTCGAGCTCCTGCTCACTCGGCGGTGGCTCGGTGCGCCGCGCCGCGTCCGAGATGCGCAGGCGTTGACTCAACACGCGGATGATGCCTTCGGCGATCTCGACCCGCTCCTGCAGGATCTCGTAGAGCGCCTCGCTGCCCACGGCGAGCACGTCGGTGGCTTCCGTCGCCGTCACCGTGGCGTTGCGCGGCTCCTCGTCGAGCACCGCCATCTCGCCGAAGGACTCTCCACGGCCTAGCTCCGCGAGGACGTGTCCACCCTTCTCGACCACCACGTGACCGCGAACCACGACGTAGAGCATGTCACCGAACTCCCCCTCTCGGAAGACCACCTCGCGTTTGTCGAAGTGCTTCTCCGCCGCGACCCGCGCCATGGGGGCGAGATCCTCGGCGTCCACACGCCCGAAGATGTGAGCGCTCTTGAGCAAGAGCACCTTCTCCAACGTAGTCAGCATGTCATTCTCCCTGCCTTCGAGGATGGCCGTGACCCGCCCCGCGACGATCTCGTCCACGTCCAGCGCTCGATCGGCGAGACGTTCGCGCGTGCGCTCTGGATCGACCTTCACGGCGACCACCAGAGCCGTCTCGCGCACCAGACGCGACGGATGATCCCAACGCGCGAAGGCCGCCGCGAAGACCTTGGGGCTTGGCGTATGCGACAACGCGTCGAGCGCCGAGGCGACCAAGAAAGGCTTCGGATGCCGACACTGGGCGAGCATGAAGTCGACGGGCTCGGGCGCCGGCGCCACGTCCACTTGGGCGCTCTCGAGAAGCTCCTCGAGCGAGCGGTCGTCGAAGAAGGGCAGCACGAGGGCGCGCAGCGAGGGCTCCATCATGCCATCGAGCAGCTCCATGGCGTTGGCTCGTCGGCTCGGTCGATTGAGCGCGCGGCGCACGAGATGCAATGGCGCCCGGGCGTAGCGCAGCTCCAGCGTTCGCAGAATACGCTCACCCGCGCGCCTCTCGAGCAACAGCATCGACTGCTCCATCAGCGGCGTGCCGTAGTCCTGCTTCGCGCGCTGCCAGCCCGCCAAGGAGGCGTAGGCCTCCGAGAGCTCGAGCTCGATCCTGTCCTGCACGTCCGCCAAGGAGAGGGGCAGCAGCGAGAGCTCGTCACGCACCCGCGCCAGAGTACCCAAGACCCTCAGACGGACCTGTGGATCGTCGATCTTCACGTGGGGCAGCAGCGCCTCGAAGATTTCGGGCGCGGGATCGATCCGCCGCAAGATACGCGGCACCTCGAGGCGCACGTGGCGCGACACCGAGCAGGCTGAGCAGCGGCTCCACCGCCGGCAGCCCCAAGGCCGCGATGGCGCGCCCCGCTCGAGCCGACGTGCGAGCCGCCTCCAGCGCCTCGAGCAGGAGCGGCACGAGGCGAGGATCGGGCGCGTGCTCTGCGGCCTTGAGCGCCGCGCGGCGCACCTTGGGGTCGGCGTCCTCGAGCAGGCGACGCAGAGGTCGGTAGGCGCCGCGACCTAGCTCGCTCAGCACCCGGGCGGCCTCTACTCGGCGCTTGCGCTCGGGGGCAGCGAGCAGCTCCGCCAGGCGCGTGCCCCCGGCGATGCTGCCCTCGATGCCGGCGTCACGGAGCAGCGCCGCCAGCGCCTGAACTCGCGGCTTCTGCTTTCGATCGTCCAGCGCCTCGACCAAAATCTCGAGATCGCGATCTCCACAGAGCTTGCCGATGGCGCGCAGAGCCGCCGCGCGCACGGCGGTGGAGGAATCATGGGCCGCGCTCAGAGCGCCCGCCGGGTTGGCGTAGGGAAGGTCGGCGAGACGCCTGAGCGCCGCCGCGCGTACTCTGGCCTGAGAGTGGGTGGTGAGACGCTCGACCGCGCGCACGACCAGAGGAGCGGCCTCTTCGTCCAGGCGCTCGAGGGCCAGCTCGGCGATGCG
Source organism: Deltaproteobacteria bacterium (assembly GCA_013151775.1). GTDB lineage: Bacteria > Myxococcota_A > Polyangia > Polyangiales > Houyiibacteriaceae > JAADHO01. The sequence continues at coordinate 30,852 of JAADHO010000279.1, read as the reverse complement.
CGCGTCGCTTCCGTCGAGCATATGCAGCAGCACCTCGCGCCCCGAGGCGTCGAGGCTCGCCGAGTCGTGGTAGGCGATGGCGCCGCGGGAGCCCAGGGTCTCTTCCAAGGCGCGCAGGTAGCCGCGCCTGACCAGGCTCACGCTGCCGAGCCAGACGGCGACCAATCCGAGGTTGATGTAGGAGAGGGAGAAGACGGAGACGTGCGTCGCCACGAACACGAGCACCAGCCCGCCCACGCCGTTGCTCATGGGTTTGACGACGGCGTCGAGGAACGCACGCGTGCGCGCCTTCACCTCCTCGGCGAAGGGCGCGTAGAGGGCCTGCAGCGTCGTCTCGTGGATGGTGTACTGAAAGCCGCTGTCGGAGAATTTCTCGATCGCCGCGACGCCGAGCTTGGGCACGAAGAGCAGCAGCACGTTCGCCAAGCCGAAGACGGTCGGCATCACGCGCATGGCGGGCCCGACGCCGAAGCGATCGAGGATGCGCGGCGTGATGACGATCTGGAACAAGAAGGAGACCGCGCCGACGACGGCATAGAAGAGGCTGAAGAAGCGCGCTAGATCGTCTTCGCGGTAGGTCGCGCGCGCGATCATCTTGAACTGATAGTCGCCGATGGTCAGCGCCGTGAAGGCGACCAAGAGCAGGAGCCCGATGACCTGTACGTAGCGGTTGTCGAGGATCTTCGGCTTGGGTCCGCCGCTCGGAGGAGGAGGCGGCGCCAGAGGTTCGCGACCCAGACGCAGGGCGATGGCGCCGATGACGAGGATCATCCCGACGAGCACCAGCAAGAGCTGCTCCGTGCCTATCCAGGACACGACGACGCCCGTGACCAAGCCGATCAAGACGACGCCGAGGATGCGTGCGGAGGCCACGGTGGGGAAGAGCCGGCGCGCGGCGCGGGCGTCCGTGAGGTCATTGGCCAGCGTCCAGATTTGGACGATGAAGAGATTCGCCGCGACCTCGCTCCAGACGTAGAAGGTGGGGTAGATGAAACGCATCTCGGCCTTCACGGCCAGGTAGGTCGCCACGTAGGTGACAGCGCCAAAGGCCGTGGAGAAGGCGATGATGCGATGTCGTGGCCAGCGATCGGCGACCAGCGAATAGAGCACCACCGTCAGGGCCGAGGCGATGCCGTAGAAGACGAACATCCAAGGCAGCCAGGAGACGGGATAGCGGCTCAGGAAGAGCGTGTCGCGCACGGTGCGACCGAGGATGAAGACGGACGAGGCGAGCAGCAGCGCGAGGAAGAGCAGGAAGGTGCGCACACCTTCGCCCTCCCGAATTGAAAGCGCCTCGCGGAGGCGCGTGCTCAGGGTGTCGGCCATCGAGGCGCTAGCCTACGCGCTGGGAACGTCAGCGTCATGGGCGATTCGCGGCTTTCGCCCGCGCCCCGTCGGGGCTATGTGCAGGACTCGCGGGTGAAGCCGCGCGCTAACCTCCGAGGTCACCCGCATGAAGAAGCTCCCCATCCGCGTCCTGCAGCGCACCCTCTGCCCCTACAGCCGTCGCCTTCGCGCCTACGTCAGCGAGAAACAGCTCGAGCTCGAGTTCGTGACCTTCGATCCCGACGAGCATCAGGACGAGCTCGCGCGCATGAACCCGCACCACGAGGTCCCAACGGCGCTCTTGCCCGACGGCTCGCCGCTCTACGACTCGCTCTTGATCATGGAGTACCTCGAGGACGCCCACCCAGAGCCGCGCCTGATGCCCAAGGACGCCGTCGCGCGAGCGCGCACGCGCATGCTCTACGACGTGGCCGGTATGCTCGGGCCCGCGCTCCCGGGCTTCGTGCGCGCGCCCAAGGATCACCCCGAGCGCTTGCGGCGTGCCGCGGAACTCGCGGCGGAGACCTGCCACGCTCTGCCGCTGCTCGACGACGTCAGCGACTACGCCCTCGGCGCGGAGTTCGGCTTCGCCGACCTCAGCCTGCCGCCGCTGCTGCTGCGCGCCCTCGAGGCGGGCCTGCCCGCGGACAGCCTGCCCACCCGTGTCCGTCGATGGGTTACGGCCGCGGCTGGACGGCCGAGCCTCGGAGAACTCTTCCCCGAGGCCCTCGCCGCGCTCAGCTGACCGGCCGAAGTCAGCGCTTCAGGTTCACCAGCTCGTTGTACATCTCGTCGGCCGTGGTGATCACGCGCGAGTTGGCCTGGAAACCACGCTGATAGGTGATCAGGTTGACGAATTCCGTGCCGATGTCGACGTTGGACTGCTCGAGAGCGCCCGAGACGATGGCGCCGCGACCTCCGCTCTCCGCGCCTCCGATCAGCGCCTGGCCCGACGCTTGGGTCTCTGTCCACAGGTTCTGACCCGCGCGCTCGAGACCCGCGACGGACTCGAAGTCCGCTACCGCGACCTGACCGAGGACGCGCCGCTGCCCGTTGGTGAACACACCCGTGATCTCCCCGTCGGAGGCCACGGAGATGCCCGCCACGGCGCCCGCGCCATAGCCGTCCTGTGACAAGCCGTTGGTGGTCGACGCGGCCGCGAACTGTGTGGACCCGGCGAGCCCCGTGCCGCCGTCGGTGGTGATGGCGTCCCCGAAGTCGAAGGCGATGGTCTGCCCCGGCGTGGCGTCGACGAAGTTCCAGGTGCTCGCGCCCGGCGTCTCCGTGTCCAGGGCGCCATCCGTGGTGAAGGTCAGCGTGCCGCTCGCGCCTTCCGTCGGCGTGCCCGCCGTGCCACCCGTGAGCTCGCCTCCGTCGACCATGGCGTGCCATTCCCAGGAGTTGCTCCCTGTCTTGCGGAAGTAGAGCGTCGTCTGACGTGCGTTTCCGAGCGAGTCATACACCGTGACACCCGTAGAGAAGTTACTCGTGCTGTCCGGGTTCGCTGGATCCCAAGCGGCCGGCACCGTCGAGTTGGAGTCGAGGTTGATGGCGAGATCACTCTGGGTCGTCGCGTTCGCTGGCACCGTGCCTCCACCGACCGTGAGGTCGCCGAGCGTGCTGCCCATCGTGCCGTCGACGTTGGAGGTGTACCCCTGCAGATCGAAGCCGTCGGAGTTGACGAGCTTGCCCGCGTTGTCGATGTGGAACTGCCCGGCGCGCGTGAAGAAGTTGCCCGGCGTGCCTCCGGCGTTGCCGTTCACGACGAAGAAGCCATCACCGGAGAGCGCGAGATCCGTGGGTGAATCGGTGGTGAGCAGCGCGCCCTGCGACCACATCTGCTCGATGTGCGCCAAGGCGGAGCCGGCGCCGGCCTGGGGCACGTTGCCCGCGCCTGCGATGGAGCGCCCGAGGATGTCCTCGAAGACCGCACGGGACCGCTTGTAGCCGACCGTGTTCACGTTCGCGAGGTTGTCGCTGGTGACGCTCATGGCCTCGCTGTGCGCGCGTAGACCGGAGGCGCCGGTGTTGAGGGAACGAAGGATGCTCATACTCTTCTCCTGGGATCTGGAAATCTGGCGTTCTATATTTGATTCGACGTGGTGTTTAAAGTCTGATGAGTGCTGTCACATGCCGATGTTCTGGACGTCGCCTAGCAGCACCCGGGCGTCGCCTATGAGCAGCTCGGGGTAGCCGTTCTCGTAGGAGATGCTGCTGACCACACCCTCGATGTCGAGGGTGGCGCCCAGGGGATTGTCCGCTCCGTCCACCGCGCTGACCGTGAACTCGTAGCGGCCCGGCGGCATGCGACTTCCGTCGTCGGCGAGCCCGTCCCACGTGACCTTGTGGCTCCCCGGGAACTGCGGACCGAGGCTCATGCTGCGCACGAGCTTGCCGGCGGCGTCGCGCACCTCCACGGTGACCTCCTTGGCGCTGCCGTCGAGGTTGTAGACGCTGCCCGCGGGCCCCGTCTCGCTGAGGCGCACGCCCGATCCGTCGGCGCGCACGTTGCGTCCCACGACGCTCGCGACCTGCGTGTTGGCCAAGCCCGCGGTGGCGATCTCGAGCGCCGCGAGCCGGTCCCCGATGGCCGTGAGCTTCTCCACGCTGGTCAGCTCGGAGAGCTGCGAGATCATCTCCCGCGAGTCCATGGGTTTCGTCGGATCCTGGTTCTGGAGCTGGGTGACGAGCAGGCGCATGAAGGCGTCCTTGCCCATGCCCTGGTCGTCCATGGCGGTGCGCGTGGGGCCCGTGTCCACGGGGCGGGGGGAGCCGATGCCGGCGGTAGGGTCGATGATCATTCAGGCCTCCATGTCGAGGCCGCGCTTGCGAGTCACGCGGCGATGCTTGGTCTTGTCTCGGGTGCTGACGCGGACGCTTCCAAGGGAAACCCCGCGCCGCGCGACGCGCTCGCGCAACAGCGATTCACTGGCTCGGATCGCCATGGAGGCGCCGAGGTCATTGGTCAGAGCGCGCAGCTCGAGGCTGCCCGCGCGCATGCGCAGCTGAAGCTGAATGCGACCGAAGTCCGGGTGCTCGATCTGAATCGCCGTACCCGCCTGGCCGGCGAGGGCGCTCATGCGCACGTCGGCGATCACCTCGGCACGGAGCACGGCCGGTGGCGCGAAGGGTGACGACGCGGCGCGCGGTGCGGCCGGGGCGCGCGCCTCGGAGACCGCCGAAGTCCGTGTGGATGAGTCAACAGCCGCGACAATTTTATCAGCTATAGAGTCAAGTAAACGCGATTTAGCGTCATCTTTTCTCGATTTGTCGTCAAGCATGGTGCCAGTGGCCAGCGCCGCCACCTGAGCCGAATTGGCGCTCGCAGGGCTGGGCGCCGGAGTCGGCGCGGCTGGAGCGGAGTCATTGGGGGCGTTGGCTTTCGACAGACTCGACGCACTCTCGGGCGCCGTCTGGCGCGTGCTCGACTCCGAGACCTCGGCCTCGCCCACTCGCAGGCCGCGAGGCGTCCCGGGCTTCGCCTGCGTGTCGACTCGGCTCTGATCACCAGAGCTCGCCACGGTGGGGGCTGGGGCCTGATCCGTCAGCGACGTCGACGCGGGAGCGCTGTCCCCGGGCTGGGCTGGAGCCTCGCCAAGCCGGGTCGCGGGTGAGGCGTCGGGCGCGACCATGACCTCGGGGCTCGGCATGCCGGCGGCGCGAACTTGCTGCGCGGCAGCTCGCTCCTGGCCTCGCACGGCGGCCGAGGTCGCTGCATCTCGAGCGCCGGCGTCCTGACTCACGACCTGCTGGCTCACGACCTGCTGGCTCACGACCTCCTGACTCACGACCTGCTGACTCGCGACCTCCTGACTCGCGACCTCCTGACTCACGACCTCCTGACTCACGACCTGCTGGCTCACGACCTGCTGGCTCACGACCTGCTGGCTCGCGACCTGCTGACTCGCGACCTCCTGACTCACGACCTCCTGACTCACGACCTCCTGACTCACGACCTCCTGGCTCACGACCTCCTGGCTCACGACCTCCTGGATTGCGACCTCCTGACTCGCGACGTCCTGACTCGCGACCTCCTGGCTCGCGACCTCCTGACCCGATGCCTCGGAGCGCGGCTCACCTGCACTCACCTCCGCGCCCTCGCTGGTGTCGCCCTGCGACGAACCCGACAGCGAGACGGAGCGCGACTCCACAGGAGGCACATCGACCGGCACCAGGAGCGCCGCGAAGGCGCCCTCGGCCGGCTCGCGCTCGGGCTCTCGTCGTGACCGAGTGCGCTCGACGGCGGCTGCGCTCTGCGTGGCGCTGACCTTCATCGCTTGCCTCCGATGCGCGCCGCCGCCTCGTCGAGCAGCATCTGCTCCGCGCGGTCCCGGGCGCGACGCTCCAGCTTCATCAACTCACCGCGCTTGCGCACCAGCGCCTTCATCTCACCCGTGGCGCGCGCCACCTCGCCGCTCTTCTCCTGCTCTTCGAGGCGTCGTTGGGAGACCTGCTCCTCAGCCTCGACGCGACGTCTGCGCTCCGAGTCGATCTCCATGGATCGGCCCATCAACTCGCCGGCGCTCAGCTCCTCGTCACCCGTCAGCCTGTCCACGGCACGCGCGAAGGCCAGGGACGCCTGCTGCGCCAGATCCTCCGCGTCTTCGCGCTTTCGGCTGGCCTGCGCCAGGGACGCACGCTTCACGTCACGCACGCGCTCCTTCACCCGCGTGACGCGCTCGAGCTGCTTGCGCTGCTTGGTGGGCGACCGGCTCATGCGTCACTCCAGACCGCGTCGAGGGCCGCGCTCACTCCGTCCGCGTCCAAGCTCTCGTCGAGGTGTTGACGCAGGAAGGCGATCAACGCGGGCTCACGCTTAGCCGCTTCGTCGAGGCGTGGAACGGCGCCCGCCTTGTAGGCGCCGATGCTCATCAGGTCGTGGGCCTCACGCGCGTCGGAGAGCAGCTCCCGCGCTCGATGGGCGCGCTCCATCGCCGCCGGGGGCACGACCTTGGGCATCACGCGCGAGATGCTCGGGCCGAGATCGATGGCGGGAAAATGCCCGCGCTCGGCCAGATCGCGGGAGAGCACGATGTGCCCGTCGAGGATGGCGCGCGCGGCGTCGGCGATCGGGTCCGAGAGATCGTCGCCCTCCACCAGCACGGTGTAGACCCCCGTGATGGCGCCGGGTCCCGCCGACGTGCCGGCGCGCTCGAGCAGCAGCGGCAGGGACGCGAAGACGCTGGGCGTGTAGCCCTTGGTGGTCGGTGGCTCACCGATGGCGAGACCGATCTCGCGCATGGCCATGGCGTAGCGCGTGACGCTGTCCATCACGAGCAACACGTTGAGCCCACGCCCGCGAAAGTACTCGGCGATCGTGGTCGCGTAGAGCGCCCCGCGCACGCGCAGCAGCGGCGTGTCCGCGCTGGTGGCGGCGACCACGACGGAGCGCGCGAGGCCCTCGTCACCGAGCGTCGCGTGGACGAATTCCTCCACCTCGCGGCCGCGCTCACCGATCAGCGCGATCACCGCCACGTCGGCCTCGGCGTTGCGCACCATCATGCCCAAGAGCGAGCTCTTGCCCACGCCGCCACCCGCGAAGATGCCGATGCGCTGGCCGCGCCCCATGGTCAAGAGTCCATCGATGGCGCGCACCCCAACCAAGAAGGGATGCTTCACCGGGCGACGCCGCAGGGGATTTCGCGCCGCGCCGTGCAGCGGCAGCTCGGCCTCCAAGTCGTCGAGGGGGCGTCCGTCCAGAGGGCGACCTAGGCCGTCCACCACGCGACCGAGCAGTCCCTCGCCCACGGCGGCGTAGGCGGATCGACCGACGCGGCGCAGAGGTGTGCCGACCTCGAGGCCGTGGGTCGCGCCGAGTGGCATCAAGAGCGTGCTGTCGCCGCGCAGCCCGACGACCTCCGCTTGAATCGGCGATCCCCCCCCGGGGTGAAGCTCGAAGAGATCTCCGATGGACGCCGCGCAGCCTTGGGCCTCGAGCACCAAGCCCACGGCCTGCGATAGGCGTCCCTCGATGGCCGGCGCGACTCCGCGCAGGGCGGCCGCGCGATAGCGCCCGAGGTCGACCTCGATGGGCGCCGGCATCATTCGCTCTCCTCCAAGCTCTCGCGACGACGCTCTTCCTCGACGGCACGGCGCGCGGCCCTGATGCGCTCGGGCAGGCGCGCGTCGACCTGAGCACGGGGCGAGTCGGCGATGCAGCCGAGGCCGTCGAGGGTGGCGTCGGACTCGAGCTCCACGCGCACGCCATCGTACTCGACACGAGCGTCCTCGAAGACCTCCTCGATGGCCGCGTGGGCCGCCGGCGAGACGCGCAGGCGCGCTCGATCCGCGTCACCAAGAGTGCGCAGAGCGGCGCGTGCCATCGCGAGGTGCAGCTCCGGATCCTGCTCCACCTCGCGCTCGACGATGGCGGCGGCGAGGCAGAGGGCGAGATCGACGAGCTGAGCTTCCGCGGTCGCCAAGGCACGTGCCCGCAGCGCGCCGAGCTCGACGGCCGCCTCGGCGAAGGCCTCGATGCGCTGCTCGAGCATCAACGTCAGCTCCGCCTCACGGCTCAGGAAGCTCTCAGGCGGCACAGCCTCCGTCGGCGCCGCGGCCACGGCGGGCGGCTGCGAATAGCCAGGGCTCTCGCCCGAAGCGGGCGGGCGGCTCGGACGCGAAGGCGTGGCCTCGGAGGCGGACAGCTCGGAGCTCTCCGAGCCCTGCGCAGGCGGCGGCGCGGCGCGAGGCTGTCGGCGCTCGACGACGGGCGCCGTGTCCGCACCCGCGACCACGGGAAACACCCACGGCTTCGCCTGCACGCCCTCACCCTGACCCCAAGCGGGAGCGTCTTGCAGTGCCCCCGCCTCCCGCGCGAAGGGCAGGTCAGACATAGTCGCCGCCTCCCTCGCGGGCGATCTGGATGCGTCCATCGGCCTCGAGGGCGAGCGCCGCCTGGATGATCTCGGCCTGCGCGGCCTCGACCTCGGCCAGACGCACGGGTCCCATCAGCTCGAGCTCCTCGCGCAAGGTGGCGGCGGCGCGCGACGAGAGGTTGCCGAAGATCTTCTCTTGGAGATCTTCGCTCGCCGTCTTCAGCGCGACGATCAGCTGATCGTTCTGCACCTCCTTCAAGAGCTGCTGGATCCCGCGACCGTCGATGCGGATCAGATGCTCGAAGGTGAACATGGCCTTGCGCACCAGATCCGCGAGCACCTCATCGGCGCTGGCGAGCTCCTCGATCAGCTCCTCGCTGACCTCCTGCTTCATGCGCTTCAAGAGACCGGCCGCGGCCTCGACACCGTTCACCTCGCGGCGCTCGGCGTTGCCCAAGGCGTCGAGTTCAATCGTGAATTGCTCCTCGATCTGCTTCACCACCGATTCGGGGATGCTCTCGAGGCGCGCCGTTCGACGCACGACCTCGGCCTGAACCTCCACCGGGAAGTGATTCAAGAGCTCGCTCGCGCGACCCGGATCGAAGAGGCTGAAGATCACGGCCAAGGTCTGGGGATGCTCGCGCTCGAGCACGGGCAAGAGCGTGGCGGTGTCGAGCTGCGAGAGCTGCTCCACGGCCCCGGGCGCCTCGCGCTTCTCCTGCCAGATCTCGGCGATCTTGCCTTCACCGAGCGCCTTGCCCGCGATGCGCCTCAGGTAGGCGCCGCTGCCGCGCAGGCTGGTCGGCACGCCGCCCTGCACGATCATGATGAACTCGCGGTGGATGTCGATGATGGAGCTGGTGTCCACCTCGTTCAACGCTTCGCTGGTCTCGCGCAGGGTCGACACATCTTGCGAGCTGAGGTTGCCGAGGATGCGCGTGGCGATGGACTCTTCGATGCTGACCAAGAAGAGCAGCGCTTTCTGGGGTCCGCTGATGCTCTTGCCCGTCGCCTGCTCCGCACGAGCCAAGGCGTCGGCCGCGGCCTCGGGGCTGGGCGATGCGGGCGCGAGTGCTGCTGCCGCGCCGCTCATGTCGCGTCCAACCAACCGTGCACGACGCGCGCCGCGCGGGCCGGATCTTGAGAGGCGAGCTCAGCCGCGAGCAGCTGGATCTCGTCTGGATCCGAGCTCCCGCCGCCGGTGGCGAGGGCCGCACGCGGTGGCATGCCGGCGCCGATGCGCGCCTCGAGCTCGCTCACGGTGACTGGGCCGCCCAAGGTGGGTCGCGAGCGCGCCGCGTTGGCGCGCGCCTCGGCGGAGGCCTCGGCCCAGGACTTCTTGAGACGCTTGCGCAAGCGCAGCAGGAAGACGAGCAGGAAGAGCCCTCCGAGGATGGCGCCCGCGAGCTTTACCAGAGGCATGTAGCGCTCGTAGGGCGCGAGGATGTCGGCCTCGGCGGCGCTCTGCTGCTCCGCAGAGGACGCGAAGGGCACACAGGCCACGGTGACTTGATCTCCGCGCTCCGTGTCGATGCCTGCTGCCGTGGAGACGATCGTCTGGATGCGGTCGAGCTCCGCCTGGGGCAGCGGCGTGAAGCCGTGATCCTCGCCCTCGCCTTCCCATGTGCCGTCCGCGACCACCGCGACGTTCAGGCGTGTCAGACGTCCGACGGGCTCGACGGCGTGGCGCGTGGTCTTGCTGATCTCGAAGTTGCGCGTCTCGCTGCGCCGGCGGCCGCTGCTCGAGCCCGCCGTGGCCTGGGCCGGCGCGCCTCCGGGGAGGTTCGATGCCGCGCCCGGGATGCCCTGAGTGCCCGCTTGGGCGCCGGCGGATCCCTCGAACTGGGTCTGGAAGCTGCGCGTGGCCGTCTCGTCGGGGAGGTAGTGCTCCTCCGTGTGCTCCTCGCGCGTGAAGCTCACGTCTGCGGCCACGCTGACCTCGGCCTTGCCCGGCCCGAGGGTGCGGTCGAGCAGGCCCTGAATCGCGCGCTCCTTGTCGCGCTCGAGTCGACGCTGGAAGGCCAAGGCGTCCCCGGCGATCTCGCCTTCACCGCGCTCTCCGCCGGCGATCGGACGACCATCACCGTCGACGATGCTGACGTTCTCACCCTGGAGGCCGCGCACGGCCGAGCTGACCAAGTGCACGACGCCGCGCGCCTGCACGGGTGAGAGGCTGAAGCCGGGCAAGAGGTGCAGCACCACGGACGCGCTGGCGTGCTCCTGGTCGCGATTGAAGACGGAGCGCCCTGGAAGCACGAGGTGTACGCGCGCCGTGTTCACGCCCGAGAGCTGCGAGATGGTGCGTGACAGCTCTCCCTCGAGGGCGCGGTGATACTTGACCTGCTCCGAGAACTCGCTCTCTCCAAAGCGCTGCTGATCGAAGACCTCGAAGCCCACGCCGCTGTGACCGGGCAGACCGCTCGCCGCGAGGGTCATGCGGGTCTCGTCGACGCGACCCTCGGGTACCAGGATGGCGGTTCCGTCCTGACCGCGCTCGTAGGGCACGCCCATCTGGGCCAGGCGCTGGGTGATGCGCGAGGCGTCGTCCGAGGCGAGGTTCGAGAAGAGCACGCCCATGGAGGTGGGGCGCGCGTAGGCGTAACCCACGAGCGCGAGCACGACGAGCAGAGAGGCGCCGAAGATCAGCCCCATGCGCAGCTTGGCCGAGAGCGCCTGATAGCGCTCGAGCAGATCCGAGAAGCGTTGCTTCACCGAGTCCACGTCAGCCGCCCATCCTCATCACCTCGCGGTAAGCGTCGAGCACACGATTGCGCACGCTCGCCGCGAGCCGGAAGGTGATGTTCGCGCGGGAGAGCGCGAGCATGGTGCCGTGGATGTCGTCGCTGCGCCCTTCGTTGAAGTTCGTGGTCGCGACCGCCGCCTGCTTCTGCGTGGCGTCGACCGTGTGCATCAGCTCGCTGAGCTGTTCTGCAAAGGCAGATCCCGCTACCTCGCGCGGACCCTCGGTCTGGCTCGCGCCACCGACGCCGCCGACCGGACCTGGGCGACTCACACGTGTGGGCGCGTCGACCCGAGTGAGCTGGAGCGGCTGAACGCCCGGCTGAATCGGCAAGCTCATCTAAGCTCCAATATCCAAGGCTTGGCCGGCCATCTGACGCAGGCTCTGAATCAAGGTCACGCCCGACTCGTAGGCGCGGGACGCGGTGATCAGGTTGACCATCTCCTCGACCACGTCGACGTTGGGCAGGGTGATGAAGCCTTCTTCGTCCGCGTCGGGGTGCGAGGGATCGTAGACGCGCTGACCGGGCGTGGTGTCGCGAGCGATCTCCGACACCTCGACCAAGTAGGCGGAGCGCGCGTCGGGATCGTTCGCGAGGTTCTGAAAACGGTCGGCGACCGGCACGGCCCGAAACACCGGATCCATGCGCTGGTAGGGACCACCGTCGGCGCTGCGCGTGGTGCGCGCGTTGGCCAAGTTCGACGCCAGCGCGTTCATGCGGGTGCGTTGGGCGTAGAGACCCGAGGCCGCGATCTCCATGGCGCTGAAGACGTTCATCGTGTCACCTATTCGCGTCGCCCGCGGCGTAGCGGAGCATGGAGAGTTGTTGACGTACGATGCGACCCGCGGCGCGGTAGCGCAGATCGTTGGCCCCAGCCTTGGCCATCTCGCGCTCGAGGCTGACGGAGTTGCCATCGCCTCCGGGTTGAACGACACGCTCGTAGGCGCTCGAGACTTCGCCGCCGGGCGCCTCACCTGGCGGTGTGAGGTGCCCGGCGGAGGTCCGCTGCATGCGCAGATGCGACGACTCGGCGGAGTCGATCTCGCGGACGAGGTCGAGGGGACGGAAGCCCGGGGTGTCGATGTTTGCGACGTTGGACGCCAGCACGTTGTGGCGCTCGAGCTGATAGTCGAGAGCGCGCTGGGCGATGTTCACGCCGTGGAAGATGGAAGACATCGGGCCGGAGAAAAGCAACCGGCGTGCCATGTGTGATCCAGGCTATTTCGCTGGGGAATCGCGGATAGCACGCCCAACCCCGCCAAGATCCCGCCAAGCTGCCGACACGGGCCGCCAAGGTGCCGACACGCCAAGGTCGCCTTCTCCGCCGGCTTCGCCGCGCTCGGCGCGGGCGTCACCCTCCTGGTCACCTCACGGCGCAGGCTTCACCTCGAGTTCAGGCCTTGGGTACGCTGACCCTGCTCAGCCCAACGGCCAGTCAGACTCGACCGTGGCGTCACACCACGAGCTGTGCGAGCCGCTCAGCGGGTCCAGGTGCAGTTGCCCGGCGCGTCTGCAGAGTCCTCGCACGTCTGTACATAGGTGGCCTGGCGGCCGCAGCCCTCCACCGCCACCGTCTTTCCTGTTCCAACTGAGTCGACGAGGGTGCGTGTCGAGATGCGGCTGCTAGGGCAGCCGAGGTCGACCTCTGCACGCACGAGCAGCTGCCGCTGACTGGCGCCACCACAACCCCCGAGAATCAGCATCACCAATAGAAGTCGAAGATGCATGCGGGCACGCTAGCAGGCCTGCATGCGTCCCACACGATCTGACGCAAGCGGCGCGCGCCTTCGCGTGTCGGGCTCGCTCGAGCCTCAGCCGCCGAAATGCTCCACCGTGAGGCCCGTCGTGCCGGCGCCCGTGCAGGCGTCCCCGACGACTCCGTTCATGCTGAGGCAGCCGCAGCTGAGGTCGCCGAGGCAGGCGTCTGGCAGCGGAAGGCATTGGTAGCTGTCGGGCACGCCTCCGACGTCGGATCGGCCGATCTCGCAGTACTGCGAGATGGAGACACAGGGCCCCGCGTCGCCGCACTCGTGACATGGCGAGGGGAAGGCCTCGATGTTGACCCAGGTCCCGGACATGCAGACGAGCTGATTGCAGAAACCGCAGGGATCGCCCGGACAGTCTCCGCAGGATTGGCCATCGACGAGGCCGTGCCTTCTGCGGCGAGCGCGTCCGTGGGGCAAACGGCCGCCGCGTCCGAGCTCGAGGCGTCAGCCATGGCCGCGTCCGAACCCGCATCAGACGTGGCGATATGACTGCTCCCACATGCCGTAAGCGCCACGGCTACGAGAGTGAGTCCGACCTGGGAAAATAGACGTCGCATGATTCCTCCGTGTGCCACGTCGTGCCACGCGCGGCCTTCTTCGGCCTGAACACGCAATGAGCGTGCCAAGCTCGAGGTGGCGTCATGTCAGCGCACGGGCGTGCACACGTCTTCGAAGGCGTCCGTGAGCGTCACGCTGAAGCTGCCCGTGACGCGGAGGTCTTCGAGCGCCGGGGCGGACGAACAATCCGTGAGCGTGATATCGAAGCTCGCGCTCTGGATGGAGCCCGCAGTCGAGCCGATATCGTCGAAGGTGATGGAGCCGACCGAGCCCGTACAATCACCCCAGATCGAGGGTTCGGCTCCGATGGTCGGCGGCAGCACTAAGCGCACGACGTAGGGGTGGATTTCGTTGACGTAGAGTGGGAAGCCGATGAACAACTCCCCACGCTGAATTGCGCCGCGCTCCATGCGGAAGGTCAGGCGGGAACCTGCGCGGGGATCGCAGCTGTCGCCTAGGGAGACCACGATCTCCGGAGTCGCGCTGTCACAGGCCGCGGGACGCCAGGCGGCGACGGCGTTGGTGGGGCTGAAGTCGGGGCTCGCGCCCGAGGGCGTGTAGGTCAGGGAGAGCCCGTTTCCCGTCGCCGGAAGGCTGAGACAGTCGGGGCTGAGACCGGAGTCCCCATCCGCCACGGCTCCGTCGGTGATGGCCGCGTCCCGGCCGCCGTCACGCCGAGGCGAAGGCCTTGGACGAGGGGGGATCGTCCCGCCTTCCGCGGGTGGCGGCGCGGGCGGATGCGTGTTTCCCCCGCTGCAACCCGCGGTGAGACCGATGAGCAGGGACGCGGACACGACGGCGAGCTTCATCTCACGAAGATAGCGCAACGGCTGATGGAACGCACCTGTGGTCCGAAGAGACGCGGATGTCCGCTAGATCAGGAGGCGACCTTCTGGAGATTCTTCTTCTTCAGCTTCTCCACCAAGGTCGTGCGATTCATGCGCAGGATCTGGGCCGCTTGGTTCTTGTTCCAGCCGGTGCGCTCGAGGGCCTGAAGGATCAGCGCGTTCTCGTACTTCTCGACCGCGTCCTTCAGATCGATGCCCTCCTCCGGCAGCTCTGGCGAGCCTTCGGTGCCGCGATCGGCGTGGGCTGCGCGCCACTTCCGAGGCAGGTCGTCCGCGTCGATGAAGCCCTGACTCTTGAGCACCACGAGGCGCTCGATGGTGTTGGCGAGCTGCCGAATGTTCCCGGGCCACTCATAGGCCGCCATGATCTCCATGGCCTCGTCCGAGACGCCGGCGATCTGACGACCGCGACGTTCGTTCGTGCGCTGGACGAAATGCTCTACCAGCTCGGGGATGTCGCCACGCCGCTCGCATAGCGGAGGAAGCTCCACGGGGATCACGTTCAGACGATAGAGCAGATCCTCGCGAAACTGTCCCGCATCCACCATCTCGTCGAGGTCTCTGTTGGTCGCGGCGACCACACGCACATCCACGCGAATGGTCTTGGAGTCACCCACCGGGGTGACCTCCTTCTCCTGCAGGACGCGCAGGAACTTGGCCTGTAGACCGACGGGCATCTCGCCGATCTCGTCGAGGAAGACGGTGCCGCCATGGGCCTGTGCGAAGCGGCCGACACGACTCTGGGTCGCGCCCGTGAAGGCGCCACGGATATGACCGAAGAGCTCGCTCTCCAGCAGGTTCTCCGGGATCGCCGCGCAGTTCACCGTGACGAATGGCTGGTCCGCGCGGTCACTCGCCGCATGCACGGCGTGGGCGACGCCCTCCTTGCCGGTGCCGCTCTGACCCGTGATCAGCACCGAGCAGTCGGTGTCCGCTACGCGCTCGATGATGCTGAAGACCTTCATCAGCGCCTTGTCGTTGCCGAGGATCTCAGGAGCGAACTTGCGCCGCCACTCGCCGATGGGTGTGCCGCGTGGAGGCAGCGCCTGCAGGCTGCGCGTGTCGAAGCGCATGCGCGCCTGAGTCGCCCGAACCATGGCGTCGTCGAGGGCCTCGAAGGAGAAGGGCTTGAGCAGGAAGTCGGCGGCGCCCGCGTGGATGGCGTTGATGGGGTTGTCCAGGCTGCTCTCACCCGTCATCACGATCACCCCGGGTGGATCCTCGACGTGGATCGCCTTGTCGACCAGCTCGAAGCCCTTGCCATCCGGGAGGGAGACGTCCGAGAGCATCAGGCTGATCGTCTCCTGTTCGAGGATGGCGCGCGCCTCGGCCACCGTGCCGGCTTCGAAGATGCGTGAGCAGCTGCGCTTCAGGTAGCGCCGCAGAGCGGCTCGGAACACTTCGTCGTCTTCTACGATCAGGATGGCTTCAGGCATGGACGGACCTCGGGCGGCGGACGCAAATGGGGCTATTTATGCGATACGACGGTGCTTCTGAGAAATGTTGGGGGGTCAGGCGATTATTCTGAAAAAAGTTGGATGGAGCTCAGGCGCACGTCATCACGCGTCTCGTGTGGAGGCTGCTCACGCGGGCTCATCCCTTCCTCACGACGCGGTCGCGGCCGCTGCGCTTGGCCTCGTAGAGCGCCTCGTCCGCTTCGAGGCTGGCCGCCTTGAAATCGCCTCCAGCTCCCCACGCGGAGACACCGATGGACACGCTGACGGGGATACGCGTGGAGCCGATGGCGAAATCGTCTCGCCTCACGCGAGCGACGATGCGCTCGGCCGTTCGGAAGGCGCCGTCGAGATCGGTGCCTGGCAGCACGGCAAGAAATTCCTCGCCGCCCACGCGGAAGGCTCGGTCGTCGCCACGCAGCTCTGCCTCGAGCAGGCGACCTAGGCCACGCAGCACCGCGTCTCCGGCCTCGTGACCGTGGGCGTCATTGATGCGCTTGAAGTGGTCGAGGTCGAGCGCGAGCACACCGACCTGCCCGGGTTTCTTGGCCTGTGCGTCCACCATGGCGTCGAGGGCACGCCGGTTGCCGAGACGCGTCAGCGCGTCGTGTTCCGCCATGGCGCGTGCATCCGCGAGGGCGTACTCGAGGACCTTCACGTGGGTGCGGGCGAGCTGAACGTGCTCGACGACCTCACCCACCTGCTCGCTCTTGGCCTGCGCCTCTTCGACTAGGGCCGAGGTCTCGGCCAAGAGCACATCGCGCAGACGCTCGAGCTCGTCGATGGCCTCCGCGTCGCTGATGCCCTGACGGATGCGCTCGAGGCGTTTCTTGGCTCCGGGCGCGTGCTCCGCCAGAGGCTCGATGGCGGTGATCAGTTCCGCCGTGGAGCGACGCATGATCTCCGCCATCTGGCGCAGCCAGAGCACACCGTCCGTGAGACGCTCGAACTCCGCGGGGAGATGGGCCAAGACGACGTCTTCCCCATCGGGCTCGACGAGCCGCTCGGCGAGGCGTCGCAGGCCCTTGTCCGCGCCTTCTCCAAGGGCCTGAGCCAGGGGGATGGCGGCCTGCAGGCTCACGGCCAGCGCCTGCTTGGCGTCGCGTTTCTTGGCGTCCTCGAACAGCTCCACGGGCAAGACGAGCTCGCGAATGCCGATGCACATGGCCTCGAGATCCGTCACGCCGCGTACGCGATCCAGGCCGATGCCTAGGCGTCGCGCCGTGCGCGTCCAGACGTCGTCCGCGCCCTCGTACTCGGCCGTGTGCTGCACCATGCCGAGCAGGTGGCGCATGGCGGCGACGATCTCGCCGATGGGCAGGCCGCCGAGAGGAGGTCCACCCGAGGGAGGGCGACTCGTGCTGCGCGCCTTGGGTCCCTTGCCGAACTTGAACACTACTCGCCCCCCACGGCACCTGCGTCGGTGATGGCGGCTTCGACCGCCTCCGCCTCTGTCGTCGCGACGCTTGCGTCATGCGCGGCGGCGCCCAGGAGGTCGTCTGCGGTCGGAGCTTCGCCAGAGACTGCGGCGTCGGACGCGACGACCGCGGCATCAGGCGCAGCGCTCGCAGGCGGCTCTCCCGCGTCGGGCTGACGGTTGGCGCTCTCGGGCAGCACGCGCGATCCTCGCGGCATCAGCGGATCGTCGAGCAGGAAGGTCGAATTCGTGCGCGGCCGGGCAGGCGCCTGCGCGTCGGGGGCGGGAGGAGGCGGCGGCGGCGGACGCTCGAAGACGAACTCCACGCGGCGGTTGCGAGCGCGATGCTCGTCCGAATCGTTGGGCACCAGAGGATGCGTGTCGGCGTAGCCCGCGATGCTGAGGCGGGAGCGATCCACGTGCGTCTCGTTGACGACGAAGCGCAGCACCTGACTCGCCCGCCCACCGCTGAGCTCCCAATTGGAAGGAAAGCGAGCGGTGTGGATCGGCCGATCGTCCGTGTGACCTTCGATGATCACGCCGCGGGTGAAGACCTTCGCCAGCTCGCCCACCTTGGTCAACACGGGTCGCGCCTCGGGCACGAGCTCGTCGCTACCCGAAGCGAAGAGCACCTTGTCGCGGATACGGATCACCACGCCGCGGTTGCTCATCACCACGTCTACGTCGTCGTCGAGGCCGCGCTCGTGGACCATCTCCTTCACGTCTTCGAGCGCCTGCGTCTCGGATTGAGTCATGCCGGTCATGGGCGAGCTCGGCATGTCGGAGAGTGAGACCGGTGTGCTCGAGAGCGCCTCGAAGCGACCACGGGTCACGTGCTGCACACCGAAGGCGTCGCGGATCGATCCGAGGGCGTCCTGAAACTGCGCCACGTCGAGCTGCGCGAAGGAGAGCAGCAGCACGAAGAAGGTCAGCAGCAGGGTCGCTAGATCGGAGAAGGTCGCGAGCCACGCAGGGGCTCCCTCTTCGCAATCGCATTCGACTTCGTCGTCCATGGCTCCCTCTTCGTCCTAGGCCGCGGCCGCTTCTTCGGTCTCGCGCTGATCCGGAGGCAGCCGCGCCTGCAGCTTCTCCTTGATGATCATGGCGTTGTGACCCTTCACGATGGAGTCGACGCCCTCGATCACCACGATCATGTTGGCGGACTCCTCGGAGCCGTAGCGATCGAGCTTCTCCGCGATGGGGATGAAGACGATGTTGGCCAAGACGGCGCCGTACATCGTGGTGAGCAGGGCGACGGCCATGGCGGGGCCGATACTCGACGGGTCGTCGAGAGCCTGAAGCATCTGCACCAGACCGATCAGCGTGCCGATCATGCCCATGGCAGGCGCCATCGTGCCCATGAACTTGAAGAGCTTCTGCCCGCGCGTGTGCCGCCGCTTCATGGCCACGAGCTCCGCGGTGAGCGTCTCGCGGATCTCCTCCTGCGGCAGACCGTCGACGGCCATGCGCACGCCCTTGGCGAGGAAGATGTCGTCGATCTGCTGATTCTCGAGCGCCAACACGCCCTCACGCCGAGCGATGTTGGACAGCTTCACGATGATCGTCTCGATGGTCGCGACCGAGTCACCCGCCGGTACCTTGAAGGCGTTCTTCACCACCTTGATGCCGTTGAGCACGTTGGGCAGCTTCTCCGCGATCAAGGTCGTCGCCGCGACGCCGCCGAACACGATCAAGAACGAAGGAGCGTCGACGAAGGCCGTGATGGATCCACCGATCAAGATGGATCCGACGATCAGGCCGAAGCCTAGGACGATGCCTATGACGGTACCGATGTCCATTCAGCGCGCTCCTTCGCTCGCCGGCGGCTCCGAGATCGCCAAGCGGCCGTCGCCGGAGGTGTCAGCCTCTTGACGCGGATCGCTCGGCGGATGGCTCGAGGGGCGCCTCGGAGGGTTTGATTCGAAGCGTCGGGCCAGGCCTTCGATCCAACGATCTCGCTGTGATTCCGGTGATTTCGAGGGCTGCACACGGATCGCACGCAGACGGAGTCGGCCGATGCTCTTGGGGCTCATGGAGCCGGGATAAAGCAGGCGCCGTGCCATCTGTGATCCGGCGGCGCGTCAAGACGCTGTGGGCTCTCAGAGGTCCGCCCGCTCTCGTTCGCAGCGCGCACGCGCCGGACAGCCCTCCACGTGATCGTTGACGAGACCCATGGCCTGCATGAAGGCGTAGGCTGTGGTGGGTCCGACGAAGCGGAAGCCGCGCCGCTTCAGCTCCTTACTGAGCGCGCTGGACTCGGGAGAACTTGGCGTCATGCGCACGAAGTCCTCCGTGACGTGACGCGGGCGCGCGCTGACCTCGGGCTCGAAGCGCCACAGCAGCGCGCTCAAGGAGCCGAACTCGTCCTGCACCAGCAGGGTCGCGCGTGCGTTGCCGATGGTCGCCTCGATCTTCCCGCGATGTCGGACGATGCTGGCGTCGTTCAGCAGGCGATCCACGTCCGCCTCGTCGAATCGAGCGACGGACGCCGGATCGAAGCCGGCGAAGGCGCGCCGAAAGGCTGGGCGCTTCTTCAGGATCGTCAACCACGAGAGCCCCGCCTGAAAGCCCTCGAGGCAGAGCTTCTCGAAGAGCCGAGCGTCGTCCGTGACCGGACGCCCCCACTCCTCGTCGTGGTAGCGAACGTAGTCGTCGTCGTCCCCAGCCCAAAAACAGCGCTCCATGCATGGGACCATACCCCAAAAGCTTCCAGGGTCTTTTCGGAGGGGTCGTTTCGGAGATCGCTCGAGCGTGTCATGCTGTGCTGCGTGCGGACGAGATTGGCCATCGCGGGGGCGATCGTGGGATCCGTCTGCGCGCTGGGCCTGCTCGCCATGCGCCTCCTGCCTAGCCTCGCCGCCGCCGAGATCGGCCCGATCAGCTCGAGCTCACTTGGAGTTCCAAGTCCGGCGGCCATGGTCAGCCAATCCGAGCGCCCGCAAGCAGCAGCGGCGCAAAACCCCGTCTACGACGTGCTCGCTGACGAATCGGTCGGTGCCTTCGACTGGCTTCCTCCAGGACCGAGTCGCTGCACGCGACGTGATCGAAGACGCTACTGCGACGGTCCTCTGCGCGCTCCGAGACCCCACGGAGTCGCCGCAGCGCGGGCCCTGCGTCTCGGTCTCGGCACACGGCAGGCCTGGTTCCGCGCCCTCTCCGTGGAAGCGCCCGTGGCCGAGTGGCTCGCGGCCATCCCCTCGGGCGAACTCACAGACACTCTGCTCTGGCCCGTGACCGAGGGCTTCTTGGGGCGCGGCTTCGGCCAACGACTGCACGGCGATCCGAAGGCGACGCCGCACCCAGGCGTGGACATCCCCGCAGCCGCCCATTCCCGCGTGCGCGCCGCCGCCGATGGTCTCGTCGTCTACGCCAGCGACGGACGTCATGGCTACGGCAACGTCGTCATGCTGCTGCATCGCACGGGCTACGTCACCGTCTACGCACACTGCAGCGCGCTACTCGTGTTTCCCGGGCAGCTCGTGGAGCGCGGCGCCCGGATCGCCGAGGTGGGCAAGACCGGCCTCGCCCATGGCAACCACCTGCACTTCGAGTGGCGTCGCCGAGGCCACGCCAGGAGCCCGCTCCGGCGCCTCGTGGAGCGCCCGGATCACGCCACCGAGGCTCAGCTCGCCAACCTTCAGCGCGCGAGACGACGTGAGGCCGAGGCTCGGCTAGCCGAGCTGCGCGCCCGCGCCGAGAGAAACGCAGCCCGACGCGCACGACGCGCCGCGCAACACGCGCCGACTTCGCCCAGCTCGCCGTAGGGCGCTGGACTCGTCCCGCGCCGCGAGCAGATGGCCCGACGCGTGCCCATCGTCCACGGCTCACGCACACGCTTGCACACAATCAATCCAAGGCGGGCGACCGTGGCGACTCTCTAGCTCGGAGGTGCGACATGCGAGTGACCTTGGTGGGTGCGGATTTCGAGGAGAACCTCGGCTTGGGCATGCTCTCGGCGTGCGCGCGACGGGCCGGCCATCGCGACTTCGTGGTGCCCTTCGACGAGCCCGGGAGCGTCAACGAGGTGGTGCGCGACGTGCTCGCGACGCGGCCCGATGTGGTCGGCTTGGCCATTCAATTCCAACATCGCGCGGCGGAGTTCCTCGACCTCGCGCGGCGCCTGAGGCGCGCCGGCTTCGAAGGTCACCTGAGCTGCGGCGGGCAATTCCCAACCTTGGCCGCCGAAGATGTCCTGCGCCACAACGACGCCGTCGACAGCGTCGTCTTGCATGAAGGCGAGCAGACCTTGCCTGCGCTGCTCGACGCCCTCGATGCTGGCACTCCGCTCTCCGACGTCGCCGGCCTCGCCCTACGCGACGAAGACGGCGCCATGCTTCGGACTCCGCCGCGACCTCTGCTGCGCGATCTCGACGAGCTGCCCTTCCCCACGCGCTACCGGCCGCACGCGCGCCACATGGGCGTGCCCTTCATCCCGATCATGGGCGGACGTGGCTGCTGGGGCGCCTGCGCCTACTGCTCGATCACCAGCTTCTATCGCGACGCGCGCGCTCACGGCGGTGGCCCCATGTTGCGACATCGCAGCCCCGAAGACGTGGCCACGGAGATGGCGCTGCTGTGGCACGCGGCGGGCGGACAGGCGGTGTTCTGCTTCCACGACGACAACTTCCTCTTGCCGAAGCCGGAGGCGTCCTTGAAACGCATCCGCGCGATCCGCGCGGCCCTCGATGATCTCGGCGTGGGCAAGGCGGCGATGATCGGCAAGTGCCGGCCCGACTCGCTCACGCCCGAGCTGGCGAAGGAGCTGGCCGCCCTTGGGGTGATCCGCCTCTACGTCGGGGTCGAGAACGCGTCGCAGCGCGGCTCGGACCATCTGAACCGTAAGAACCAGACGGCCTGCGTCTCCCAAGCTCTGCGCGCCTGTCGCGAAGCGGGCATCTTCGTCTGCTACAACCTCTTGATCTTCGAGCCGGACGCCCGCGTGGACGACATACGCGAGAACGTCGCCTTCATGCGCGACCACGCGCAACATCCCGTGAACTTCTGCCGCGCCGAGCCCTACGTGGGCACGCCTCTGTGCGGCGATCTCGAGTCGCGGAAGAACCTCGGCGGCAGCTACCTCGGGCACGGCTACCGGATCACCGACGACCAGACCGAGCTGCTCTTCCGCGTCTGCTCTTCCGCCTTTCGTCAGCGCAACTTCGAGGCGTCGGGCGTGGCCAACCGCAGCATGGGCCTCGGCTACAGCCTGAAGCTGCTCGAGTTCTTCCACGAGAGCGCACCCGGACCTCTGGCGTCGCTGCAGCGACGCTCGCTGCAGCTGACACGCGCCATCGTACTCGAGACGGCCTCCTTCCTCGACACGGCGATGGTCTTGGTCGAACAGTGCGCAGCAGACGAAGACGCGTTGATGCGCGAGACCGCGCTCCTCGGCCTCCGGGTCGCCGCCGCAGATCGAGTCCGCCACGCCGAGCTCGACGCCATCCACGCGGACTTCGCGCGCCTGGTGACGAGCACGCGCGAGCCCATCCGCGAACGCCCGAAGCCGCCACCACGCCTGCTCGCCTTGGCGCAGACGGCGCTGCTGGGCGCCTCCCTCGCCACCTGGACAGAGGCCTGCAGCTGCGAGCCGATTCAGCAGATCATCGAGCACTTCAACCCGACCCCCGTGGTGGATCCGGTCGTGCCCCCTGCCGATCCGCTGCCCATCGATCCGCCCACGCTGGTGAACGATCCGCTTCCCTTGGATCCTCCGCCGCAGATCGAGGTGACCGATCCCGCACCGATGGAGCTGCCGACGACGGAGCAGGACACCACGAGGTCGACCACGATGCGCCACCGGCGCCGCCGACCGCCGCGTCCCTACCCGATCGTGAACGATCCCGTGCCGCGCGACTTCATGCGCGAGCAGGTGCCACCGAACGACCCGCCGCCGCCGGACATGCCGCTCCCGGATCCCGTGCCCCGGGATCCACCCTCCATGCACAAGGCAGCGAGCACGGACAAGCTCTTGACCACGCGGCTCATCGATCAATGGCGCGACACCACGCAACGCCGCGCCATGCGCTCGAACGATCTGGCGATGCACGCACCACCCGTCGTCTCCCTGAACGCCCGACGCGAAGAAGGCATCGTGCACGTCAGCCTCCTCGGAGGCCCCGAGCAAATCTCCCTGCGCTGGGAAGGCGATGGCGCGATCGAAGGCGAAGGCCGCGGAGTGCGCTGGACACCCGAAACGCCCACAGATCAGATCCGCGTCGCCGTACGCAGCAAGGGAGGCGTCGCAGTCGTGGCGCTGAGGGCCGCTACGATCTGAGCGACCGCGTCGCCGCGACGAACGAGACCTAGGGGGCACACAGGCCCCCTAGATCTCGAGTCAGATGCCCGGATACGGCGCGGTATGCGCCCATTCAGGTGCACGGACTCGACGCGGCGTGAGCATCCTCATTTGAATGCACGTACGCCGCGCAGAGTCACCTCCCCCCGATCCCATCACACCACGCTTTGAGGACGAAAGGTTGCGACGGAACGGGAGTCTTGTCCTCTCGATCTCAGAGGCCGCCGGCCCAGTCGATGTTCTGATAGTGCGACCCCGTCGGACGAATCACCTTCACGAAGCCGTAGCTCGAGAAGCTGCCGTCCGATGACGCAGCGTGACACGCGTTGCAGCCGCCGAGCGCCGCGTCGTAGTCCGCTTCGAAGGCAGCGACGCTCGGGCTCGCTACCGTGGTGTCGTCCTGCAAGGGCACGAGGAACGTGTCCTCGAAGGAGACGAGCGCCGCAGCGCGGCCGGGGCGGGTGAACTCACCCACCTCTTGAATCTCCCGGGCCTCCTTGACCTGGTAGTTGGCCATGTCCCAGTTGGGGGGCGTGGCGTGAACAGCCTGCCACGCGTTGTTCATGCGGATTCCGTACTCGATCATGACAGTGCCGAGACCCGGCTGTATCTCGGCGAGGGTCTGCAGCGTCATGTCGCCGTGAGGCGTCGTAATCGTGAAGGTCGCGGGATCCAGCGTGGACCCATCGGCACCGGGGAGACCTTGCGCACCCATCGCACCTGCGGGGCCGGCGGGACCGGCGGGACCGGTCACTCCCGCGGAACCGGCGGGGCCTTCGGGACCTGCAGGTCCAACCATGCCGTTGGAGCCGTCCGACCCGCAACCCGTGACCATCACCGCGGCCAGAAAGGTCACACTCAACAAACGCCTGACCGACCTACCGGATCGTTTCATACTATCACCTATTGCTTTCGATTATTTCTTTGGCAGGTCGCACGAGTGTCGGCGCCTCACCCAAGTCCGTCCGGGTTGTCCCTCTACGCAAGGCCCATGCCGACACATGCGCTAGCGTTCGCGCCACGGATTCAGGTCGAACTGGGCAGCAAGTGCCTAGCGCGCGCCGCAGGCTCGGCAGGCATTCTGCTTCAACCCTCACCTGAGCTAGCAATAGCCGCGTGATTCCAACGAGTTCCACCCGTTGCCGAGATTTCGGCGCGATTGCCGAGATATCGGCTCAGTCTTCGCGGTGCCGAACGATCTTGCTCTGTAGGCTCGTGCGTGGAATTCCGAGCATCTCAGCGGCGTGAGTCTGCGAGCCTTTGGCCTGCCGCATGGCCCACTGAATCGCCTCGTCTTCGAACTGCCGGAGCAGCTCCGGCAGCGCGATGCGCTCCGCCCCCTCGAGACGTAGGGAGAAGATGGCCGAGGGAGACCGCCTGTGCGTCAAGGCGTCTGGCAGGTGCGCAGGAGTCAGCGTGTCGCCATCACGACACAGAGCCACCGCGGACTCGATCACCCGACGAAGCTCCCTGACGTTCCCGGGCCAGGAGTGAGCCCGCAGGATGGCCACGGCCCCGCGATCTAGGGTCTTCGGTGGGGTGCCCTGTGAGTCGCTGATCGAACTCAAGAAGTGCTGCGCCAGAAGCATCACGTCGTCGCCACGCTCGCGCAGCCGGGGCAGGCGGATCTCGAGACCTCGCAGGCGATAGTAGAGGTCATCTCGGAATCTACCCGCATCCACGGCCTCCCCCAAATCGACCTTGGTGGTCGCCACGACCCGCACGTCCACACGGATGGGCTGATCTCCACCGACACGGGCGAACGTCCCCTCCTGAAGCACGCGTACGAGCTTGGCTTGGAGCTCGAGCGGCAGGTCGTCGATGTCATCGAGAAGCAGCGTCCCGCGGTCCGCGCGCTCGAAGCAACCTCGGTGACGTTGACTTGCGCCCGTGAACGCACCCTTCTCGTGGCCGAAGAGTTCAGCCTCGGCGAGCTCCTTGGGAATGGCGCCGCACGCGAGGGGCACGAAGGACCGACTCCGTCGACTTCCCGCGTGGTGGATCATGCGCGAGACCACCTCTTTGCCGGTACCCGTCTCGCCGGTGATCAGCACAGGGACGACGTTGTCCGCGAAGAGGCTGATGCGCTCACCCACCTGAACCATTGCGCGGGACTGACCCACGAGCCCGGGCATCGTGGTCCGCTTCAGCAGCGCTCGTAACCTGCTCACTTCGCGGCGTGAGTCTGCGAGCTCCGCGATCCGGCGCAAGCGAAGCTCGAGCTCGGCGAAGGCAAAGGGCTTCGAAAGAAAATCCACTGCGCCACCCTGCATCGCCGCCACGGCCGTCTCGACGGTGGCATAGGCGGTCATGAGGATGACCTCGACCTCTGGTGCCCGCTCCTTGATATTCGTGAGCAGCTCGATGCCGCTCATCCCGGGCATGCGTAGATCCGTGAGGATCACGTCGAACGCCTGCGCATCCAACATCTCGAGGCCCTCCCGACCATCGGACGCGGCCTGGGCCCGATAGCCCGCATCCTCGAGCTGCCGCACGGTCGTGTGTCGACTGATTCGCTCGTCGTCAACCACTAATATCCGCAGGAAATCCGTCATGTTCCCGTCTCTTGGGACGGCATGATCGACACAGCCCGCCGTGGAAACACGACCCGAAAACGAGTCCCCCGCTGCGGCTGGCTCTCCACTGCGATTTCACCGCCATGCGCTTCGATCACCTGGCGTGCGATTGCAAGTCCCAGGCCAGTTCCTTCCCCGACCGGCTTGGTGGTGAAGAAGGGATCGAAAATCTGCTCGAGCTGCTGTTCCGGGATCCCGACGCCCGTGTCGGAGATCTCGATGTGGATCCGACCTTCGTGTTCGGAGTCGCAACGGGTACGAATCGAGACGCGGCCTCCTCCGGCACAGGCGGCGATGGCGTTGTCCAAGATATTGGCCACGCTCTCGCTGAGCCGGCCGGCATCGACCTCTGCCTCTCCCACACCACCAAAGACGGTCTCGAGTTCGACAGCGCCCGGTGAGCCGTTGGGCGCGACCATGTGGAGGGCGTCGTGCACGAGGTCGTCGATCCGTGTGACGGCCCGTTCGAGGGGAGCCTCACGGGTTAGGGTCAAGAGCCTGCGGGTGATCAATTCGATGCGACGCAAGCCCTCTCCCATCATCTCCAAGGTCTCCTCGGACGCTGGGTCGCCGCACTGGGGTCGAAGCAAATCGACGCAGTTCAGCAAGCCATGCAAGGGGCTGCGCACGGAGTGGGCGACGCCGGCGGCGATCTGTCCCACGTGGGCGAGGCGCTGCCGCGAGATGGCGACCCGCTCGCGTTCGTAGCGTAGCGCCTCGGCGCGGCGATGTTCGCGGGCGACGATGTAGACGAGGTAGCCAACGCCGTTGAGCATGATCACGAGACCGAGCCCGTATCCTGCCACCAAGAAACCGGACCGGAAGAGCGGATCATCACCGTGAACGAGGTTGTGACCTGCGAGCGGGTGATGAGCCAGGATCCCCGCGTACTCGAGCAGGACCGCACCACCGTGCATCAAGGCCGCGGCCGTCGTCACGTAGGGCCACTTCCGCCCAGGGAGTAGCATCGCCGCGGCTGCAACCGGAAACGCGAAGAACATCTCCGCAGGGTTCTCCACGCTGTCACTGAAGTGCAGCAGCAGCGAGAGCGTGAAGACATCGAGGATGAGCTGAAAAAGCACGAAGCGGTGCAGGCTGTCCACGCCCCACGAAGTGCGACGGGGTCCCTGCCACCAGCGCAGCGCCAGATTGTACGTGGGCATCCACAGCGCGACGCACCAGAGCGGCGCAACGTCGTCCAAGAGACCGGTCCATGACCCGAAGAGCACCGCAAAGGCGACCGCGATGATCGCGAGCCAGCGGAGTCGAATCAGCCGGTCGAGCCACGATTGTAGATACGTCAGCTCGAGCGCGCCCGATGAGAATTCGGCCGTCATCATCATGGCAGGCGCACGCTACCCCAAGGTCTGAGCGTGGTCACATGGACTCGCCCAACGCTCACATCCATCACCAGGCTCGGCTGTATTCCGTGGCGCCCGTGGACCATCTTGCCCCAGTGTCCTAGATAGAGCGGCATGAGTCAGGTGCTGGAAGAACTCGTCGGGATCCTCAGCCTCGAGCGCATCGAGGAGAACATCTTTCGTGGGCCGAGCCAGAACCTCGGGTGGGGTCGTGTCTTCGGTGGACAGGTGGTGGGCCAAGCGCTCTCGGCGGCGCAACAGACCGTGCCCGAGGCGCGCGAGGTGCACTCGCTGCACGGCTACTTCCTGCGCTCGGGTGACGCCGAGAAGCCCATCGTGTTCACTGTCGATCCCATCCGCGACGGGCGCAGCTTCACGACTCGGCGCGTGGTCGCCGTGCAAGACGGCAAGGCGATCTTCAACCTCGCGGCCTCCTTTCACATCCGCGAGCCCGGTTTCGAGCATCAGATGCACACCATGCCCGAGGTGCCCTCACCCGAGGAGCTGAGGTCCGAGCGGGAGCTCGGCACGAAGTACCTCGAGAAGCTGCCCGAGGCGATGGTGACGAAGCTGCCGCAGGCCATGCGCGAGCGCATCGTCGCGGAGCGGCCCATCGAGGTGCGCCCCGTCAGCCCCGTGGATCCACTGAACCCGGGCACGCGCGAGCCCAAGGCGCAGGTGTGGTTTCGCGCCAACGGCGAGCTGCCCGACGAGGCCCATGTCCACCACTACCTGCTCGCCTACGCTTCCGATTTCCACCTGCTGACCGCGTCCATGCGACCCCACGCCGTCTCCTGGCTGACCCCCGGCATGCAGGTCGCGAGCCTCGACCACGCCATGTGGTTTCACCGGGATTTCCGCATGGACGAGTGGCTGCTCTACGACATCGACTCGCCCACGGCGACGCACGCCTGCGGTCTGGCGCGCGGCCGCTTCTTCCGTCGCGACGGAACCCTGGTAGCCACCACCATGCAGGAGGGCCTGATCCGCGATCGACGCGGCTGACGGCCGACATCATCCCTGTCGCGTGAGTCTCCAGGCCTCTTCCATCCCTAGTCCAACGAATCTATCGATGGATTGGAAAACCACCTTGGAGCGCACGACACGCCAGCATGAGAATCTCACACTTCCGAAATTCGTCGTGGTTCGGCCTTCTTCTTCTGGTCGGAGCGTGCGGAGGCGGCAACTTCTCCGGCGACGCCGGCGACGGCGCGGTTCCGGACGCCTCGACGGTGGACGGCGCGGTTCCGGACGCCTCGACGGTGGATGGTGGTCGCGTGGACACCGGTTCGCCGGACGCCGCGCCCGATGGCTCTCTCGACGACGGATCCATTGCCGACACCGGCCTGGTGGACTCGGGGCCGCGTCTCTGCGCGTCGGATGCCGAGTGCATGGATCTGGGCGTGGCCCCGTGTGAGGTTCCCGTCTGTGGAACGGATGGCCTCTGCACCCCAGGGCCAGGCCCCGACGGAGTCGCCTGCGACGCCGACTCAAACGCCTGCACCATGGACGACCGCTGTATCGCGGGAGCGTGTGTTGCCGGCGCCGCACCCGACTGCGACGATGGACTCACCTGTACCGACGACGCATGCACATCTACCGGGCCTGGCACCTACGAGTGCACGCACACCGGCAGCGCTACGGGCGGATGCTTCATCGATGGTGCGTGCGTGGCAGCGGGAGCCAGCGCTCCAGATGGGTGCAGCACCTGTGACCCCACGAGTGAGCCAGTTGGCTACACACCGGTGATCGACGACACCCCGTGTAACGCTGACTCGAACGGCTGCAGCGTGGATGACCACTGCGTTTCTGGCGCTTGCGTTCCTGGGCCGGCTGCCGCCTGCGATGACGGACTGAGCTGCACGGCCGACACCTGCACGTCCAGCGGCGCCAACACCTATTCCTGCGAAATGGCGGTGGCGTCTACGAGCTGCGCGATCGCCGGCGCCTGCTATGCGGACACTACAACGAATCCGAGCAACGCCTGCGAGATATGCAAGCCCGCAGCGTCGCGCACGGCCTGGAGTTCCTCTACGGGGCCATGCAACGATGGCAACCGCTGCACGACCGGCGACACGTGCAGCGGTGGCGTCTGCGGAGGCACACCCTTGCTCGACGCTGCCGAGCCAAACAACTCGCGCATCCAGGCACGTCCCCTCGGCGCCCTCTTCGCGAGGATCTCCGGCAACCGCCGAGCGCTGGCCGGGCTCACGGGTTACCCAACCTTCGACCAAGATTGGTTCACGTTCCAGGACATCGGTAGCAGCCGGGTTTTGGCCACTCCGGGTGCGCATGTTCAGGCCGGATTCAGCCAGTTGTACGAGGTCTGTGTCAGCGTAAACTTTGCGGGAGTCCGCTCATCGTGTGGCGCGGGTTCACGAGGCGGCGCAGGCAGATGTTGCGCCACCGGCAGCAGTCCAACTGCCGTCGTGATCCCGGACCCGACAGCACCGTCCTCACTGACAGCCTATGTGCAAGTACGTCTCGTTGGTGTCGCCAGTTGCACGGACACCTACACACTGACCTATGGTGACTTCCCCTGAGAAATCCGCCCAACTGCTCGCCCGAAGGCTGCCAGCGGGAGCGCGGCGATCATACTCTGGCGGTGACGCTGCCCTTCATTCAAGGACCGGAACAGTTCACGGCAACGAGTTTCGAATTACGATGTCGTCGATCGCGATCCATCGCTCTCGACTGGCGTCGAATCCACCACTGGAGTTCCAGTTGTATTTTCCATTGCCACCGAATAGAACACTGTTCCACTTCGCATCCATTGTGCCATTCCTACCGATCCATGGAATCTCGTTCATGTCGATAATTTTCTGACCATCGAGAGTAAACTGAAAGATCCCATCGTTTACTGATGGAGCGGAGTTGAGTTTTACGTAAAACTCAAGATGATGCCATATATCACCGTAGACCTGATCGTGCCAAACCGTTCCTGTATCCGGCAAAAACCCTCCATTGACGAGGTCGGGCAGTTCAGGCGATAGCATCGCGATATCACTGGTAAAATTTGTCGACATGGCACCGCTATTGATGGAGTGTGGCGCGTTAGTAATCACTGGATCGGTGCAGTAGTAGGTCGTGGCCTGGTCATCACATCGGAAAGCGTGTCTTTGGCGAACACCGTAGTTGGATCGGCCCCAGTGAAAAAGATAAATTGGGGCGCTATTTCCACCTGAAAAGAACTTTGAACGAGGACGCACACCGTCCCAACTCAATATCCGAAATAGCTTAACCGATCCGTTGGCCGACTCCGAGTTAAAACCAGACTCAAAACGCATCATAAAGCTCACGTATACCTCCGTGGATGGCGGTATGCTCTTGGTTAAGAATCCGTCAGACCTGTAGACGTTCGGGTTGTTGGTAGACTCGTATGTTACAATGAGCGCTTTGCCTGTTCCGCCAAACACCTGATTTGGATCGCTACCGCTGATGAACATGGAAGCCATGCTGCCAGGGACCGTGGTGGGGTGCCACGTTTCCGCCGTATACCCATAATCAAACATCCCTGGCAGTGGCCCCACGCTATTCTTGGCCTCTGTCTCCCAGTCCGCCAGGCCGTCGAAGTCCTCGCTGAACAACAGACCAGGATCGAAAAATCCGGCGTCATCCGGGACTGCACCGTCTCGCATGGCACCGTCTCGCATGGCACCGTCTCGCATGGCACCGTCTCGCATGGCACCGTCTCG
>JAADHO010000457.1 GCA_013151775.1 Deltaproteobacteria bacterium | reverse complement strand
CATGCTCGCCGGGCTGCGCGCTCTGCCCTCCCCCGCAGCGCGACTGGGAGCCAGCCCGGCGGCGTCGACGAGCGGCGCGGCGCGGCGCGGCCCACCCTTGGCGCTCTTGGTGGGCCTGGGCATCACGGGCACGCTGCTGCTGCTGGGTCTGCTGGCGGCCATCCTCTGGTCGAGATGAGCCCGCGAGCGCTCGTCACGCTGATCGACGACGTGGAGACGGGAGTCGCGAGCGGCACGTTCCACGCGCGCGTCCCCGTGAGCCGGGAGCGCGTGCGCGAGCTGAGCCGCAGCTGGGAGGCCTTCGATCGCGCCTTCGAGCGACTCGAGGCGACGGCGGAGCGCGCCCTGCTCGAGGCCGCGCTCTGGCCGGCCCTCGACCGCGGTGAGCTGGTGCATGTGAGCGAGGCCGAGGCGAACTCTGTCGCCTTCACCCTCCCGGGTGATCACCTGGGCATCTGGCCCGGCGAGCTCTGGAGCACGCAGCTCGCCGAATGGCGCGCCGCGCGGCGCCAGGCCAAGCCCTAGAGCAGACCGTCGACCGGCCCGAGGCCCTCCCGCACGATCTCCACTTCACCGCCGGTCAAGTTCAAGACCGTGGACGGCTCGAGCCCGCCCCAGCCCGAGTCGATCACCAGATCCGCCTCCTTGAAGCGCATCAGCAGATCGTCGGGGTCGTTTAGCTGCTCGCCCTCGAAGGCCGCGGAGGTGGACACGATGGGCCCACCGAGCTCGCGTACGATGGCCAAGACGACCTCGTGGTGGGGCACGCGGATGCCCACCGTCTTGCGCTTCATCATCAAGATCTTCGGCACCTCGCGCGTCGCGGGCAAGATGAAGGTGTAGGGGCCGGGCAAGAGCCGTCGCATCAGGCGGTAGGTCTGATCGTCCACCACGGCGAAGCGCGAGAGATCACCCAGGTCCGGACAGACGAAGGCCACGGGGTGATCCTTGGCCATGCGCTTGATCCGGTAGACCTTGTCCACGGCCTTCTTCTGGGTGATGTCACAGCCCAGGGCGTAGACCGTGTCCGTGGGGTAGGCGATCACGCCACCTCGCCGTAGCACCTCCACCACTTCGCGGATCTTGCGCGGCTCGGGATGCGTCGGGTGAATGTTCAGTCGCTTGGCCATGGGCGGGCGCATTACGCGCGGCGCCTGAGTCGGTCAAGCCGCAAGCCGTAGGTCAGCGCGCGTGCACCATCTTGCGTTCACTTCCGTCCTCGAAGCGGACGAGCATGGCGCGGTTGTCGAGCGTCTCGCCGACCAGGCCGAGACCGAAGCGCGGGTGGATGAAGTAGTCCCCAGCCTCGTAGGTTCGGTGCATGTCGTAGCGCTCGGCCTTGGCTCGTCCGGCTGCGGCCTCGACGGGGCTGAGACCCTTGGGCGGGGGCTTCTTCGTGCGCACGGGCGAGGCCTTGCTCGACCTCTTGCGCGGGCTCGCGCTGCTGGGGGCTGGAGCCGGATCCGTGGCACGAGCCAGACGCCCGACCTTGGCCTGGGCGGCGCGAAGCACGCTGCCCAAGGGCTCGCAGATCAGCACCTCGTCGATCACCGTGGGGCGACGCTCGGCGAAGCAGCGCTCCTCGTACTCCGCAGCGGCGCGCACCAAGAGCGCGAGGCGCTCGGCACGCTCGATCTCGCCAGGCCCCTCACCGAGCGCACCGAAGGCCACCCGCTCCACGCTGCGACCCGCGGCGAAACCCAGGGCATCGATCACGCTTCGACGCAGCAGCTCCTCGGCTGGGGCCGACGCTCGGGTCGCTCCGGGCTCGGCCGCCTTGAGCGCGAGCCAGAGCAAGAAGTCACAGTGCAGACGACCGGGCTGCACGCGCAGCGACTGACCCAACGAGAGCTGGCCGCCCGCCTTGTCAAGCTCGGCCTCGAGGGCCTTGGCCATGGCGCGCCCACCCCACGCCTCGCGCAGGTCCGCGTCTGGGCCGGGCCCTGGCCACAGGCGCATATCGCAGGTGCCCCCGTAGAGGATGGCGCCTACGCGCTTCTTGGCGGGCAGTGCGTAGACGGAAGAGCGAACCAGCAAGACGTCCATGGACGCCGACTCCTAGCACGATTCCCGCGGGAGTTAATCCGGAGACCGGAGACTCTGGAACTTCGCGCAGGTTTCACCCGGGAGGCACACCCAGGCGGCGCTCTGAGCTACACTGGTCCAATGCTGCACGCGGGCCAGATCATCGCGGGGCGCTACCGGCTCGAGGGCACGCTCGAAGAGGGCGGGATGGCGTCCGTGTGGAAGGCGACGCACGTGGATCTCGGACACGCGGTGGCGGTGAAGTTCAACACCGTGCGCGGGCCGGGAGCGTCCGCCGCCGCCGACCGCTTCCTGCGTGAGGCGCGCGTGGCCGCCGCGATCCGTCACCGCCACGTGATCGACATGATCGACTTCGGACTCACGGACGGAGGCGTGCCCTTCATCGTGATGGAATTCCTGGACGGCATGGATCTCGGAGACCGCCTGGGCATGCTGCCCTCGCTCAGCGTGCGCGACTTCCTGGAGATCGTCTCGGCGTCACTCCGAGGGCTCTCGGCGGTGCATGAGGCGGGCGTGGTGCATCGCGACATCAAGCCCGAGAACATCTTCCTCGTGGGCGACGCCGACGGACACTTCCCCAAGCTGCTCGACTTCGGCATCTCGCGCGCGACCCCTCGCGCCTCGGGGCTCCGCTCCTCCGTGCCGACCATCGAGGGCATCTTGGTGGGCACGCCCGAGTACATGTCCCCCGAGCAGGCGCGAGGGCTGAAGGATATCGATTTTCGCACCGACCTCTACTCCATGGGCGCCGTCGCCTACGAGGGGCTCTCGGGACGCCTGCCCTTCGAGGCGGAGGCCGTGGGCGACCTGCTGATTCAGATCACGACCGCGACGAGGACGCCCCTCAGCCATCACCGCCCTGACCTCGGGCCGGAGTTGAGTGACTGGGTGGAGCGGGCCATGGCGCGGGACCGCAGCGAGCGCTTCGAGGACGCCCACGCCATGCGCAGCGCGCTGCTCGAGGCCATCGAGGCGAGTGAACGGCGGCGACCAGACTGGGACACACTTCGCGTCCTGCGGCCCGGCTCGGCCCCGACGGCGACGACGTCCCCCGGGGAGTCGTCGGCGCCCACGCTGGGGCCCGAGGACGCCGTCGACGCCGCGGAGCCTCGGATCCGGCTGCCCTCAT
>JAADHO010000206.1 GCA_013151775.1 Deltaproteobacteria bacterium | reverse complement strand
GCGCCGAGGAGTGGTGGATGGGCCTCGACTTCGCGGGCCTGAGCGAGCTGAAATTTCAGGGCTGGCGCTGGCCGGCGCGGCTGCGCGCGGGGATGACTTTCGGCGGCGAGCTGAGGCGCACCATGCTGGATCAGACGCTGAGCGCGCAGCGCCAGCATCGGGTGCTGGGCGTCGAGTCCGTGAGCACACCGGCCGGCAGCTTCGACGCCTGGCACGTCGAGGTCATCGATCAGGCGCCAGGTCGTGCCGAGCCGCAGAGTGGAGACGTCTGGGTCAAGTCCGGCGTCGGGCTGGTGCGGCTGCTTCAACCCACGGCGGTGGGAACGCTGAGGCTGGAGCTGGCGGACGTGACCCTGGGGCATGAGTGATGCGCGTGTCACGCACGGTGGCTCTTCTCTTGCTGACGACTCTGCTCGGTTGCGCCGGAGCGGACGCACACGTGGTCGCGGAGTGCGTGCCGACGGGCCCCCCCGTGCTGCTGCGGGCGCCTCTGGGCCGCGAGCGACCGATGGGTTTCGGCGTGCTGGACGGCCAGCTGCTGCTCTTGCACGCCGAGGCGCTCGAGTCCGTCGAGTCACCGGCTTGGCGGATCGTGGCGAGCTGGCACTCCATGGACGGAACTCTGCTCGCGGAGCCGGAGGACCTCGGCGTCTCCAAGCTGGCGATCCGCACACGCCTGCTGGCGCGAGACGGTGCGCTCCACGGGCAGCTTTGGGTCGATCCCGCATCGAATATTCCTGCGCGAGAGCCGGACGAGGTCCTGGCCATGTGGGAGTTTGGAGCGCCGGGCGAGCACATGCGGCATCGGGTGAGGCTGCCAGTATCGAGGACGCCAGTATGCGTCGCTTGCGGCAGGGCGAGCCTGGCTTTCAGCGGTGGTGGACTCGATGCAGGGGGAGGGCGGTTGCCCGCCGCACTGACGAGCATCGCCGTTGCTAGCGCGATCTCCGGCGTGCCCTTCGAGTGCATGAGCACACGGGCGTACTACCGTCCCTGGGTCTTCACCGCCGAAGGCGGCGCCATGGTGCAGTGGTGGGAGGACGAGCGCACCTGCGCGCTGCACGACTGGGATGTGCAGGCCAGCAATGTGGAGCTCGTGACGCTCGACGGCGAGTTCGACCTCGGGCTGTTGATGCGGCTCGGGACCGGCGGACCGTACGGAAACGTCCACTACGTGCGGCTCCACGACGGGGTGCCTGTGGGTCGTCCGCGTCGGGTGGGCGGCACCTGGACGCACTTCACCGTGGGCGCGGGCTACCAGCCCGAGGCCACGCGTGTGGGCCGGCACATCCTGTTTCAGGAGCGCTCGGAGCGGACCACGAATGGCTGTCAGGTGCTGCGGCGCATCGACTTCGACGGCCACGGCGGCGCGGAGACGCCCTGGCAGCTGCGCTGCCGGCACCACGACTCCTTCTATACGGCCGCCAGCGAGCTGGAGAGCTTGCCCGTCGACGTGGGCCGCGCCGGCGAGCTGGGCGCCATGGTCTACGCCGAGCGCACGTCGTGGAGCGGGGCCTCGGCCGCGTACCTCACGCCGCTCACCTCGAACGTGGCCTTCGACGAGGGCATCTACCTGACGCTG
This sequence comes from Deltaproteobacteria bacterium, assembly GCA_013151775.1. Classification (GTDB taxonomy): domain Bacteria; phylum Myxococcota_A; class Polyangia; order Polyangiales; family Houyiibacteriaceae; genus JAADHO01. The sequence continues at coordinate 15,467 of JAADHO010000206.1, read as the reverse complement.
CTCGACGAGTCGGGCCGCCGTGCCAGCGACATCGTGCGGGTGACCGTCGAGCAGTCGACCGCCCTGCCTGATGTGCCGCGCACCCCGACCTCGGGCCCAACCCCGTCCGATTTCAGCCAGATCGCGACCGCCACCGAGGGCAGCTCCATTTACGTGCTCTGGACCGACCGGCGCCCCGACGCGCCGGGGCGCTACGTGCGCCGCTTCGACTGCGCGCCTGCGGGGCGCCCTTAGCGGGCGGTTCGCAGCTACACCGTCTTTGGGCGCTGTGCCGGCCCCGCGCGCTGAGCCGGCAGAGCGCCCGCTTGTGTAGCCGCGTTTGCGGACCTAGAGTCCCACAATTCTCACCTCAACGAGTGATCCCATGGCGTTTCGTGCTTCCTATCCACCGGTCGTCGTCTCCGGGGCCCTGGCCCTCCTTTGCTCGTGCACGGCCGCACCTCCGAGACGTCGCGTGGGCGACGAGACCAACACCGGTACCGTCGCGGACGACGCCGGCAGCGGCATCCGCTTGATGCCCGACGCGGGCGTAGAGAACCGGGACTCGGGCGCCCGGCTCGAGCCTGGCAGCCGAGACGCGGGAGTGTCGCCGGGAGCGGATGCCGGCGCGGGTGCGGGGAGCGGCACGGGTACGGGCGCCGTGGATGCAGGCGCGGGGACAGGTGGTTCCGGCACGGGTACGGGCGGCGGCTCCGGCGGTTCGGCGGGCACCTCGTATTGTGCGGCCTGCACGTCGGACGCGGACTGCGGCGGCGGCAACAACTTCTGCTTGGGCTACAGCTTCGGGAACTACTGCGGGACCGACTGCGGTTCGGGCCAAGCGTGCCCGACCAACACGCGCTGCGCGCAGATCACGGACAGCGCGGGCAGCGCCGTGGGCATGAACTGCGCGCCGTTGGCGGGTGACACCTGCGCCGGCTCGGGCGGCTCAGGCTCGGGCGGCTCAGGCTCAGGCGGCTCAGGCTCGGGCGCCGCCTGCACCACCGACACCTACTCGGGCTGGCCGAGCACGTTCTTCACGGGCCACTGCCGCGGCAGCGGCTGCCACACGTCGGAGTTCGGCCGCTCGGACGTGAGCGCGCGCGCTAGCCTGATCGCTTCCTATATTTCGTCGGGTTCCATGCCGCGCGGCGAGCGCCTCAGCAGCGCCGACCGCACGCGCATCCTGACCTATCTCAATTGCGGGGCGCCCTAGCGTCAGTCGACCGATGCAGTGTGATCCACGCGCGCGTGCCCGAGGGCGCCGTGGCCATCGCGGGCTGTGTGGGTGTGGCAAGTGTGCTCGGTATCTCTGATGCGGGCGCGACGCAGACGTGGGTGCCGTCGGCGGCGTCTACACAGCGCTTGGTCGCCTGTTCGTACACCTCGCCCATATCGGCCAAGCCTGCGAAGTGAGCGATGGCGGCGGAGACCTCGGTCTCGGTGGTCAGCAAGACGCCGCGCGCGGAGCTGCCGTCGGTGCCCCTGATCGACTCCCGGTTCACTTCGCGTGTGTTTGGCGGCATCGGCATGGACCACACCTCCGTCGTCAACGGCCGCACCTGCTCGGGCGGCGCCACAGGCGTTGGGCTGTCCGCGGCCGGCGCCGGGCTGTCCGCGGTCGGCGCCGGCGCGCTCTCCTCGGTCGCACCACACGCGCAACACGCGGTGAGCATCAGGGCCGTCAGTCTCATCTCGAATCGCATCGCGTTCTCCATCGAGTCCCTGGACTCGTTCAGGGGCAGTCGCAGCTTGGCACGAGCGTGCCCACGAAGCCCTCGGGGCAGGGCGGGCAGCCCAGCTGCTGTGCGGGTTGGCGGAGGGAGATCAACGTACGCGCGCCGGAGGGTGCCGTGAGCCTGTCCGGCAGCTCCGAAGCCGGGGCGACGCAGACTCGGGTGCCATCGGCGGCGTCGAGGCAGCGCTGACCGGCCAGGTCATAGGCGGTGCCCATGCCCGCCACTGCGCTGAAGTGAGAGATCGTGTCCGGGACGTCCGTCTCGCTGGTCAGCCAGATCGTCGCGGACGAGCTGCCCTCGTTGCCCGCGAGGTCCTCCCGGGTCACCACGCGTGTGTCCGGAGGCATGGGGATCGACCACTCTTCCGTGGTCGGTTGCGGCGTGTCTCCCGAGGTGATTCCCGGCGCAGGCGCGCTCTCACCCGTCGCGCCACACGCGCAGCACGCGGTGAGCATCAGCCCAATCAGTTTCGATTCGAATCGCATCGTCCGCTCTCCATTCTCTCTTCATCCCGCCGGCACGGCGCGATCTTTGGCCCAGGCGCGCAGCGCGTCGATCTTCTCGCGCATGGTCTGGCTCATCGGATGCGTGCCGCCCAACTCTTCGAGCAGGTGTCGAGTCGTCAATGTCTCGCCGTTCGAGAACGCGGTGTAGAGCCCGCCGACGACGGCTTGCTCGATCTCGGCGCCGCTGAAGCCGACGCTCTCGTCCGCGAGCGCGGACAGATCGAACTGCGCCGGGTCGCGTTCGCGCTTCTTCAGGTGCACCTCGAAGATGCGCTGACGCACCTCGGCGCCGGGCAGGTCGACGAAGAAGATCTCGTCGAAGCGCCCCTTGCGCAGCAGCTCCGGCGGTAGGCGGGAGATGTCGTTCGCCGTGGCGATCACGAAGACTTCCTCCTTCTTCTCCTGCAGCCACGAGAGGAAGGTGCCGAAGACGCGTTGGCTCGTGCCGCCGTCGTTGGAGTCTTGGCCGAGCGCCTTCTCGATCTCGTCGATCCAGAGCACCACGGGCGCCATGTCCTCTGCCGTGCGGATCGCGCGCTTGAGGTTGCGCTCGCTCTCGCCGAAGAACTTCTGATAGAGGTTCGACGGATCGAGGCGCAAGAGGGGCAGGCTCCACTCGGCGGCCACGGCCTTGGCGCACAGGCTCTTGCCGCAACCCTGCACGCCGATCAAGAGCAGCCCTCGTGGCGGCTCGAGCCCGAAGCTGCGCGCCTTCTCCGGCTGCGTGAAGGCGAGCCGGCGCTTCGAGAGCCACGCCTTGAGCTGTGTGAGCCCTGCGATGTCTCCGAGGTTGCGGTCGTGGGGAAAATACTCGAGCACACCCGAGCGCTCGACGATCCGCCGCTTGGCCTCGAAGACGCGCGACAGATCGTCCTCGTCGAGGCAGCCGTCCTCGACCACGGCCTGCGTGATGATCTTCCTCACCTCGAAGAAGGTCAGCCCACCGAGGGCCTCGAGCAGGCGCGCCACACCCTCGCCGTCGAGCTCGATGCGCACGGGGCGGCGCTCGCCGATGTCGCGCAGCACCGCCGAGATGAAGCGGTGGTACTCGCGTGGCGTCGGCGCGGCCATGCGCACGGGCGTGAAGAGCGGCTCGAGCTCCGCCGGCAGCTCACGCGGTGGACCCGTCAGGATCAGCGCCCCGCGATGCCGGAAGTAGCGCCGATAGATGTCCTTGATGCGCGAGATCATCCCCGGATCGTCGAGCTCGTGGGGGAAGTCGCGCAGCAGGTAGAGCGCCTCGCGATCCGCCGTCTCGAGGAAGGCGAGCACCTTGGCGGGCGTCTCCGTGTCGGGCGCTGGGCCCGCCGTGTCCGTGTCCTGACGCACCAGCCCCGTGGTCGGGCTCCACATCAGGAGCGGCATGCGCATGCGATCGGCGAGATGTCCGATCAGCGCGTGCACGCGATCGTCCTCGATGCTCTCGATCAACAAGAGCGGATGATGGGCCTCGATCAGGACCGAGAGCTCATGGACCTGATCTTCGGGTGGCGGCAGGCGCGACAGCACGCGTGACAATCCGCGGCCACTGCCGCCGTGTCAATGGCGAGCATGCCATGGTGCCGAGCGCCGAGGGAGCCCCGTTGACTCCGGCGCGGGCGGTCTTACACTGCGCGGCCCCGGAGGATTCCCATGGCCAAGCCGACTGAAGCAATGTTCGACAAGCGCACCATCGACCGCAACATCACCAAGGGCGTGATCTCCAAGGGCGATCACGAGAAATACCTGAGCAAGCTGCCGGATCTCGAGGCGCAGGCCGAGTGGGTCGACATGGACGCGACCGACGAGAAGCCCGCGCCCGACGAGAAGGCCGCGCCCGAGGAGGAGTAGCGCATGTCTGCGCCCGATGAAGAGGACAAGGGCTTCAAGGTCACAGATAGGCGCGTTTCCGCTCAGCCCGAGGACGAAGCTGACGCTCCAGAGGCCATCTCCGCCGACGAGCAGGAGTTCGACGAGGCCGCGGCCAAGGCCTCGGGCGTCGCGGCGCCGCCCGCGGACTTCAACACCTTGGTGCTCTCCCTGAGCACCTCGGCCTTGATGTACCTCGGCATGATCGCGGGTCCTGACGGCGAGCCCTCGCCCACGAACCTGCCCTTGGCGCGTCACTCCATCGATCTGCTCGCCATGCTCGACGAGAAGACCCGCGGCAACCTCTCGGGCGAAGAGGAGACCTTGCTCGGACAGGTGCTCTACGACCTGCGGATGCACTTCGTCACCGCGACCAAGTCCTAGCCGATCCGTGGCCGGCGCGACCGAGCCGAAGGCCAAGCGCAGCCTGATGGATGCGCTCCGGGACAACCCCGAGTGGCGCAGGCTCTACTTCGCGCGGACCATCAGCCTGGTCGGCAACTGGCTCAACACCCTTGCCATCGTGCATCTGCTCGGCGGCGGCGAGCACGGCACGGCCATGGCCTTGGCCCTGGTCTTCGTCTTGAAGCAGGTGCCCGTCACGTTCTTCGGTCCCGCCGCGGGCGTGGTCGCAGACCGCTATCAGCGCCGCCGCATCATGCTCGTCGCCGATCTGCTCTCGGCCGCGCTGGTGCTCGGCTTCCTGGTGGCCGAGCCCGGCGGATCCCACGTCTACATCTACGTGCTCACGCTGCTGCAGATCGGTGTCGTGACCTTCTTCGATCCCGCCTACCGGGCCTCGGTGCCCGATCTCGTGCGGCCAGACGACCTGATCTCGGCCAACGCCCTCAGCGCCGTCACCTGGTCCATCACCTTCGCCGTGGGCACGGCCCTCGGTGGCGTCGTGCTCTACCTCTTCGGCTGGCGCGTCGCCTTCGCCCTCGACGCCGCGACCTACGTCGTCAGCGCCCTGCTGATCCGCGGCCTGCACGCACCCGCACCGCCCGCGCGAGACACGGAGCGCTCCACGCGCCTCAGCGCCGTACTCGGCATCGACGACATGGTCGCGGGCGTGCGCTACGTGCTCCACAGCCCGCCCGTGCGCAGCATCATCGTGGTGAAGTTCATCTGGGGCACCATGGGCGCTCTGACCCTCTTCCTGACCTTGCTCGGCGCGCAGCCCGGCTATCGCATCCTGGGTAGCAGCGACATGGGCATCTCCTTTCTGTGGTTCTGTCGCGCCATCGGCACGGGCATCGGGCCGCCCATCGCGCGCGCCTTCGCGGGCGGCGACGAGCACAAGCTGCGCCTCAGCGTCGCCTTCGGTTTCGCCGTCGCCATCGTCTTCTACGGCGTCGTGCCCTTCATGCCGACCTTCTGGCTCGCGGGACTCTCCGTCACCATCGCCCACATCGGCGGCTCCATGGTCTGGGTGATGTCCACCGTGCTCTTGCAGCAGCGCGTACCCACGGAGTTCCGCGGGCGCACCTTCGCCGCCGAGCTCGGCCTGGTGATGCTCGCCTCCTCCGCGAGTCACCTCGTTTACGCGAGCCTGCTCGACCGCACGAGCCTCACGCTGACGGGCGCCATCCCCTTGGCCGCCGGCGTGTGCGCCGTGCTCGCAGGAGTGTGGATCGTGCGTGTGGCGTTGCCCAAGACGCCGATGGCGCTCGCCGCCTAGCGCGCTTCGCCACCGTTCGTGCTTTCGCGATCTCCGAGTCTCGGATATGACTCCATACATGACGTATTGGAGTTGGAACCTACAGAATTCGAGTCCTCGGTCATCCGTGAAGTCGTTCGTGGCGCTCTGCTCTCTGCTCGCTGTCGGCTGCGGCGGTGGCTCCACGCACGACGGTGTGGACGGCAGTGCGTCCACAGATGGCGGTGCGGACGCGACCTTGTCCCTCGACGGCGGCGCGCCCGTGGACGCAGGTCCGCCCGGCGCGCTGCCACGCATGGCCATCGAGGACCTCGTGTACTCCGGCGCCTTCCGGCTGAAGAACGGCGACTTCGGCAGCTCGAGCATCAACTACGCGGTGGGCGCGCTGGCGTTCAACGCGGCCAACCACTCGCTCTTCATCGTCGGACACGCGCAGCGCACGGACGTGGCCGAGTATCCAGTGCCCACACCGGGCATGCAGGACGCGGTCGTGGACCTGCCCGTGAGCGATCCGCCGCTTCAGCCCTTCGTGGACCTCCTGGGCCAGGCGCCCGATGGCAACACCGACAGCCTGGACCGGATCACCGGCATGCTGGTCGTCGACGGCGCGCTGATCGTCAACGCCGAGACCTGGTACGACGCGCCCGGCGACAACACCTACACCAGCTTGCTCGTGCCCGACGCGGACGACCTGAGTAGTGGCATCAACGGCGTCTACAAGCTGGATGGAGACGTCCAGGCGGGTGGCTACATGGCGCCCATTCCCGCGTTCTATCAGGAGGCGCTCGGGGGTGAGTACATGACCGGCTGGTCCTCCGTGTACTCCATCGTCTCGCGCTACAGCGTCGGTCCTTCCCTCTGGGTCTTCGATCCCAACGACATCCTCGCCTCGCCCGCGCCCGGGACCTCGATCCCGGCGACCGCGTTTCTGAACTTCCCCTACGGAGACGGCACGATGCTCGGCGATCGCGCCGTGGAGTACGCGCCCCAAGGCACGGCCGGGCCTTTCCCTCCCGCGTCTCCGCTGTGGAACATCCTCTCCCGCGGCTACTACGGATTCATCGTCCCCAACACCCGAACCTTCGCCGTGCTCGGATCGGCGGGCGGTCTGGCGAACGGCATCGGCTACAAGGCCGTGCAGGACAACGGCAACGTCTGCGGAGGTCCCTGTCCTTACACGGCGGGTGACCGCTACAACTACTATTGGTTCTTCGACGTCGACGAGATCCTCGCGGCGGAGAACGTCTACGACCCGCGCCCCTACGCCTACGGCAAGTGGACCGTGCCCTTCGAGGACGGAGGCAAGCATCGGGTGATCGGAGCCTCCTTCGATCCGGCGACCAGCACGCTCTACGTCGCCCTCCAGGGCGCGGCTCAGGTCGGGGACTACGATCGCCCACCGCTGATCGTCACCTTCCGGACGCCCTGACCGCTGCGCTTCGGCAAGCGTCCCTCGAGGCTGCGGCTCCTCACAGCAGCTTTGTAAATGGTTCGTAAAATGCAGTAAAGCGACCTCCGGGCCGCAGCGCGCGAAGGCGCCCAAGCGACCCACGAGGAGCCTCATGTCGGAGCCGAAGACGCAACGCCGGATGATCACTGTGGACGGGAACGAGGCCGTGGCCTCGGTCGCCCATCGCACGAACGAGGTCATCGCCATCTACCCCATCACCCCCGCCTCGCCCATCGGCGAGCACGCCGACGCCTGGTCCGCCCAGGGACGCAAGAACATCTGGGGTGAGGTGCCCAAGGTGTCGGAGCTGCAGTCCGAGGGTGGCGCGGCGGGCGCGGTCCACGGCGCGCTCCAAGCGGGCGCCGTGACTACGACCTTCACGGCGTCGCAGGGCCTGCTCCTGATGATCCCGAACCTCTACAAGGTCGCGGGCGAGCTCACCTCCTGCTGCATCCACGTGGCGGCGCGCACCATCGCGACCCACGCGCTGAGCATCTTTGGCGATCACTCCGACGTGATGGCCGCGCGACAGACGGGCTTCGCGCTGCTCTGCTCGGCGAGCGTGCAGGAGGCGCACGATTTCGCGCTGATCGGCCAAGCTGCGACGCTGAAGGCGCGCGTGCCCTTCCTGCACTTCATGGACGGATTCCGCACCTCGCACGAGGTCGCGAAGATCGAGGAGCTCACGGACGACGACCTGCGCGCCATGATCGACGACGGGCTCGTGCGCGCCCACCGCGAGCGCGGCCTGAAGCCCGAGAACCCCGTCGTGCGCGGCACGGCCCAGAACCCCGACACCTTCTTTCAGGCGCGCGAGGCCTGCAATCCCTTCTACGACGGCTGCCCCGGCGTGGTCGCGGAGACCTTCGAGCGCTTCGCCGAGCTGACGGGTCGCCGCTATCGGCTCTTCGACTACGTCGGCCACCCCGAGGCCGAGCGGGTCATGCTGTTGATGGGCTCGGGCGCGGGCGCCGCGCGCGAAGCGGTGGAGCATCTGGTCGCGCAGGGCGAGAAGGTCGGTCTGGTGATCGTCCGCCTCTACCGCCCCTTCTCCCTCGACCACATGCTCGAGGCGTTGCCCAAGAGCGTGAAGAGCGTCGCCGTGCTCGATCGCACGAAGGAGCCCGGCTCCGTGGGTGAGCCCCTCTACCTCGACGTCGTGGCGGCGCTGCGTCAGGCCAAGCGTCGCGGCCTGATCGAGCATGAGCCCCACGTGGTCGGCGGACGTTACGGCCTCTCGTCCAAGGAGTTCACGCCTCGCGACGTGCGCGACGTGCTCGCGGAGCTGTCGAAGCCCGAGCCCATGGACGGCTTCAGCGTCGGCATCATCGACGACGTCAGTCACCGCGCGCTGCCCATGGGTGAGCACCTGTGCACGGAGCCGAAGGATCGCGTGCGTGCGCTCTTCTACGGTCTCGGCTCAGACGGAACGGTGGGCGCGAACAAGAACTCCATCAAGATCATCGGCGGCGAGACGCAGAACCACGCGCAGGGCTATTTTGTCTACGACTCGCGCAAGGCGGGTGCGATCACCATCTCCCACCTGCGCTTCGGCAAGGATCCGATCCACTCCACCTATTTGATCCAGGAGGCGGACTTCGTCGCCTGCCATCAGTTTCAGTTCCTCGACAAGTTCGACATGCTCGAGAACATCGTCGAGGGCGGCGTCTTCTTGCTCAACGCGCCCTATCCGGCGGACGAGGTCTGGGGCCATCTGCCGCGCGAGGCGCAGGCGGCCATCGTCGACAAGCATCTGAAGGTCTACGTGATCGACGCCTATGGCGTCGCCGGCGAGGCGGGCCTCGGCGTGCGCATCAACACCATCATGCAGACCTGCTTCTTCGCCATCAGCGGAGTGCTCCCGCGGGACGAGGCCATCGAGCGCATCAAGGTGGCCATCGACAAGACCTACGGCAAGCGCGGTCAAGCCGTGGTGCAGCAGAACTATCGCGCGGTGGACGCGGCCCTCGATCACATGCACGAGCTCACGCCTCCGACTGAGGTCACCGCGACCCGCGGACGCCTACCCATCGTCAGCGCCGAGGCGCCCGACTTCGTGCAGCGGGTCACGGCCGTGATGATCGCGGGGCACGGGGACAGGCTGCCCGTCAGCGCCTTCCCGCCCGACGGCACCTGGCCGAGCGGCACGACCCGATGGGAGAAGCGCAACATCGCGCGCGAGATCCCCGTGTGGGATCCGGCGATCTGCATCCAGTGCAACCACTGCACCCTCGTGTGTCCCCACGCCGCCATCCGCGCGAAGGTCTACGACGCCGCCGCCCTCGAGGGCGCGCCCGAGGGCTTCGACGCGGTCGACGTGCGCGGGAGCCGCGAGTTGAAGGGCCTTCAGTACACGCTTCAGGTCGCGCCGGAGGACTGCACGGGCTGCACCCTCTGCGTCGACGTCTGCCCCGCGAAGGACAAGTCGAACCCGCGGCACAAGGCCATCGACATGGTCGAGCAGATGCCTCTGCTAGAGAAGGAGCGCGAGAAGTACGCCTTCTTCCTCGACCTGCCGCAGATCGAGCAGAAGGATCTGCCGCGCCTCGATGTGCGCCACACGCAGCTGCTCTTGCCGCTCTTCGAGTACTCGGGCGCCTGCTCGGGTTGCGGTGAGACGCCTTACATCAAGCTCGTCACGCAGCTCTTCGGCGATCGCGCCATCATCGCCAACGCCACGGGCTGCTCGAGTATTTATGGCGGCAACCTGCCGACCACGCCCTACACCGTGAACGCCCAAGGCCGCGGACCCGCGTGGTCCAACTCCCTCTTCGAGGACAACGCCGAGTTCGGCTACGGCATGCGCCTCGCGGTGGATGACCAGACCTCGCAGGCGCGCGGGCTCGTCGCCTCCTTGGCGGGTGAGCTTGACGCGAGCTTCGCCGAGGCGCTGCTCACGGCGGATCAGTCGGACGCCGCGGGCATCGAGGCGCAGCGCGAGCGCGTGGCGCAGCTGAAGCAGAAGCTCAGTGACCTCGCAGGCCCACAGGTCGAGCGCCTCCGGTCGCTCACGGACTATCTCGTCGACAAGAGCGTGTGGATCATCGGCGGCGACGGCTGGGCCTACGACATCGGCTATGGCGGCCTCGATCACGTGCTCGGCAGCGACGCCAACGTGAACATCCTGGTGCTCGACACGGAGGTCTACTCCAACACGGGCGGTCAAGCCTCCAAGGCCACGCCGCTGGGCGCGGTCGCCAAATTCGCGGCCGCCGGCAAGACCATCAGCAAGAAGGATCTCGGCCTCGAGGCCATGAGCTATGGCCACGTCTACGTGGCGCGCATCGCCTTCGGCGCCAAGAACCAGCAGACCGTGCGCGCCATCCTCGAAGCCGAGAGCTACCCGGGGCCGTCGCTGATCATCGCCTACAGCCACTGCATCGCCCACGGCTACGATCTCGCCCACGGCCTCGAGCAGCAGAAGGCGATCGTCGAGACGGGCATCTGGCCCCTCTACCGCTTCGATCCGCGCAACATCGCCGCGGGCAAGCCGCCCCTGAGCCTCGACTCCAACGCGCCCAAGGGCAGCGTCGAGACCTTCATGCGCGCAGAGGCTCGCTTCCGCATGGTCGAGAAGATGGACAAGGCCCGCTTCGCGAGCTTCGTCGCCCAGAAGCAGGAAGAGACACGCAGGCAGCGCGCCGTGTACGAGCAGCTCGCCGGCATCACCATCCCGACCGAAGAAGCCACCACGGCGGAGGATTGACATGGATCTCTCGACCACCTACCTCGGCCTCGAGCTGCCTCACCCCCTCGTCTCGGGAGCGGGCCCCCTCTCGGACAGCTTGGACGATCTCAAGCGCCTCGAAGACGCGGGCGCCGCGGCTGTCGTGCTGCGCTCCCTCTTCGAGGAGCAGCTGACGGGCGAAGAGCTCGCGGCGCACCACGCCCTCGAGCACCACGCCGACTCCTTCGCCGAGGCCACGACCTATCTGCCCGCCGCCGACGAGTTCGCCTTCGGTCCCCACGAGTACCTCGAGCATCTGAGCCGCAGCGTCGACGCGCTCGAGATCCCCGTGATGGCGTCCCTCAACGGCACCAGCGCCGGCGGCTGGGTCGACTTCGCCACGCAGCTCGCCGACGCGGGTGCGGCCGCCATCGAGCTGAACCTCTACCACCTGCCGACGGATCCCTCGCTGGATTCGGCGCAGCTCGAGGCGGGCATGATCGAGCTCGTGAAGCAGGTGAAGGCCGAGGTGACCGTGCCGATCGCCGTGAAACTCTCGCCCTTCTTCAGTGCGCTGTCGAACTTCGCCGAAGGTCTCGAGCGCGCGGGCGCTGACGGTCTGGTGCTGTTCAATCGTTTCTATCAACCCGATATCGACCCCGAAGAGCTCGAGGTCGATCCGGCCTTGCATCTCTCGGATCGCGGCGAGCTGCTGCTGAGGCTTCAATGGCTCGGCATCCTGTCGGCGCAGCGGAAGCTCTCCCTCGCTTGCACGGGCGGAGTGCACGAGATGGAGGACGTGCTCAAGGCGGTGATGAGCGGCGCCCACACGGTGCAGCTCGTGTCGGCGCTGCTGAAGGCGGGCCCGGCGCACCTCGAGACGCTGCGGGACGGCCTAGGGCGCTGGCTCGAGGAGCACGAGTACGCGTCCCTCGCCCAGGCGCGCGGCAGCATGAACCTCGCCCGCTGTCCCGATCCAGCCGCCTTCACGCGCGGCAACTACATGCAGATCGTCGGGACGGCCCGCCGTTTCTTGAGCTGAGCTCGGCGGGCCCTCGAGCTTTTCGGAGCGGCCCCTGGCGTGCTCCGCGCATCCCTTGCGCAGCGCACACGAAATAGGCGTGTTTCTCGCAAAGAATGCGCGTTTGAGCTTGTCCTCAGCTCAAGCGAAGAGCGATTCGCGCGTGCATATAATTGATGGCCATCGATGCGGCGTAGTGGCCCCGGCGGGCGTCGCGTTGGCAGGAGGATTCATGCGGCGCGTCACAATCCTGATCTCCACGGCGAGTCTGATCGCCACCCTCGGATGCGGAGCCGGTGGCGGCCAAGGCCTGGGCGGCGATGGCGGTGACGACGCGGACGTGTACGGAGACGGAGGCCTCGGTGAAGGCGGGAACCTCGACGGATCCAGCGAGGACGCGGGCCTCCTGCGGCCGGTCTTCCCCACCGCGCCCGTGGGCACGCTGCCCTCCGGCGGCGAATGCAGCGAGTGTCACGGCGACGGCCTGAGCGCCGCGCCTCCCGTGGACCTCGAGGGTCGCACGGACACGGCCGAGCGAGGCGTGGGCGCCCACCGCAGCCACCTGCGCAGCTCCGCGTGGCACCGCGAGGTGCAGTGCGACGACTGCCACCTCGTGCCGATCAACGTGGACGACCCGGGACATATCGACACGCCGTGGCCGGCGGAGTTGACCTTCGGCACGGTGCCGACGCGCCGGGGCGCAGATCCGAGCTTCGACGGAACGAGCTGCTCGGATGTCTACTGCCATGGCAGTCGACTCGATCCCGGGGGCACGCTGACGACTCCGACCTGGACCATCGTGGATGGCTCGCAGGCCTTCTGCGGCACCTGCCACAGCTTGCCTCCCGAGGGCTCGCACCCACAGTACGACGCCTGCTCCACCTGTCACCCGACCATCGACGCCTCCTGGACCATCACCGCGCCCGAGCGCCACGTGGACGGCATGCTCGACCTGGAGATCGCGGATCTCACCTGCACCAGCTGCCACGGCTCCGAGGCCGACGGAACACCCGCGCCGCCGCGCGACACGGTGGGCCGAACGGACACCAGCGAGCGCACGGTGGGCGCTCACCGCAGCCACCTCGGGGTCTCCGACTGGCACAAGGAGGTCGTCTGCACGGACTGCCACATCGTGCCCGATCCCGCGGGTGCGGGCATCTGGGCCACGGGCCACATCGACACGCCACGGCCCGCGGAGGTCACCTGGGGCGATCTGGCCAACACGGACGGCGCGAGCCCCGACTGGAACGGCACGACCTGCAGTGGCGTGTACTGCCACGGCGAGACGCTCTTGCCCGGCGGCACGAACACGACGCCCGAGTGGACGACGGTGGACGGTTCGCAGGCGGCCTGCGGCACGTGCCACAGCACGCCTCCCGGCGGCACACATCCGCGCGCGACCAACTGCGCGGCCTGTCACCCCACCATGGGTCCAGGCATGACCATCGCCGACCCGTCGCGTCACATCAACGGCATCGTGGATCTGGATCTAGGCAGCCTCTCCTGCACCGCCTGCCATGGCTCCGCGGCGGATGGCACGCCCGCCCCGCCTCGCGACACCCGCGGCGGCTCGGCGACCACCCGACGCGGTGTGGGCGCTCATCGCAGTCACCTCGGCACCTCGGATTGGCACAAGGAGGTGGTCTGCACGGATTGCCACGTCGTGCCCGCTACCGTCGGTGCGGCCGGTCATCTCGACTCGCCCCTGCCCGCGGAGCTGACCTGGGGTGCGCTCGCCACCGCGGACGGAGCCAGCCCCACCTTCAGCGGCACGAGCTGCAGCGGCGTGTATTGCCACGGCGAGACGCTGCTGCCGGGCGGCACGAACACGACCCCGACGTGGACCACGGTGGATGGCTCGCAGGCGGCCTGCGGCACCTGCCACAGCACGCCACCTCGCGGAGGCCACCCGAGCTCGACGAACTGCGCAGCGTGTCATCCCACCATGGGTCCGGGCCTGACGATCGCTGACCCGGCGCGTCACATCAATGGAGTGGTGGATCTCGACCTCTCGGGCGCGACCTGCACCGATTGCCACGGCTCGGCGGCGGACGGTACGCCGGCGCCTCCGCGCGACACACTCGGCGGCACGGCCACCAGCCGACGTGGAGTGGGCGCGCATCGGAGTCATCTCGGCACCTCGGGCTGGCACAAGCAGGTGGTGTGCGCGGACTGTCACGTCGTCCCCGCGACCATCACAGCTGCCGGACACATGGACACGGCCCTGCCGGCGGAGCTGACCTGGGGCGCCCTCGCCACGGCCGATGGCGCGTCGCCGAGCTTCAGCGGGACGACCTGCAGCGGCGTCTACTGCCACGGCGAGACGCTGCTCCCGGGTGGCACGAACACGACGCCGAATTGGCGCACGGTGAACGGGTCGCAGGCGGCCTGCGGCACCTGCCACGGTCTGCCTCCCGGCGGCACGCATCCGACGAGCACGAACTGCTCGACCTGTCACCCGACGGTCAACGCCGCGGGCACGATCATTCAGCCGGCGCGTCACATCAACGGGCTGGTGGACATCATCTCGAACCACCCGGCGGGCTGGAGCGCGGGCTCGTCGCACGGCATGACGGCGAACAACAACGGCTTCAGCTCGTGCCAGGCGTGCCATGGTGCGGACCTGCGCGGCGGCATCGTGGGTGTGTCCTGCGAGAGCTGTCATCCCGGCTGGAAGACGAACTGCACCTTCTGCCACGGCGGCGTGGACAACGCGACCGGCGCTCCGCCTGCTGCGGTGGACGGCCGGACGGGTCGCAACACGATCGCGGTGGGCGCGCACACGGAGCACGTGGGCACGACATCGATGCACGTGGCATGGGACTGCACGCGCTGCCACAACCCGAAGCCGACCTCGGCGCTGAGCCCGGGCCACATCGATGGAGACGGTCAGGCGGAGGTGATCTTCGATTCCATGAACCCGTCCGCGACCTACAACCCGGCGACGGGAGTGTGCGCGAACCTCTACTGCCACGGCAACGGCTCATCGCGCCTGGGCACGGCGGACTGGAACACCAACCCGACGCTGCAGTGCGACTCGTGTCACGCCTACACCTGGTCGTCGCGGACGGATCTGCAGGCGATGTCGGGCCAGCACGATCGGCACGTCCGACGCAAGGGCATCGCCTGCGTCGAATGTCACGCGACCGTGGTGGACTCGTCCGGAAACATCATCGGCCTGGCGCTGCACGTGAACGGCCAGCCCGAGGTCTCCCTGCGTCGCGGCGGTCGCTTCACGCCGGGCGCGCCGCCCTCGTGCAACCCCGCTTGCCACGGCAACGAGGTCTGGCGCTGAGACCGTCCGCCGTCTGTGCGTGGCTTCGCCGCCTGCACAGCTCCGGTGGGTGGCTCCGCTGGCCCGCGCCGCCGAAGGCGCTCTAGACATATGCGTCTCGGCGTGACGCAGGCTCGAAGCGCAGCATTTGCGCAGGAGCGTTGCGCCCGAGCTCAGATACGCACGGATTGCGCGTGACCCATTGTAGCTTGCTCAATGCGGGATAGCGCGATTGATCGTATCTACATAGAGAGGACACGCGGGATCGTGGCGCGCCGCGCGACGACCCGAATACAGGAGATTAAAGGGTATGAAGAGCATTG
>JAADHO010000435.1 GCA_013151775.1 Deltaproteobacteria bacterium | reverse complement strand
CGCGCTTCTCGGATCGCTGGCCCAACTCCGCCCATCTCCACGGCCTGCGGCAGCTGGTCGGCGAGAACGCCACGGACAGCGAGCACGATTCGCGCTGACACCTGGCGGGCGCAGACTGGCTCGAGCCTCTACGGAAGTCGCGACGCCCGAGAAAAGATGCCGCGTCCGTGAGAAGATCGAGCCGACGCGCACATCTCCGAGTAACGACCCACCCGAGGAGACCTCGCATGTTCAGCCCCATCCCCGCTCACCCACTTCTGCGCCCGCTCACGCTCGGCCTCGTGCTGCTCGCGGCCTGCGCCAACCAGACCAACGTGGGCGAGAACCGCGACGCCGGCGCCGACGGCCGCGTGCGCACCGGAGCCTACGACGAGTGCGGCAACGGCATGGACGACGACGGAGACGGGCAGATCGACGAGGACTGCTTCTGCGGCGGCGGCGAGACGCAGAGCTGCTTCAGCGGTACGTATCCGAACCGCCTCGTGGGCGCCTGCGCGGACGGAGTGCAGAGCTGCGACGCCACCAGCACGATGGAGTTCGGACACTGGGGCGCCTGCACGATGGACACGCTGCCCGCGGACGAGGCTTGCGACGGAGTCGACAACGACTGCGACGGAGCCATCGACGAGGGCTGCCCCTGCACAGCGGGACAGATACAGGGCTGCGGCTCGGAGTTCGCCATCGCGCCCTGCAGCGCGGGCACGCAGACGTGCCAAACGGACGGCACATGGAGCGCCTGCGAGGGCGCCATCGGGCCAAGCGCAGAGGTCTGCGGGGACGGCGCGGGCGACGGCATCGACAACGACTGCGACGGCCTCACGGACGAGGGCTGCACCTGCGTGCCCGAGCCCGAGATCTGCGACGACGGCGCGGACAACGACTGCGACGGAACGGTGGACGAGTCGGCGTGCAACCCGAGCTTCGACGCCGGCGTGCCGGTGGACGGGGGCCAGGACGCAGATACTCCTGCTCCTGACTGCTCCGGTTTGACCTCGGGCTGGGTGGCGACGTCGGTGGTCGACGCCCCGGGGCCACGCCTGGACTCGACCGCCATCTGGACCGGAACGGAGATGATCATCTGGGGAGGCTGGCAAGGGCGGGCGCTGAACGATGGTCGCCGTTTCGACCCGGTCGCCAATGCGTGGAGCTATATGACGAACGGCGGCGCTCCCTCCGCCCGCACGCAACACGGTGCCCTTTGGACAGGCACAGAGATGATCATCTGGGGAGGAGCCGGCGACGATGGCGCGCTCGGTGACGGGGCAGCCTACAACCCAGCCACAAACACCTGGCGGCCAGTATCTGCGACCGGCGCCCCGAGCCCACGATCCAGGTTTGCAATGGTCTGGACCGGCAGCGAGATGATCGTCTGGGGCGGCGACGGCGGCAGCGGCGCCCGCGCGCTGGGCGACGGCGCGATTTACGATCCCTCATCTGACCGATGGCGCCCCATGTCCACGGCCGGGGCGCCCGCAGCTCGCTCGACGTCAGAGCACGTGTGGACCGGCTCGGAGTTGATCATCTGGGCAGGCCGAGGACCGACGGCAGGCCTCGGCTCAGCCGACGGCGCAGTCTACAATGTAGCGACCGACTCCTGGCGGCCGATCAGCACCGAAGGCGCACCCGAGTGGCGCTACGATCCCGCCTGGGCCTGGACCGGAACCGAGATGGCAATCTGGGGTGGGCGGCACCTGCCAGGACCGACGAACAACGGCTATTTGAACACAGGGTTTCTCTACAATCCGAGCACGAACAGCTGGCGCTCCATGAGCAACGCAGGGGCGCCGGAAGGACGCACCGACATGGGGTTCGTGTGGACTGGCGACGCGCTCGCAGTCTGGGGCGGCGAGTTCAACTCGCTCATTCACAGCTCCGCACCCGACGGGAATCTGCTCCGGACAGGCGCATTCTGGGACGCCGAAACAGACAGCTGGACGACCATCCGTGAGGCCGACGCTCCCCTCGGTCGATGGAGTGGGTCCTGGCACAGAGACACCGTGTGGACTGGCTGCTCCTTGATCGTCTGGGGAGGCGTCGGAGGCGGTGGCGCGGGCATTCAGGACACGGGCGGCGTTTACACGCCCTGACTCCTGCCGACGCACCCGGGGTCGGCATACCCTCGAGCCCGATGCCTCCGCCAGGTCCGAAGCGGCGGAGTGCATTCTTTCTGATCGATTCCTAGCCGAGCGCGCCACGGGTTAGGATGAGATGGTGAAGTCGGCCGAAAGCGAGATCTGGTTGGCGAGGCGCGCGAGCGCCGGCCACGCCGCGGATGAGCGTGCGGTGCTCGAGCTGACGGGCCCCGTGATGCTGCGCGTGATCAAGCGTGTGCTCGGTGCGCAGGCGGACGAGCTCGAGGATGTGCTCCAAGAGGCTTCGCTGGGTCTATTGAGCTCGCTGCGCGGCTTCCGCGGGGAGTGCACGCTGCGCCACTACGCCGGGCGCATCGCGGCGCGCCACGCCATCCGGGCGCGCCGGCGGCGTGAACGGGAGCGCGAGAAGGTCGTGGCTCTGCGCGAGTGGGCCGAGGCGCGAGCGCACGGCGGAGCGGCCTCGACGCGCGTCCATGAGCAACGCGAAGACGAGCGCCTGTTCCGCGAGCTCTTGAGCAAGCTACCCGAAGAGCAGGCCGAGGCCTTGGTCTTGCGGGTCGTGCTGGGACACAGCCTGCCCGAGATCGCCGAGGCCGTGGGCGCGCCCACCAACACGGTGCGCAGCCGCATTCGCCTGGCGCGCGAGAGGCTGAGGCAGATGCTCGTGCGGCGAGGAGTGGGCACATGACTGGACACGACGAAGCAAGCTTCGAAGAGCTGAGCGAGCGCTGGCTGGAGGGCGACGAAGCGTGCCTGGACGAGCTGCGCGAGCGCGCGGCAACCGACCCGGCGATGGCGCTGGAGCTGCGGCTGATGGAACAGAGCCGGGACGAGATGAGCGCCCTCGACGCAACCGATCGCGCAATGCTGGAGCGGGTCACCGAGCGTGTCAGTGCTCGCGAGCCGGCGCGACGCCCATGGCTCCGCATGACGATGGTGGCCGCGGCGGCGCTGATGGTGCTCTCTGGCACGGCAGCGGCGGCCTACTTGGCGGGCACGCGCTCGGCACGACCCGCAGCGCTGGAGCGGCCGCGTGTGGAGCTGCAGCAGCGCGCGAGCGAGCCCGCGCAGCAGACGCCGAGCCCGCC
>JAADHO010000437.1 GCA_013151775.1 Deltaproteobacteria bacterium | reverse complement strand
GCGCCTTCGCGGGCGCCACCGCGGCGCGGACTCGACTGCGCACACCGGCCCTCGGGCTCGGCTTCCTCCTGCTCCTGCTGGTCGCCTGGGGCCTTCGTTCCGCCGTGGTGGGTACGGATCTGGTGGCGCCCTTTCTGGGGCCCGCCCGCGCCCTCGATCTGGGCGACGCGCTCTTCTTCGGTGTCGCCGCGCTGGCCAGCTTGGGCGCGCTGCGCTCTCTGTCTGCGCGTCATCGTGTGGCGTCCATCTTCGAGCTCTTGGTCGTCGGCCTCGCCTTCGCCAATCTGGTCGCCGCCCACCGCATGGGCGCCATCGATCGTCCGCACGACCTGGCGGACCCGATCCTCGCCGCGGGCGGAGATCCCACCATCGTCTTCCTCAGCGTGGGCGCCCTCGCCACCGGCGTGATGGTGCTGCTGCTGCTCTCGGAGCGCGGCCTGCTGCGCTCGGCCGTCGATCTGCTGGCCGTCGGCCTGCTCTTGGCGCTGCTCTTCGGCACCACGCATATGCTGAAGCTGCCCTCGCCGCCGCCGAGCGGAGGTGGGCTCGGGCTCAGGCCCAACGATCAAGGCGGGCAGGGGCAGAATCGAGGGCAGGGCGGGCACGGCCAGCCGCGAGACGACGACCTGCAGTTTCGTGATCAATACGATCAGAGCAACGACAACGTCCCCGTGGGCGTGGTGCTGCTCCACGACGACTACTCTCCGCCGAGCGGCGTGTACTACCTGCGCCAGAACGCCTTCAGTCAGTTCAACGGTCGGCGCCTGGTGGCCACCACGCGCGGGGACGCGGATCGGGATCTGGTCGCGTCCTTCCCGTCCACACGCGTGGAGGTCCCGGAGACGCCCGCGCTGGGCGCCAACCGCACGCTCGTGCGCACGACGGTGGCCCTGTTGGCTGAGCACACGCGGCCCATGGGCCTCGAGGCGCCGCTGCGCTTCGAGCCCGCGTACAACCCGGATCCCGACCGCTTCGTGCGCGTCTACGACATCGAGTCCGCCGCGCTCACGGCCGACGCCACCTCCATGCTCGGAGCCGTCGCTGGATCCAGCTCGTGGAGCCCGGATCTCTTTCGCTACTACACCCAAGCGCCCGACGATCCACGCTACGCGGCGCTCGCCAATCGCATCCTCGACGAGGCCCTGCCCGAGAGCATGCGGCACGTCCCCGTGGCCGAGATCCTCGCGCTCACGGATTGGCTCGGCGAGGTGGGCACCTACTCCCTGCGTTCGCGCCACGCGGGCGCCGACGATCCCACCGCGGATTTTCTCTTCGGCGATCGCGTCGGCTACTGCGTGCACTTCGCCCACGCGGCGACCTTCCTCGGGCGCTCCATCGGCCTGCCCGCGCGTGTGGGCACGGGCTACGCCCTCGACGAGGCGCAGCGGCGCGGCGGCTCGGCCCTGCTGATCGCGGGTGATCGCGCCCACGCCTGGCCCGAGTTCTATCTCGAGGGTTACGGGTGGGTCGTCTTCGACGTCTCGCCTCGCACCGTCGCCACGCCCCCAGGACCGCCTCCCGATCCCGAACTTCAGCGCCTGCTCGGTGAGCTCGCCCGCGGGCAGAGCACGGCGCCGCCCGACGCCTCTCCCGTGCCCGAGGTCGTGCGCGCCGCGCGCCGCGTGGGAGTCGACGCGCTGACCTATGGCGGTATCGGCCTCGCGTTCCTGCTGCTAGCCCTCTTCCTGTGGAAGTTCTGGCGCCGCCTCGCGCCCGCCTTCTCGTCCGACTCCTCCCAGGCGCGCTTGGTCTATCGAGCCGAGCTCGACCGCCTCTCCGAGCTCTCTCGACGTCGGCAGCGCGGAGAGAGCCGCGAGGCCTTCGCCAGGCGCCTGGCCGCGGAGCTGCCGAGCTTCGATGGTCTCACGCGCGCGCATCTCTCGGCGGCCTTCGGTGGCCGGCGACGGATCGAGCGGGACGGCCTGCGCGAGCTCAGCCGCCTGCTCGGACGCGAGCGCCGCGCGAGCTTCTCTCTGTGGCGCCGAGCGCTCGCCCTCTTCGATCCCTTCTCCTTTCTATGGTCCCGATGAGCGCGCCTTCGAGCGTGCCACGAGATGGAGCCCAAGCGATGATGAACGTCCCCGCCTCCCACACAGCCCCGGATCCCCTCGACGCGGCTCGCGATGTGCTCCAGCGCCTGAGGATGCGCCTGCGCGCCGCCATCCGCGGACGCGACGAGGTGATCGATCTCGTGCTCGTCGCGTTGGTCGCCGACGGTCACGTGCTGCTCGAGGACTTCCCCGGCTCCGGCAAGACGACCTTGGCGCGCGCCCTCGGAGAGTCCATCGTCGACGATCAGGCCGTGGATGGAATCGCGAGTTTTCGCCGCATCCAGTTCACGCCGGATCTGCTGCCGAGCGACATCACGGGCACCAACGTCTTCGACGTCGAGACCAGCCAGTTCAGCTTTCGCCGCGGTCCGATCTTCGCCCACGTCGTGCTCGCCGACGAGATCAACCGCACCTCGCCCAAGGTGCAGGCGGCCATGCTCGAGGCCATGGCCGAGAAGCAGGTCACGGTGGACGACACCACCCACGCCCTAGACGAGCTCTTCTTCGTGATCGCCACGCAGAACCCCCTCGACCTCGCCGGCACCTACCCGCTGCCCACACCTCAGCTCGACCGTTTCCTCTTCAAGCTCGTGATGCATCACATCGATCGCGAGTCGGAGCTCGCCGTGCTCGACGCCTATCCGCGACCGAACCTCTCCCTGGCGGACGATCTGCCCACCGTCACGCGCACGGACGTGGTCGCCGCGCGCAAGCTCGTGCGTCAGGAGGTGCACATCGCGCAGGCCGTGAAGGACGCGCTGGTCGATCTGGCCCGCAGCTTGCGCGCGGATCCGCGCGTGCTCTCGGGCGCGTCCACCCGCTCGTTGGTGCTCAGCCTGCCAGCCTTGGCCGCGCGCGCGCTGCTCTTCGGCCGCGACTACGTCTCCCCCGAGGATCTCGAGGCCTTGGCGCCCTTCGTCTTCGAGCATCGCATCGAGTGCGCGCCCGGCGTGGACGACTCGGGCGACGTGGTGCGCGAGCTGCTCGTGCCACGCATCGAGGCCCTCGCGCGTCAGAGTCTGCGGCGCTGAATCCATGCGTCGCCTGCTCACAGTCGCGCTGCTCTCGAGCCTGTTCGCCGTCGCTGGCGTCGCCCTGGTGCGCGCACAGCAGGGCGAGTCCGCGCCGCGCGAGC
>JAADHO010000307.1 GCA_013151775.1 Deltaproteobacteria bacterium | reverse complement strand
ATCGAACACGAAGGAGCCGTCCACATGAAGGGCGTGCGCATGGGGACGCGCGCCGGGCGTCGCCGCGATCGACACATCGGTCAGCGCAAGCGCGAAGCTCGCGCCACCCTGAGGGCTGACCCGCACGCTCGGCACGGAGAGCTGAGCGCCACGAACGACGCAAGGCTGCGCCTGAGCTGTGACCGGCAACGCCAGCAGACTCGCGAACGCGACGCAGACGATCGGACGCAGCACGCTCATCGGACAGCACCAGGACGCGAGTCTTCCGCACTCGCGCGTGGCGAGTGTGCGCTGCCGGTTGAGCGGACTCAGGGGGACACTCCGTTGGCGTCGGGTGGGAAGGTCACGGCGGCTCGTGGAACCCAAGCGTGAAGAAGGAGGCCTTCACATTGCTCGGCGATGCCGGGGACGCGCCGCAGCTGAACCATGGGATCGCCCTCGAAATACACCACCTCCACCTCGATCTCGTGCGCGGTGGCCCACGGTCTGCGCGTCTGACGACTCGCGTACACGGGCGTACCTGCTGCGACACGCGCGGGACCGCTGTAGGGTCCGGGAGGGACGAGGCGATGCCCGCACATGCCCATGCCGCGGGTCGCGGAGAATCTTTCGGTGCTGTACGAGCCCGCGCGCATGGGCTGAAGCTCGCTGCGGTGGATCCAACCTCGAAGCCTCGAGCCGTGGCGTGAAGTCCAGCGCACCTCGAAGTAGTCTCCCTCGCGCGCGACGCGCACGAATCGAGGCCGCCCCGGCTCCACGAGGTCCACGCGTAGCGCGGCGCCACGTCCGGGAAGGCGCCGGAGCGTGACCGTGTGTCCGCGTGGCTCCCAGATGTCGATCATCTCCGTCTCGACCACGGGCGCCTCGGGAGCGGCGTCGAGCGTCAGCGCCGTGCACGGAAGAGCCACGCGCCGCACCCGCACGTAGCCGTCGAGGGTGACGCGCGCGACCACACCCGCGGCGTGTCCACGCACACGGTCGAGCCGCGCCGCCGTGCTCAAATGCAGCATGCCCGCGGCCGTCGTCACCTGGCGTGAGAGCGCGTAGTGCAGGTCGGCGGTGCGGGATCGAACACGAAGGAGCCGTCCACATGAAGGGCGTGCGCATGGGGACGCGCGCCGGGCGTCGCCGCGATCGACACATCGGTCAGCGCAAGCCCGAAGCTCGCGCCACCCGGAGGGCTGACCCGCACGCTCCGCACGGAGAGCTGAGCGCCACGAACGACGCAACGCTCCGCACGAGCCGTGACCGGCGACAGCAGCAGGCTCGCGAACGCGACGGAGACGATCAGACGCAGCACGCCCACCAGACAACGCGATGTCGCGAATGTTCCGCAGTCCCGCGTGGTCGGCGCCTTCGACAGCGAAGATCTACCGCGCTCAGAGCGCGCGGAGGAAGGCGCCGAAGGTGTCGGCGTGGTCGTCCGTGAAGGGCTCGACGTCTGAGATTCCGTCGCCCCGGTGGGTGCGGCGCCAGCCGAGGGCGTCGAGGGAGTCGAGGGTCTCGGGCTGCGCCGCGAGGGCGAAATAGCGGCTGGGTGTTTGGCCCGGTGCGAGGGGTCCGGCGTGGACGCGGTAGGCGGCTGCCAGACCCGCGCTTCGGGCCGTGGAGGCGATGACGGAGGCCAGGTCATAGTAGAGGTTCGAGGCGTGGATCATCAGCACGCCGCCGGGTCCGAGGCGAGACATGTAGAGGCGCAGCGCCTCTTCGGTCAGCAGGTGCGTGGGCACGGCGTCGCCCGTGAAGGCGTCGACGACGAGCAGGTCGAAGGGCTCGGCGCCCTCTGCCGACTCACGCGTCAGCACGCGACGTGCGTCGCCGATGCGAAACTCGAGGCGTGGATCGTCCGAGATGAAGTGGAAATATTCGCGCGCGAGGCGCAGCACCTCAGGATCGATCTCGTAGAAGACGATGCGCTCGGCCGAAGAGAAGGTCGCCGCTGTGGCGCCCACGCCGAGGCCGACCACACCCACGCGGCGCGCGCTGAGATGTGCGCGCGCCACGTCACCGAGCGGTCCCGTGCGGTGGTAGTAGGCCAGCGGCTCCGGATGCGCCGCGCCCTCGCGCTCGCGCCCATGGACGATGCGCCCGCTCATCAGCTGTCGATAGCGCACACCGTCGAGCTCGATGCTGGTCACGCGGTAGAGCCCGTAGGGGCTGCGGCTGCGCTCGAGCACCTGCTCCCCCTCGTCGTCCGCACGGCGCATGGTCGAGGCGAGCATCAGCGCGAAGCCAAAGACCAAGGTGATCGCGAGCGTCGCCCGCGAGATCGAACGCAGCGCCCTTCGCTTCAAGACAGCAAAGGTGAGCACGAGTCCAGCGATCGCCAGAGGATACTCGGCCAGGCTCGCGAGCTCACTCGGAGCGACGAGTGCGACCAGCGCGCCGCCCGCCCAACCACCGAGGGCCACGACCAGGTAGAAACGCGTCAGCTCTTCGGCGGGGCCACGACGTCGGTAGAGCTCTGTGTGGGCGACGACGGCGAGCACGAAGAGCACGACCAAGTGCAGCACGAGCGACAGCTCCTCGCCGCCACCTCCTCCGCGCAACGCCGCGAACACACCGATAGCCGCGAGGAAAGGCCAGAGCCTGTCGACGGCGCGAGGCAGAGGGCGCCCGCTGAAGGCGACCACGAAGCTGAGCAGATAGAGGGCGAGGGGCAAGACCCAGACGAAGGGCGCGGAGCCGACCTCGAAGACGAGCACGTTGGTCACCGCCAAGAGCAGCGCCGAGGGGCAAGCGGAGAGCGCGAGCCAGCTTAGGACACGTCCACGGGCGGGGGACGTGTCGCGAGCCGGAGACGCCTCGGGCTGATTCTCGACGACGTGGCTCGCCGCGGGACGACGATGGCTGAGCCAGGCCAAGAGCGCCGCCAGAGCGAGATAGAGGGCGTAGAGGAGCGTGAAGATCTCGCGCTGCCGCATCAGACCCGAAACCCGGTCGACGAAGAGCACGTAGGCCACGAGCGCCACCATGGAGCCCGCGTTGGAGGCCGCGTAGAGGCGGTGCGTCGACGCCGGATCGAGAGCCAGGCGGCTCCACCAGAGCTGCATCACGACGGCCGTGGTCGAGAGCGCCACGAAGGGCACGAGCACGCCCCGCGTGAGGGCGAAGAGCAAGCTCGTCAGAGGCGCGCCCTCGCTGGTCGCCGCCGGCACGACGATCGGCATGAAGAGCAGCGCGGCCGCCAGCACGAGCAGGTGCAGTCGGCCCAGGCGTCGCGCGAGCAGGTGGGCATAGAGGTAGCCCACGAAGAGCGCACCCGAGAAGAAGGTCAGAGCCGTGGTCCAGACGTAGTAGGCGCCACCATAGGTCGGCAGGAGCATGCGCCCGACCATCGGCTCCAGACCGAAGAGCAGCGTCGCGCCAAGGAAGCTCTCGAAGGCGAAGAGCACCACCAAGGCGCGTGAGTCGGCGGAGCCCATTCGCCGAGGCGTAGCACGAGTGCTGGGCCTCTGCGCACGGATCAGCCATGATGCGCTCACGCTCTGAAGCACACAGGAGAAGCGATGTTCGAGACCGCAGAATTGGGCCGAAAAGTCAGCAAGGCGGAGTTCAAGCAGCGTGAAGCTGAGCTGCGAGAGGCGCTGCTGATCGCCCAAGGCCGGCTCCGCAAGGCTTCGTTTCCGGTGATCGTGCTCTTCGCCGGAGTCGACGGCGCGGGCAAGGGCGAGATGGTCAACGAGCTGAACGGCTGGCTCGACCCGCACTACGTGCTGACGCGCCCACTCGGCGATCCTTCTCCCGAAGAGCAGGAGCGGCCCAAGTACTGGCGTTTCTGGCGTGATCTCCCGCCCAAGGGTCAGATCGGTCTCTTCCTCAGCGCTTGGTATCACGCGCCGCTGCTCGACCACGTGTTCAAGCGCACGAAGCGTGGACGCTTCGATCAGGATCTCGACGAGGTGATGGCCTTCGAGCAGACGTTGGCAGACGACGGCGCGCTGATCCTGAAGTTCTGGATGCATCTCGGAAAGAAGGCGCAGAAGAAGCGTCTCTCGAAGCTGGAGAAGGATCCACTCGAGCGCTTCCGCGTCAGCAAGGACGACTGGAAACACTGGCGTATGTACGACGACTTCGTGGGCGTGGCGGAGCACATCATCATGCGCACGAGCACGGGTCAGGCGCCCTGGCATATCGTCGAAGGCGCGGACGCGAATTTCCGCAGCCTGCGCGTGGGTGAGCTGCTGCTCGAGGCGCTGACGGATCGCCTCGACGAGGAAGACGCCGCTCGCACAATCGCCCTCGAGACGAAAGCGCCCGAGCCTGAGCCCGAGCCGAAGTCCGCCAAGGACAACATGCGGCTGGAGGTCGTGCGCAGCGGGCGACCGACCGTGTTGGACACCGTGGATCTCGAGGCGAAGCTCGCGAAGAAGGAGTACCAACGCAGGCTGCGTGAGGCGCAGGCGACGCTGAGCCGCCAACACCACGAGGCGCGCAAGAAGGACATCTCCATGGTGATGGTCTTCGAAGGCTGGGACGCGGCGGGCAAGGGCGGCGCCATTCGACGGCTCGTCACGGCGCTCGATGCACGCTCGGTCAACACCATCCCCATCGCGGCGCCTTCGGACGAGGAGCGCGCGCAGCACTACCTGTGGCGATTCTGGCGCCACCTCTCGCGCGCCGGGCGCGTCACCATCTTCGATCGCAGCTGGTACGGCCGCGTGCTGGTCGAACGCGTGGAGAACTTCGCGAGCGAGAAGGAATGGCGGCGCGCCTACGCCGAGATCAACGACTTCGAGAGTCGACTCGTCGAGCACGGAACCGTGCTCTCCAAGTTCTGGCTGCACATCTCGCCCGAGGAGCAGGCGCGACGTTTCGCGGAGCGCGAGCAGACGCCCTACAAGCGCTGGAAGCTCACGGAAGAGGACTGGCGCAACCGCTCGCGTTGGGGCGAGTACGAGCTCGCCGTGCACGACATGGTCGAACGCACAAGCACCCAATGCGCGCCCTGGCATCTGATCGCGGGCGACGACAAATACCACGCGCGAGTGACGATCCTCGAGACCGTCGTGGCGCAGCTCGCGGAGGCTGTGTCGAAGTGAACACGCCAAAGAGCGCAGCGGCCGAGGACGTGAAGCCCAAGGCGACGGCCAAACCACGCGCCCGCAGGCGGGCCACCAAGAGCGCCAAGGCGCCCGAGAAGCGAGCGGTCAGCGAGTCGCCACCGGTCGCGAAGACGCCCAAGGCCAAGACGGACTCGCGCATGAAGAAGCCCACGGACCTGAGCTCCCCGTCGCTCTACCTGAACCGTGAGCTCACCTGGCTCGCCTTCAACGGGCGCGTCCTCCACGAAGCCTCGGACGCCCGCAACCCGCTGCTCGAGCGCGTGAAATTCCTCGCCATCGCGACCTCCACCTTGGACGAATTCGTGATGAAGCGCATCGGGGGTCTGAAGCAGCAGGTCGCCGCTGGCGTCCACGATCGCAGCGTGGACGGGCGCACGCCGAGCGAGCAGATAGAGGCCTGCCTCGAGGTGATGCGAGGACGTTACGAGGACGCGGTGACCACCCTCGAGGAGCTGCGCTCTCTGCTCGGAGCCGAGGGCATCCGCATCGTGCGCTCCTCCGAGCTGGACGAGGACGCGCGCACGACGCTGCGCGAGACCTACATCAGCCAGATCTTCCCGCTGGTCACGCCTCAGGCGATGGATCCGGCGCACCCCTTCCCGTTCATCTCGAACCTGTCGCTGAACCTGCTGATCACGCTGCAACACCAGAGCGACGATCCGGTGCAGCACCTTGCGCGGGTGAAGGTCCCCGTGGGCGCAGGCATCCGGCGCTTCATCCGCGTGGACGCGTCCCAGACCTTCGTGCCCCTCGAGGACGTGATCGCCGACAACCTCGACCTGCTCTTTCCGGGCATGCTGGTGCTGACCACAGAGCTCTTCCGCGTCACACGCAACGCCAACACGGAGCGGGATGAGGAGGAAGCGGACGATCTCGTGGCGCTGATCGAGACCGAGCTGCGCGACCGCAAGTTTGCGCCCATCGTGCGACTCGAGGTGGCGCCGGGCATGACACGCCTGCACCGCGGGATGCTGGCGGCGGAGCTCGGACTCGACGAAGATCAGGACGTGGTGGAGGTCGAGGGCATGCTGCAGATGGGCAACCTGATGGAGCTCGCCGGGCTCGACGTGCCTCGCCTGCACGACACGCCCCATCATCCGGTGGACGCGCCCGCCTTCACCGGGCGGCGCAGCGTGTTTCACACCATCCGCGATCGCGGCGCCGTGCTCGTGCATCAGCCCTACGAGTCCTTCAGCACCTCCGTCGAGCGCTTCCTCTCGGAGGCGAGCGTCGATCCCAAGGTGCGCGCGATCAAGGCGACCCTCTACCGCACGGCAGAGCAGTCGAAGGTGGTCGAGCACCTGATCACGGCGGCGCGCAACGGCAAGCAGGTCGCGGTGGTCGTGGAGCTGAAGGCGCGCTTCGACGAGGCCGCCAACATCCGCTGGGCGACGCACCTCGAGTCCGTCGGCATCCACGTGACCTATGGCGTGATCGGCCTGAAGACCCACGCCAAGGTGATCCTCGTGGTGCGTCAGGACTTCGACGGGCTCCGGCGCTACTCGCACATGGGCACGGGCAACTACCACTCGGGCACCGCGCGTCTGTATGGAGATCTCGGCGTGTTCAGCTGCGATCCAGACATGGGTCACGATCTGACGGAACTCTTCAACTACCTGACCACGGGCTACAAGCCTCGTCGTGACTATCGCAAGCTCTTGCCGGCTCCGAAGCACCTTAAGCCTGGGCTACTCGAACGCATCGCGCGTGAATCCGCGCTGGCTCAGGCGGGCAAGAAAGCGCTGATTCAGCTCAAGTGCAACGCGCTCGAGGACGCGGACATCACCCGCGCGCTCTACGAGGCTTCTCGCGCCGGAGTGAAGATCGACCTGATCATTCGGGACACTTGTCGCCTGCGGCCGGGGCTACCGGGCGTGTCGGAGAACATCCGCGTGATCAGCATCGTCGGGCGCTTCTTGGAGCACACCCGCGTGTATTATTTCCGAAACGCTGGCAACGAGGAGTACCTGATCGGCTCCGCAGACCTGATGAAGCGCAACCTCGAGAGTCGCGTGGAGACCGTGTTCCCGGTGGAGGGACCGCTGCTTCAACAAGAGCTCCGGTTCATGCTCGACACTCAACTCGCGGACGAGCGTAGCGCCTGGGTGTTGCAGCCCGACGGGAGCTACCAGCGACCGCCGCTGACCGATGGTGACAAGAAGGCGCGCAGCTCGCAGCAGGTGTTCATCGAGCACGCGGAGAAACGCTACAAGAAGGCGACGCGCCTGAAGCGGCGAGGCGCCAAGGGCGGCAGCCACTAGCGCCAAGAAAGACGGCTGGCGCCGAAGGGCAGGCGGGTCCATGCTGGCCGACCCTTCAGGAGATACGTTTGAATCGACGAGAGGCCAAGAGGCTTGCGGAGACGCTCGCCCAAGAGAACGCGCGGGCCATGAAGAGCATGCGCATCAAGGGCCATCCGCGGCCTTACTTCCTCTCGCACATGCTGCGAAACGACGAAGAGTGGCGCGTCGAAGCCAAGTTCGGTGGGCTCACGGTCGACTTCCACGAGAAGCGGCGCAACTGCCTGACGGATGTGCGAGTCGGCTCCTACCGCAGCGATCAGGTGCGCGGCGGCGCGCTCGGCGACAACGCCACGGACGTCGAGTCCTACGACATGCTGCGCATGCCGATCGCGGGCGGACAAGATGGACTCAGGCACGCCATCTGGCGTCTGACGGAAGCGCGCTACCGCGAGTCCATCGACGATCTCCTGCATCGACAAGCGATCAACCTCTCCTACGTCGACGAACACTGCGCCCTCGCCTCGCTCGAGCGTCGTCCCCCACTAGTCGACCACCGGCCCGGGCGTCTGCCCGAGGTGGATGTCGACTGGGCGCGTGACTTCGTGCAGAAGGCCAGCGCCACCTTCAAGCGCTACCCGCTCCTGCGCGACGGAGCCGTGCGCTTCGGGGCCGTGAACGCGACGCGCGTCTATGTGAGCTCCGAGGGAGTGAGCCTGATCCACTCGCAGCCTCTGCGCACCGTGGAGATCTACGCGTGGTACCTCAGCCCCGAGGGCTACGGCTTGCCGCATACGCGCTCGTGGCTGGTCACGGATCCGAGCGAGCTGCCCGATCTGAAGATGGCCAAGCGCGAGATCGGGCGCATCCACGCGCGCCTCGAGGCCTTGTCGAAGGCGCCACGGATCCGCGCCTACTCGGGCCCCGTGTTGCTCGACCCGAAGCCCGCGGGGCTGCTGATGCACGAGGCCATCGGGCATCGCCTCGAGGGAAATCGCCTGCTCTCCTCCGGCGAAGGCCAGACCTTCCGCGACGCCGTGGGCGAGGAGATCCTGCCGCCTGGCCTGACACTCCACGACAACCCCGCCATGGAGCGCTTCGGCGGCAAGTCTCTCGCGGGCCACTACCCCTACGACGACGAGGGTGTACCGGCGCAGGACGCGCGCCTGATCGAAGATGGCGTGCTGCGCGGCTTCCTCACCTCGCGCCTGCCCATCGGCAAGCGTCACCGCAGCAACGGTCACGCACGCAGCGCCTACCACGCGCGCGCCATGAGCCGCATGGGCGTCACCATCGTCGAGGCCAAGGACGGTCTCAGCGACGACGAGATGAAGCGCGCCTTCCTCGAAGAGATCCGCCGACAGGGCGTGCCCTTCGGCGTGCGCATCGTAGACGCCTATGGCGGCGAGACGAGCACGGACTCGTACAACTTCCAAGCCTTCCTCGGCGACATCGACCTGGCCACGCGCGTCTACCCCGACGGTCGTGAGGAGCTGGTCCGCGGAGTGGACTTCGTGGGCACACCGCTGAACGCCATCCGCGGCATCATCGCCGCGAGCTCACGCCACGAGGTCGACAACGGCTTCTGCGGCGCGGAAAGCGGCTACGTGCCCGTGTCGACGATCTCCCCGGCGCTGCTCTTCGAGGAGCTCGAGCTGCAGCAGAAGCCCTCGCGCCCGCTGACACAATTCGCCTACCCCATGCCGTGGGAGAAGAGCTGAGGCTCTCGTCGGGCGCAGATCGTGCGCTCAGGCCGCAGCGAATTCGCAGCAGGCGAGCATGCGCAGAGCGCAGGGCTCACTCGGATCGAGGCGTAGGATCATCTGCGCGACGGTGCGCGCGCGCAGCTCGGCGCCGGCCCGACGATGCAGGTAGAGTCCCTGCTTGAGGGCATCCACAGCTTGGTCGTCGCGCCTCGTGTGACTGAGCAGATGGCCAAGGCGGACCCACGCGCGCGCCTCACCCCCAAGGGCGACCACGTCCCGCATCATGCGCGCCGCCTTTCGGTAGTCGCCACGCCGCGCCAGCTTGCGCGCCCGACGGCGCAGGCAGCCGAGCTTGTCCTCGGAGTGGCTGCGCAGCTGGTGTCGACGCGATCCCATACCCTGATGATGACGTTGCAAGACTCGATCCGATCTTCCCCAAGAGTGCGCCCCTGCTCAATGACTAGGCTTCAAAGGCCTTATCGGCGCAAGTTAGTGGTGAGTTGCGTACAAAAACGCACCTCATCCCACCTGCATGACATGACGCCAGCGTCAACGATGCGACACGAATGTCGCGAGGCCCGCTCGAGGCGCGTCAGAAGGTGAACTGATCGCCGAGGTCCAGGATCGTCAGATCGTGTCGCTCGAGCTTCGCCAGCTCGCGCTCGACCTTGGCGTGGAAGACGGGCTTGATGTGATAGAGCAGGATGGGCAGCTCGCGGCCGCCGAATTTCTTCAGCTCCACACCCAGAGTTTCGGGCGTGTGGTGGCCAGAGATGCGCGCGAGCTCCGCGTACTCGTTTGGGAAAGAGACCTCCATCAAGAGCGCCGCGAGGTTCTCGCGCTCGGCGAGCAGCTCCCAGAAACGCTCGGTGGGCCCGGTGTCTCCGCTGTAGGCGATGGATCGCGTGCCGTCGTCCACGAGGAAGCCCGCCGTCTCGATGGTGTGATCCACGAGCACCGGCTTCACCTTCAGCCCCGCCACCTCGATGGTCTGCTCCGGGAGCACCTCGCGATAGGCGATGGTCTTGCCGCCGGGCGTCTCGATCTGTGAGAAGTCGGGCCACAGGAGGTCGTTGAAGAAGTGCGTCTTCAGCGCGGCCAAGGTCGCGGGCGTGCCGATGATCTCGAGGGGCGGTGCGCCCTGCTGACAGCGGTTGTCGGCAATGGTGGCGAGGTCGCGCACGTGGTCCATGTGGGCGTGGCTGACCACGACGGCCTCGATGCGCCGCTGCTCGTCGAGGGAGAGGGAGCTGGTGATGGCGCCCGCGTCGATCGCGAGGGTGTCGTTCAAGAGAAAGCTCGAGGTGCGGTGACGAGGCGTCTCCCCGCCATGACAGCCGAGGATCTTGAGATCGAGGGCCATCAGGCGTCGCCGAACTTCTCTTGCATCTGCAAGAACTCGAGGAATTCGTGCAGGCGCAGCGTGTCCGGGATGCGGAAGCCCTGCTCGTCGTCCTCGAGGATGCCCAAGCGGAAGAGCCGCGCGAGCACGTTCTCCACCTCCTTCACGGGCAGCCCGACCTGTCGCGCGAGACCGGCGTTGTTCAGAGGCACGCGCACGCCGCCATCCTCCATCGGCTCGCCGGAGTACTCGGCCTCACGCGAGAGCCCGAGGATCACTCGCGCCTTCGGGTCCTTGTGCATCAGGATGTCGATCAGCTCGTTGGCGTTGTCGAGGCGGCTCGCGAGCTTGCGGATCAAACGCACGGCGATCTCCGTGTTGCTGACGACCATGGCGCCGAAGGTCTTGCCGTCGATCACCAGCATCTCGGCTTCTTCGACCACCTGCGCGCTCGCCGTGCGCGGCTTGTCGTTGAGGATCGCCATCTCGCCGAAGAATTCTCCGGCGCCCAAGGTGGCGAGCGTCTTCTCCTCACCACGCACCTCCTTGAAGATGCGGATGCGCCCGCTAGTCAGGACGTACATCTCCGAGCCGGCTTCACCGTCTCGAAAAAGGATTGTGCCCGCCGGGCAGGTTCGGCCTACCTTGGCGAAGAGTTTGTCGTCTGCCATGCCTCTCCGATGTGGGCGATCCTATCTGGCCGTCACAGGGTGGTCAAAAAGGCAGGTGGCCGTGTGCGGCGCCGCCCTCGGGTCGAGGCTGAGATGTGCACGCAGGAGGCGCAGATCCCCAGGCTCGTCGATGTCGTACCACGGGGAGAGCAGCGCGACCTCTGCGCCCGCGCGTGTGGCCGCGACTACGGTGTCGGCGAGGGCGTGGGGTCCCGAGAAGCGCACGCCTCGAAACAGCTCGGGCCAAGCTCCACGCGTACCCACGAGGTAGTAGCCGCCATCCGAGGTAGGCCCGAGCACCACGTCCACGCGCTCCAAGGCTCTGAACGCCGCCTCCACGAGCACGCTCGGGAGCGTGGGAATATCAGTACCAATGATGACACCTGCATCATGAGTGCTGTTCATGAGTGAGAGATCGTGGCTCATGCGTGCACCCAAGTCGCCTTCACACTGGGCTCGGAGCGCGACCTCGTAGGTCTGCGCAAGACGCACCAAGACGGGATGCGTGAGCTCGCCAGCGCACGAGAGTCGAGCAGAGAAGTCGGGCGCGAAGCGCTGGAGCGTGTCGGCGAGGAAGGCGCTGTAGAGCCGAGCGGCACCCTCGGCTCCGAGGGCCGGGATCAGGCGCGTCTTCGTGTGCCCCGGCACGGGCGCGCGCGCGAAGAGGGTCAGGGCGTGGGCCACGCGTACTTGCCGAGCAGCCACAAGATCTTCACGCCTGCGCTGACGCTGCCGCGCAGAGTGCCGCTGACCTTGGAGACGCCGATGCGATTTCGGTAGCTCACGGGTACCTCGACGTAGGGAGTCGCCGCGCGCGCCGCCTTGATCTGCATCTCCACCGTCCAGCCGAAGTTCCTGTCGACCATGCCGAGCCAGCCGAGCTCCTGCCAGGTGATGGCGCGGAAAGGCCCGAGGTCGGTGTAGCGCACGCCATAGAGGACCTTCAGCCCGGCGCAGGCGATGGCGTTGCCCACGCGCTGAGGTGATGTGAGCGAACCCGACTCGGCGCGACCGCGGGCGCGCGAGCCGATCACCAGCGATGCTACGCCCGAGGCGATGGGCGCGAGCAGGTCTCCGATCTCCTGTGGGTAGTCGCTGTGATCTCCGTCGAGGAAGACCACCACGTCGGGAGGATCGGAGCGGAGGTAGGCGAGGGCCGTGAGGCAGGCGGCCCCATAGCCACGCTCGGGCTCGGAGACGACCACAGCGCCCGCGGCGCGCGCGACCTCGGCCGTGCGATCCGTGGAGCCGTTGTCCGCCACCACGACCTGACGCACGATGGACGCGGGGATCTCCCGCAGCACCTCGGGCAGGGCTTGCTCTTCGTCGAGGGCGGGAATGACGACGTCTACGATCATGGGCGGGCGTGCTCCCCGTGTGGGCGATTGGCCTCGATGGGTGTGGACATGGTACGCGCATGGGGATGCTTCGCTACTGCTTTGGGCTCACTCTTCTCCTCGCCACGCTGCCGAGCTCGGCGCTCGCGCTGCCGGCGCCGACCTCGGGCGATCCATCGGCTATCTCCGGGCGCACCCTCGGCAATCATCAGGTGCTGCTCGCCGCGGGCGTCGGCTGGCCGGGTTTCTGGGCCGAGGCGCTCTTCTCGCCGAGTCGCACCTTGGACGTCGGCGTGCGTGGCGATGTGCTCTACGGCAGCCCGTTGCTCGGCTTCGGCACGGGCGTCGGGGGCGAGGTGTCCGTGCCTCTGCGGCTCCACCTGTGGGCCGGGGAGAAGAGCGACTTCAGCCTCGCCGGGCGACCCTTCTTGGACTTGGGTGATGGCTCCTTGGTGGGCGAACAGGGCATCTTCGCGGGCTCCTTTGGCTACGCGCTGGGACTGGAAATCGAAGGCCTCTTGGGTGTTCAGGTCAGCGGGGGTGTCACCCTGACGGTTGGCGCAGGCTCGAACCTCGCGTTCACCAACGTGCCAGAGAATTCCGCGAGCGGCGACCTGATCGGCAGCCTCTACGGTGTGGTCGGCGTCGAGGCGATCTTCTCCGGGACGACGCTGCTCTTCGCGCGAATCCGCGGCGGCTATGGCTTCGCGCCTGACAGGCTCTTCGACAGCAGGGCCAATCTACGCGTGTCCTTCGGCGTCGCCTATCAACTTTGACCGTCCGACGTCACGGTGGGGCGCAGCGGAGCCACCTGAGGTAGACACCACCCGAGGCCGCGTAGGTGAGGGCGAAGAGGCCGCCCGGACCCGCGGCGATGCTGGGCGATTCGGCGCCGCCTGCGCTGCGAATCACCAACTCGGGCAGAGGCGCCGGCGCGGCCAAGCGCACGTGGATCTCGTGCGGTGCGCGGTTGGCTGGACCTGGACTCGGGGAGCTGGGATGGGTCGGCGCGCCGAAGGCGAAGACCGCCGCGCCGGGCAGCAGGGCGACGTCCAGACCGAAGAGGCCGAAGCCGGAGCCACGCAAGAGCGCGACGGGCGCGCGGTTCGCGTCGTCGAGGGGCAGCAGCCCGATGGCGGTGGTGGCGGCGCTGCCGAGGGCGGTGTAGGCGACCACGCCGGGCGAAGAAGCGACGGCGATACGCGGGGGCTCGTAGGTGCTCGAGATGGGGCGCACGAGGCGCGCGGGACGAGGCGAGAGGTCGCTCGCGAAGTCCACAGCATAGAGCGCGCTGATGCCGGAGCGAGGCTCGAGGAAGTAGAGCCGTGGAGATGCCGCTTGGCCGCCGCGGGCGAAGCTCGGAGCGGCGGCGCCATGGTGCGGGAGGCTGACGTCCGCGCGCGCCTCGATCTCGTCCTCGAGGCCGAGGCGCAGCAAGCGCACGTGCATGGGGGTCGCACTTCCATCCGTGTAGGCGACCAACACGGCGCGAGGCTGAAGACTCACCGCGGGTGAAAAGCGCGGGTCCGCGCCTCGCCCGAGCTCTAGCGTGCGACCTCCACCTCCTGCGCTCGCGGCCAGGCTCAGGCGGATGGCTCGCAGACGACCTCCATCCACCCAGGCGAGCAGGGCGCGAGCGCCCCGGGTGGCGAGACCAGGTGGCACTCTGGGCAGGCGCGAGGCCGTGAGGTCTGCCGAGAAGAGAGGCTGCGAGCGCCCGTCGGGCAGCACGCGCAGCGCGTAGACCTGCATGCCGCGTGGACCCTGCGCATAACCCGCGACCAGCAGGGTGTCCCCGACGGCGCGCACGATGGACGGCCCGCGACCAGGCCAGACTCGCCCGGGGAGACGGCTCAGCAGCGTGCACTCGCCCGCGACGCTGCCTGGCCAATCGGCGCGCGGCGGCGGGCGCAGTGAGCCCAGGGGGCGATCATCCGATGGCAAGTCGAAGCTGCTGAGATCTGCCAAGGGAGCGTCAGCGAGAGCTTGCTGAACACTATTATCGTCAAGCTGTTCATGATTTACGACAATCTTCGTGGTATTCTCGTCAACTTTGGTGTTCTTGGAATGACGAGTTGTCGCTTCTCGACGATTTGTCGAAGAATTGGTGGGCTGCGCCTCACCACCGCAGGCCAGCAGCAGCAGCACGAGGGCGAGCGTGTACCTCACGACGCCTCGTGGAAGAAGGCGCGGACGCCGTCGAGGTCGTGGATCCGGCGCGCGGGCGGCAGGCTCTTGAGGAAGGTCTTGCCGTAGCCCTTGGTGACGATGCGGCTATCGAGGATGGCGACCACGCCGCGATCGCTGTTGCTACGGATCAGGCGACCGAAGCCCTGCTCGAGAGCCAGGGCGGCCTGTGGAAGGAGGTATTTCATGAAGGAAGAGACACCTTCCTGCTCCAACATGTTGCAGCGCGCGGCGATCAACGGATCCGTGGGCACGGCGAAGGGCAGCTTGTCGATCACCACGAGCCTCAGCGCCTGACCGGGAACGTCGACGCCTTCCCAAAAGCTCGCGGTGGCGAAGAGCGTGGCGTCGCCAGCGGCGCGAAAACGCTCGAGCAGGGCAGCCTTGGGCGCCTGCCCTTGCAGCAGCGCGGGCCCGGGAAGATCGCCTGCGCAGCGTCGATGAAGCTCCTTCATGACGCGCTTCGAGGTGCTGAGCACGAAGGCGCCACCGCCGCTGATCGCCACCAACTCCTTCACCTCGGCCTCCGCGCGATCGAGGAAGCTCGCCGAGCGCGGGTCGGGCATGTCGGCGGGGGTGTAGATGCCCGCCTGCGCCGGATAGTCGAAGCTCGAGGGCACGCACAGCTCCTCGACCTCGAAGTCCACACCAAGGCGGCTCTCGATGAAGGAGAACTTTCCCGACGTGGTCAGGGTCGCGCTCGTCAGCACCACCGTGGGCGTGGGCGTGAAGAGCTCCTCGCGCAGCAGCTCACCCACATGCACCGGGCTCGACGCCACCTTTACACCGCGCTTCGAGGCCTGCGCGTAGCAGATGCGTCCACCGCGAGCGCCCTCGAGGATCTGCGCCAGAGCGCCGCGCTGACCCGCCACGCGTCGTCCGACCTGCTCGGCGCCTTCGCTCGCGTCGTCCTGATTCGCGATGTGCGCACCGAGCGCTTCGAGGGCGCTGTCGAGGGCGAAGAGGGACGCCTCGAGCTGTCCATGGAGCAGCTCGTCGGGCAGATCCACGCGCACGCCGGAGGCTGCCCGCGGGACGTGCTCGAAGAACGCTTGGCTGCGCAGCGCGAGAGACTCCGCCAGACGCGCGCCGACCTGCTTGGCGCGCATGCGCGAGAGCGTGCGCGTCGCGTCCTTGGCCAAGCGCGTGAGCTGCGTCGAGGAGAGCTGCGCGCTGAAGAACTGCGTGGCCACGTCCTCGATCTGATGCGCCTCGTCGAAGATCACGACCTGATAGTCGGGCAACACTCCGACGCCTCGGCTGCGACGCAGCGCCAGGTCGGCAAAGAAGAGGTGATGATTCACGACCACGATGTCCGCCGCCTCGGCCCGTCGCCGCGCGCGCGTGACGAAGCAGTCCTCGTAGTAGTCGCAGCGTGGACCGATGCGCGTGTCCGTGGAGCTCGTCACGTCGGACCAGATGGGCGCGTCCTCGTCGAGCTCGCGCAGCTCCGCCCGATCGCCGTCTTGCGTGCGCTCCACCCAGGCGTCGAGCACCGCGAGCTGACGCTCACGCTCGCCTTCGATGCCCGGCAGGCTGAGCCGATGACTCACCAGCCGGTGCAGGCAGACGTAGTTCGACAGCCCCTTCAAGCACACGGTGCGGCTCTCATCCCGGCCGAAGCCACCCGGTTCGAGGTGCTCGCGGAGCCAGGGTAGATCCTTCTTCATGATCTGATCTTGAAGGTTCCGCGTACCGGTCGAGAGGATCACCTTCTGCCCCGAGCGCAGGGCCGGCACCAAGTACGCGAGGGTCTTGCCAATGCCCGTGCCCGCCTCGACGAAGAGCACACCCTCGCGCTCGAGCACGCGCTCCACCGCCTCCGCCATGGCGAGCTGCCCCTCGCGGTGCTCGTAGCCTTCGAGAGCGCGCGCGATGGGCCCCGAGGGTCCGAGCAGTTCGGCGGCGCGCATGCTGCCTCATAGCATGGGGACGCTCTGCGTCATTGCGTCATTCGAGGCGCACGACGCTTCGAATGACGCAATGACGCAGAGCGTCCCCACCCCGTCTCCGGTTTTCAGACTATGCTCGCGCGATGGACTCGACACGTTTTCTGAGAGGTCACCGTGCGCTGATCGCGCTCGCGCTGAGCCTGGTCGGCGCCGGGGCCTGCGACTCGTGCGATGCGAGCTCACCCACGCCCGCCAGCGAGCCAACGGCGCCCGCCGTGAGGCCCGCGGACACGCGCGCGGAGCTGCACTTTCGCGGCGGCTCGAACTTCCTCGAAGCGCTGCGCGAACAGTTCGGAGAGGGCGTCGTGGCGACCGCTTTTCCACGCACATCGGGCGATCTGCTGAGCCGAGTGATCGAACTCCCGAGCGGTCTCCAGGCGCGCGTGCTCGACGACTCACCCCTCGAGAGCCTGGTGCTCGGAGACGCCAACCACGCCAAGCACGTCTACGCAGCGCGCGTGAGGCTGGAGCAGGACGCGGCGCACCCACTCGGTCCCGAATTCGCCCTCGGCGAAGCGCTGACGGGCGGCGCCCATTGGATCGGCGCGGACACACTGCCAGCGCTGGCGCTCGCAGGTGACGTGCTGATCGTGGGCGACACTCGCGAGGCGGTGAACCAAGGGCAGGCGTGGCTCGCGACCCGTGCGATGGCTGAAGATCACTCGCCGGGCTTGACGCTGCAGGTCGAGCCGGGGTTCGTCTCGCGGTCGCTCCACGCCATGGCGAACGCGGCGGTCGATCGCTGGGCCGCCAAGGCGCGACGTGATCTGGAAGCCGAGCGCACCCGTCACACCGACCGGCCGGAGCTGGCCGATCCCGAGGCCGCGTTGAATCTGGCGGAGCGCAAGCTGCGCGCCCTGGTCGCGCTCCTGCCCGATGTGGGCGAGCTGACGCTCACGCTCAGCGACGGGCCCGCGGGTCCGACCTTCGACCTACGCGTGGCGGTGACGACGGGATCGCCCTTGGCGATCGCCTTGGCCAGTCTCCATGCGTTGAAAACCCGCGACCTGGCCCGCATGCCAACGGCGTCGTTGCGCCTCTTGGTCGCGATGCCCCCAGATCGAGAGGGCGAGTCTTGGCTGACAGCGTTGCTCGGTGAGCGCGTGACGCCGGCGCAGCAGCAGGCCTTCACGCAGATCGGCGAGGCGCTCTACGACGGTTCGGGCCCAGTCGGTCTGGCGATCGGCGGACGCGATGGGCACTCCTTCCTGGCCTACTTCGGTCACTCCGAGTCGCAGCTAGACGTGCAAGCCGCCGTGCGCACGGCGCTGGGATCGGCGTGGCTGCTGCGCCCGCTCGGCCTCGTGATCGGCTGCGGCGACGGCGCGCCCGGGGTCACGTCCGAGGACGGCGCCCTGCGCGTGGGCGGCTGCGAGGGTGCGAAGCGTGAGATCGTCCTGACGCGTAGCCAAATGGTGCGAGGCCTGGTGTTGAGCCCCGCCTCGAATCGAGAGCCAGGGGAGGCTGTGGGCGTGGCCAACGCGATGACGCGCGCCTACGCGTCCGAGGCGCGTATGACGGAACTCGACGCCGCGAGCCAACGTCTGCTGAGCGCCTCGCCGGATCAGAGCGTGCTCGCAGCACTCGTCAACGTCGTTGGACTCATGCCCAGCGTGGCCGGCATGATGGGCGCACGAAGGCCTGACGGCGAAGGCGGGACGCCTGCCGGCGAAGCCACCGTCCCCGTCGCGCTCAGCGTGAGCGTGGAGCCCGATGCGCTGCGCGTGAAGCTGATCCTCGCCCCGGGCGCTGGCGCCAAGCTCATAAACCTGGGCCGGGGCATGTCACACTGAGCCCGCTGTCGATCATGTCAGTCGCTCAGATTGCGCATGCGCGGTGAACCTGCGTATGCTGCGCGGCATGATTTTTCGCCAGCTCTTCGACGCCGAGTCCTCCACCTACACCTATCTGCTCGCCGATCCCGTGGGGCGACAGGCCGTGTTGATCGATCCCGTGTTCGAGCAGCACCAACGCGACCTCGCGATCCTCCGCGAGCTCGGGCTCTCGTTGACCCACACGCTCGACACCCATCAGCACGCGGATCACATCACCGGTGCGTGGCTGATGAAGAAGGCCGTCGGCAGCAAGGTCGCGCTGTCGAAGCGCTGCGGCGCGAGCGGCGTCGATCTGCCCATCGAGCACGGAAACGTGATCCCCATGGGCCACTACGCGATCGAGGTCCGCGCGACGCCGGGACACACGGATGGATGCGTGAGCTACGTGTTCGCGGATCGGGTGTTCACCGGAGACGCGCTGCTGATCCGCGGCGCCGGTCGCACGGACTTTCAGGCGGGCGACGCCGCTACACTCTATCGCTCGATTCGCGAGCAGATCTTCACGCTGCCCAAGCAGACGCTGGTCTACCCGGCGCACGACTACGCGGGACGCACCGTCAGCTCGGTCGAAGAGGAGTGCACGCACAACCCGCGCGTAGGCGGCGAGGCCAGCGAGGCCGATTTCGTCGGCTACATGGACAACATGCGGCTGCCCCATCCGAAGAAGATCGCCGCGGCGCTGCCGGCCAACGGTCGCTGCGGCGAACCGGAGGATGGGATAGTCGCCAAGGTCGCGGAGTGGGGACCGGTGGTGGCGACCTACGCGGGGATCCTCGAGATCGATCCGCGCTGGGTGGCGGAACATCGGGACGCCGTCGTGCTGCTCGACGTGCGCACGGAGCAGGAGCTGACTGGAGAGCTCGGCAAGCTCGAGGGCTGCGTCTGCATCGCGTTGAACGAGCTCCGTGATCGGCTCGAGGAGCTGCCCAAGGACAAGCCCGTAGCGATCCTGTGTCGTTCCGGCCGGCGCTCCGCCATGGCCATGCAGATCCTTCGCAAGGCGGGCTTCGACGCTGCGAATGTCGCCGGCGGAATGCTGCGCTGGCGAGCCCTCGACCTGCCCGCGAGCTGAGCGAAGGCGCGATCCGTGCGGACCGTGCGTCGACCACACTGCGTTGACGCCGAGCGAGTTATCCTTAGCTTGAGCGGGTGTTCCCGCTCCGCGATCTGAACCCGACTCGCCGCACGCCGGTCGTGACCTGGGCGTTGATCGCGCTGAACGTGCTGGTCTGGCTCTTCCAATGGGCGCATGGATCAGACGGGCTGCAGGCTCTGGTGATGCGCTACGGCCTGATCCCGGATGTGCTCACCGGCTCCGACATCTGGCTGCCGCGCTCCGAGGGCGGCGCCTTGGGCGCGCTGATCACCCCGCTGACGAGCATGTTCATGCACGGCGGCTGGCTGCACCTGATCGGCAACATGTGGTTCCTCTATATCTTCGGTGACAACGTCGAGGACACGCTGGGGCGCGGGCGTTTTCTGCTCTTCTATCTACTGGGAGGACTCGCAGCGGCGGCGATGCAGGTCGCCATCGGTCCCCACAGCACCATCCCCATGGTCGGCGCGTCGGGCGCCATCTCCGCCGTGATGGCCGGATACGTGATGCTCTTTCCGCGAGCTCGCGTGGTCACGCTGGTCTTCATCATCATCTTCATTCAGCTGATCGAGCT
Source organism: Deltaproteobacteria bacterium (assembly GCA_013151775.1). Classification (GTDB taxonomy): domain Bacteria; phylum Myxococcota_A; class Polyangia; order Polyangiales; family Houyiibacteriaceae; genus JAADHO01. The sequence goes on along the minus strand of JAADHO010000307.1, from coordinate 39,291 downwards.
GCCGGCCTTCCTCTTCATCTTCGTCTGGTTCGGATTTCAGCTGCTCTCTGCCTTGGGCACGCTCGGCTCCACGGGCACGGGCGGAGGCGTGGCCTTCTTCGCGCATGTGGGCGGCTTCGTCGCGGGGATCGTGCTGGTACGCGCCCTGCTAATGGGCAGGCCGCGCGGGGCGCAGCCAGAGAGCGGACCGGCGCCGGCCTTCGCGAAGCCACGCTTCGACGGCCGACGCTGGCGCTAGACTCAGAAGGGGTTGTCTGGGATGGGCGCCATCGTCGGCGCCATGGCGGGCGCGGTCATCACAGGCTCGGTCATCGCGGGCTCAGTCATCACAGGCTCAGTCATCGCTGGCGCTTCGGTCATGGCGGGCTCGGTCATGGCAGGCTCGGTCATGGCGGGCTCGGTCATGGCGGGCTCGGTCATCACCGGCTCGGTCATCACCGGCTCGATCATCGCGGGCTCGGTCATCATGTTAGCCATCATGCCGCCGGATCCCCGAATGGAGTGGCCCGACGATTCCTCGAGCGTGATCTCCACCGAGCGACGCATCGCTCCGTCGCGCTCCTCGAAGGTCCCGGGCTCGACCGTGACCGTGTTGCGCGCGTATCCACGCTTGGTCGCGATCACGAGGATGCTGCGCGAGAGGCGTGGGTAGCGCAGCTCACCGGGTGCAGACACGGCTTGGCCGCCCGCGGAGACGCGAGCTCCCGCGGGGATCGTGCGTACGTCGAGCACGAAGGGGAGCGCCTCGAGGGTGAAGCTCTCGGTCGCGCCCTCGCTCGGCGTGACCTCACGGCTCAGCTCGGCGTAGCCCGCGAGCTTCAACGTCATGGTGGACGCGGTGTCCGCAGGCAGACTCACGGACACGGGCGTCTGACCGAGCAGCTCGCCGGCCACGCGCACCTGCGCTCCCGCTGGCGTGGACTCGACCTCGAGGCTCACCGTCTGGACTCCGGGCGCGGCTGCGTCGCTGACCTCTGGCACGGGCTCGGGCACCGGGATGGGTTCCGGAATAGGCTCGGGCTCGACCTGAGGCGTGGATGTGGTGTCTGCCACGGGCTCGATCTGCTGCGGGGTCTGGGAGCGGCTGTAGACGACGTAGCCAATGACGGCGATCGCGGCCAGACCCAAGATGATGGGCAGAGCCAGAGAGCGGGAGCCTTCCGCCGACTGCGCGGCGGGCGGAGGAGCGAGCTTCGCGGCTGGCTTGGCGGCGGCCTTGGGCGTCTTCGGCTCCGACTTGAGGGGTTTCGCGGGCTCGGGCTTAGCGGGCGTCGCGACCACGGGCGTCGACTTCGCGGGCGTCACGGGCTCGGGCTCGGGCTTCGCCACCTCGGCCTCGGCGGCGGCGGCCGTCTCTGCGGAGAGGCCCGGCGCCATGCGTGTCGCCTCCTCCTCTTCCGCTTGCTTCGCGATCGCGGCGTCGGCAGCGGCGGCGATGTCGACCATCCCCTCGGCCATCACGGTGGCTTCGTCGTCATCGTCAGGATCGCCGAGGTCCTGTGCGGCGGGCGCCGCCTCCGCGGCGGCCTTGGCCTTGGCCGCGGCCTCGCGCTCACGCTGGATCTCCTCCGTGCGCTTGCGCGCCGCCTCGGCGTTGGCTTCCGCCTCCTTGGCCGCGTCCTCGTCCCCGTCGGCCAGAGCCGTAGCGAGGAATTCGCTGGCGTGGCGCACGGTGGTGCGGTCTTCCGGCGGAGGCAGCTCAGCCGCGGGCAGATCCGGGAAGAAGCCCTCTTGCTTGGGCGCCGGGTCCGCGCCTTGATCGAAGGTGCCGGGCGCGTTGTCGCGTTGATCGACGATGCGCTGCACGAAGCCACGACTCTCGGCGTCCATCTTGATGAACTTGATGCCCATGCCCGCGGCTACGCCGGGGAGGTTTCCGACCTGCTCCGCGTCGCGCGACCAGACCACCCTGCCGACGCCACGGATCACCCGAGACTGGTCCTCGAGCTGCAGCTCGAATTTCAACAAGGTGCCCATCGCCATCGGCTTCTTCGACTTGATGAAGATGCCTCCGCGGGAGATGTCGTGGCTGTAATGCTCCACGAATTCGTCGAGGGTGGCGCTCTTGAAGCGCACCTTCAATGACATGGGCGCGCGGCGATCTTTGCGAGTGTCAGCCATGATCTCCTCCGAGCGCTCGTCGTGAGCGTCGCGGTTTGGCGATCCTACTGCGCCGCGGCCGGATCCTCAATCTTCCCGGGCACCCCTGAGGGTCGGAGCGTGCGTTTTCGGAGTCCCCCCGAGTTGAGCGAGGGTGTCCCCGAAGCACTCGCGCAGCTCGGGGGCCACGTCCAAGAGGGGCGCCAAGGCGAAGGATCGCTCGAGCAGGTGGGCGTGGGGCAGCTGCAATCGCGGGCTCGAGAGCGTCTTGTGGAATGCATAGAGCAGATCGATATCGATGATCCGTGGGCCCCAACGCACCGACTCGCGCCGGTCTCGACCCATGCGAGCCTCCGTGGCAAGGGCCAAGTCGAGCAGGGACTCGGGGCTGCGCGTGGTCTCCACTCGGATGGCCGCGTTCAAGTAGCGCGGCTGGGGCGGGCCGACCGGGTCCGTCTCGTAGACGGGCGACTCCGCTACGACCCGGAGATCCTCCGAGGCGTCGAGCAGCAGGCAGGCCTGTCGCAGAGAGGCGAACCGGTCGCCGAGGTTGGCGCCCAAGCCGAGCACATAGGTCGAGCCCGAGTGTGGGTGAGTGGGCATGGGAGTCGGCGCGCCGACGCGCGGATCAGCCGAAGTCGGGCGGGCAGCTGTGAGTCACCTCGGAGCTGCGAACCACGGGGGTGATCACCTCTGTGGCGCTCGTGCGCTCGGCGCGTAGCACGATCTCGAGCATCAGCAGGCGGCCAGGCGTGATGCCCGCAGCCGTGAGCGCGGCACCGATGGAAGCGGGCGAGGCGTCGGGCGGCGACGTCGCCACCAATGTCCAGTCGGCTGCGTCGAGCGCGGCGCGGGTGTCGGCCGTCTTCACACGGAAGAGCACGGTCGTGCCCGGAGGGGTGTCGGCGTCCCAGCGCACCTCGCCCCAATCCGTAGGCGTTGGGGAGCCCGCCGGACAGCCCTCGTAGATGTGGCGATAGTAGCCGCGTGGGTTGGTCGCCAGGCGCAGCTGCAGACCCGTCATGTCGGAGTAGGTGTAGCGCAGCAGACCGGAGCCATAGGTCGCCACTCCCGTGTTCACGACGTTGTCGCCGATGGCCGCGCCGGGCGTGATCACGGTGGCCGCGTCGTTGTAGCGGATGCACCAGATCTTGCCGTCGGCGTCCACCGCCATGCCCTTGTTCGGCATGCCCGTCGTGCCAGGCACCGCCAGGTAGTTGCGTGGGTTGTCGGCCTCGATGCGCACCACGCCGTTGCCTTGCGCGCCGCCCCAGATCCAGCCCTCCGCGTCCGCCGCGATGCCATGCACCGCGATTCCGCCATAGGGTAGCCCCGAGGTCTGCCAGCGCGAGCCGGGCGCTGCCGTGGGCGTGTAGCGACCGACGTCCGCGCCGCCGAGCCAGACGCGCTGATTGAAGTCCACGGTGATACCGTAGGGCAGCATCGGGGTCGGGATGCGCTGCTTCACGCAGTCGTCGAAGCCAGGGCCTTCACCCTGACACACGGCGCCCGCGCAACTCGCCTCGTCGATGCAACGAGTCGTGTCGACCCGGCCGAGGTAGTTGCCAGCGCGGGTGGAGATCCAGAGGTTACCGCTGCCGTCCATGGCGAAGCCGTAGGGGTTGTTCACCGAGGGCGTGGTGAAGAGCACGGCGCCCGTGTTTCCGTCGAGCTTGGCGATCCGGTTGGTGTCGTAGCCTCCGATCCAGACGTACTCGAGCAGCTCCCCGTCGGGGCCGTCCACGTCCTGCGCGGCCACGGCGCGGACGTGGCGCTCTCCCGGCATGGCCGTCTCGAGATCCGTCGTCCACAGCACGCAGTCGTCCGCGCCCACGGCCAACACGTCCGAGCCAGAGGAGGTGGTGATCACGCCGTCACCGTTGGTGTCGGGGCAGTCCGAGCCGAGCACGGAGATGCGGCTGACGCTGTTGCCTCCGCGGTTGCCCACGTAGACGTCGCCGAGGCTGTTGACCGAGGTGCGCGAGGGGTCGTTGGCCGCGCCGTCGGGGCCCGTGTTGTAGCGCCCGAGCTCCGGATAAGGCGCCTCCGTCGAGTACTTCGACACGGTGCCCTGCCAGGTCTCGGCGATCCAGATGATGTTGGTGTTCACGCGGCGCGAGTCGAGGATCAGTGCGCCGGTGGGGTCGAGCCCAACACCATCGGAAGGATCCGCCTCGGGATCGAAGGGCGTCGGTGTGCCCACGCCATGTCCCTCGAGACGACAGTCCGGGTTGCAGTCTCCGCACTCCGAGACGACGCCATTGTCGACGACGCCGTCACAGTCGTTGTCCGCTCCGTCGCAGACCTCACGCCCCGTCTGCGTCGGATTGCCGTCGTCACAATCGGGACCGGCGGCGCAGCCGTCGCCGAAACCGTCGCCGTCGCGATCGTTACAGCCGGGCTCCACGCGACCCGAGTCAACTCTGGTGCGCGCGCGACACGTTCCGTCGATGCAGATTTGGTCGCCGGTACACGTGGACGAGTTCACGCAAGAAGCCCCACCTCCTGTGCTGCCGCTACAGTCACAGGCGGGCACGAGGGCCCCGACGGACAAGAGGAGAAACGCCGCTGCAGGCGTGAGTGTGAAGCGGGAAACCGACATGATGACCTCGATTGCCCGTCCACCGACTTGGGACCACATATCCCAGACGAGCCCTGACCACTGAAAACGCTCAGCTATCTTACCACTGATCGCGAGGCTCCACCTAAGGCGACGGAATCAGCTCGCTCCGTCTCCGAGCGAGAACAGCCGTAGCCTCGGTCGTCCCTCCTGCCGAGCCAGCTCGAGATCCACGCACGCTCGGAAGCAGAAATCTCGGTCATCGTCCTCGTCGAGCAGGATCTGGGTCAGCTCCCAGACGTCTACGCCCTGTTGAACGAGCAGGTTCTTGGGCGCCCGCGCCTGGGCGTCGAGACGCAGCGCGCCGTGGGCCTCGCGGAACTTCGCCATCGCGTCCGCGAGGCGTTCCGCATCCCAGGCGTCGGACGTCTCCACCAAGATCTTCGCGGCCTCCTCGAAGCGACCGCGACCGAGGGCGCGCATGAAGCGGAAGCACTCGTTGCGGATCATGGCCGTGAAGGCCTTCTTGTCCCGCGTGATGTCCGGCTCTTCGTCCTCGACCACCTCGGAATCCGCCGCCTGCTTCTCGGGGTCGCCGAGGCGCTCCCACTCGTCGAGCAGGCTCGCGTCCACCATGCGCACACTGGCCGCCAGGGACTCCGTGATGTCGTAGAGTTCCTCCGTCTTCGCGTCCTCGGGCACGTTCTGCACCAGCGCCTTCACCGCCTGCGAGAGGTAGCGCAGCAGCACGCCCTCCGAGCGCGCGAGGCCATACTCCTTCACGTAGTCGTTGAAGCTCAGGCCCTGCTCCCAGAGGTCGCGCGCGACGCTCTTGGGCCGCACGTTCTCCCCTTCGAGCCAGGGGTGGTGCTCGCGGAACTCGTCGAAGGTGAGGTAGAGAAACTCTTGCAGAGGCTTCGGGCGATCGATCTTCTCGAGCTCCTTCATGCGCTCGTCGTATTCGATGCCTTCGGCCTTCATGGCGTCGATGGCGCGCTTCTTCGCGAGGTCGACCTGCTTCAGCAAGACGACGCCGGGGTTCTCCTGAATCGCCTCCATCAGGCTGATGACGTCGAGGGCGTAGGTGGGAGACTCCGTGTCCATCGCGTCGATCGCCTCCACCGCGTAGAGACTCAGAGATTGATTCAGCGAGAAGTCGGTCTGCAGATCGCCCGCGACGACGAAGCCGTGGCCGCCTTCGCTCGGGCGCAAGACGTCCGCGTCGAGCAGAGAGCGCAGCATGGAGATGGCGCGGCGACCCTCGGAGAAGGTCTGCTTGCGCGAGAGGTGGCTCTTGCGAAGCAGGCTCTTCATCGCCTTGCAGCCATCCTCGTCGGGACGCGCGAGCACGTCGAGCAGCATGCTGTGGGTCACGCGGAAGCGCGGGATGAGCGCCTCCGGCGCGCTCGAGCGCAGCTTGTCGAAGGTCGCCTCGTCGAAGTGCGCGTAGCCGCGATCCGGCGGCTTCTTCGGCTTCATCTTGCGCAACTTCTTGGAGTCGCCGGCGGCCTTGCGGCGCATGGACTCGTTCTCGACCACGTGCTCGGGCGCCTGCGCCACGACGGAACCTTGCGCGTCATAGCCACGCCTGCCCGCGCGCCCCGCGATCTGTTGAAAATCGCGCACGGAGAGCACGCCGACCTTCTCGCCGTCGAACTTGCAGAGCTGCGTGAAGAGCACGGTTCGTATCGGCACGTTCACACCCACGCCGAGGGTGTCTGTGCCGCAGATGATGCGCAGCATGCCCTTCTGCGCGAGCTTCTCCACCACGCGTCGATAGCGCGGCAGGAGCCCCGCGTGGTGCACGCCCACACCGTGGTGCAGGAAGCGCTTCAGCTCCTTGCCGAAGGGCGTGGGCCAACGCGCTCCGCGCAGCTCGTCCTTGATGGCGCGCTTCTCGTCCTTGGTCAGGTAGTCGACGCTCATCAGGTCCTGCGCCCGCTCGGTGGCGGCGCGCTGCGTGAAGTGCACGACGTAGATGGGCGCACGCCCCTGCTCGAGCAGGTCGTAGAGCGTCTCGTGGATCGGCGTGAGCCGGTACTCGTAGTCGAGGGGCACGGGGCGCTGATCGCTGCGCACCGTCACGCAGGGCGCGCCCGTGAGCTCCTCCACCGTCGACTCGATGCGCGTGGTGTCGCCGAGGGTCGCACTCATCAAGAGGAAGCGCGCGCGCTCGAGGATCAGGAGTGGCGCCTGCCACGCCAAGCCGCGGTCGCGATCCGAGTAGTAGTGGAACTCGTCCATCACCACGCGATCCACCTGCGTCCGTGCACCCTCCCGCAGCGCCAGGTTCGAGAGGATCTCCGCCGTGCAGCAGATGATGGGCGCGTCGCGATTGACCGTGGCATCGCCGGTCATCAAACCTACGTTCTCGGGTCCGAGGGCGCGGCAGAGGTCGAAGAATTTCTCGGTGACGAGCGCCTTGATCGGCGCCGTGTAGAAGGAGCGCAGGCCCTTGGCGAGCGCCTCGAAGGCCACGGCGAGAGCGACCAAGGACTTGCCGCTGCCGGTGGGCGTGGCGAGCACCACGCTCGATCCGCCGAAGAGCTCGAGGATCGCCTCCTCCTGCGCCGGATAGAGCTCGAGCCCAAGCTCCTCCGCATAGGAGAGGAAACCGTCGAGCAGCAGGTCCGAGAGGGCTGCGTCCGCGACGTCGCTGCCCGCGGGCGGCAGGTATCGCGTGAGCGTGGGCGTGGTCATGCGCGTGGCGTAGCACACCCAGCTTACCGGTGACCTCAGTGGCGATGAAGTCGCACGGACGGTAGCAAGTTCTCCGAGAATCCGAGAGACCACCGTTGACACACGAACGCTGCACCTCGACGTGTAGCGTTCAGCCTGGCGTTCGCAGAGGCACGACCCGGCGACGGTGGCGACGGTAGATCCGAAAGTCGCTGTCCAAGGTCAAGAGGACGCTGTCGTCGTCGAGCTCGGTCATGCGGACGAGACATGCGTCCGCGAGCGACATGGGGACGTTGGCGTACTTGCGCATCAGCATCCGCACTTCGTCCTGCTCGCGATCGAAGGAGAAGCCCGCGCGCAGGACGCCACGCGCGCAGAGCTCGAGCACGGCATCGGCGCCTCCCTCGAGCTGCCGCAGAAGGAAGCAGGCTTCTGAGAGCACCGCCTCGCAGGTGTGGAGCGGGGGCTCGACCGTGCGCAGCAGATCCCTGATCCAAGCGTGATGCCGATCGCGGCCGTTGAGGAGGGCGACGATTGGCCCCGTGTCGATCAGGAACGACCTCACTCTCCGTAGCCGGAGAGATCTCGAGTGGAGAGCTCGCTGGGGCCCGCGAGTGAGCCGACGAGGTCTTCAGCCACGTCCGTGACCGAACGACGATGCTGTCGCGTATACGCGGCGATCGCTTCTCGAATGAGCATCGATCGTGTCTCACCGCGCCTCTTCGCGAGCTCGCTCAGATCATGATCGAGGTCTTCCGGGAGCTTCAGCGAGACCGTCCGCATACTTCGACTCATGGGTAATACGTACTCTACATACTCGTAGTACGCAATCCGAGTGATAGCCTCTGGGCTCTCGTTCGGAAGTAGATCGAGCCGGTCTCGGCGGCCTACACTCTGGGCTCGTGGGCCCGCTGGGGCTGGAAATGTTTTCATAGCACCGCATCGGATGCGGTGCAGAACGCGCCCGGGACGTCAAAATGCTTTGTGATTTCAATGAGATGGATCCTGGACGACGCAGGGTATGGGCATTGCAACAAAGCTCCCGAGTTATGTTGCGCTCTCGACAGCACCGTCGCTCAGACGGCTTCACCTTGCTGGAGCTGATGATCGTCGTCACCGTGATCGCCGTGATGGCGGCGGTCGCCGGACCCTCGATCGCCGCGGGCGTCCAAGAGCAGCGCTCCGCGCGCGCCGCCTCGGACATGGTGCGGTTGATGACCCGCGCCCGCTCGGCGTCCCAGGGCTATGGGCGCGCCTACCTCGCCCGCTACACGGCGGTGAGCGGTGGAGGCAACGGCTCCATCCAAGTCTATCGCGGCCTGAACAACCGCTGCAACGCCACGGATTGGCCCACGGTGATGCTCGGCACCTGCGCGAGCAACCCCCTCTGCATCGAGAGCCTCGACATGCGAGAGTACGCGCGGGGCGATCAGACGGTGCGCATGCGCGCTCCGGGACACAACCCGCTGGACATCTGCTTCGAACCCTCCGGGCGCACGTTCTATCGTCGGAGCGCGTCGGGCATCGGCGGACGCTTCACGGATAGGAACACCTCGGCCGATAGGCTGTTCGGAGGCTTTCGGTTCTCCTTCGTGCGCCGAGTCGGCGGCACCCCGAAGGGCGTGACGCGCTGGGTGGTCGTGCCGCTGGGCGGCGACGCGAGGGTGCTGCGATGAGCGGGCTTCACTCGACCGAGCGTGCTCGCCGAGCTGGCTTCACCTTGATCGAGGTGATGGTCGCCATCTCCATCATGACCGTGGGCGCCATGGGCATCATGGCCCTGCAGCAGGCGGCCACGCGAGGCAACCTCGAGGCGCGCGAGATGACCATGGCGACGCAGCTCACGCGCCAATGGGTCGAGCGTGTGCGCACGGATGGACTGCGCTGGAACGGCACGAATCTGCCCACCGCCCTCAACACGACGGACTACCTGAAGCTTCTCCCGAACGCCGGTGGCACCACGGGTTGGTTCACGCCCACACCTCCCGCGGCGAGCGGCGACTCCTACGCCTTCGACTACTTCGGGCGCGACACCACGACCGCGGGTCAGCGCCATTACTGCACTCATCTACGCCTGACTTGGCTCGTCACGGGCGACACGGCCCGAGTCGAAGCGCGCACCTTCTGGCATCGCCGCAGCAACGGCACGAGCAGCACCATCGGTGACGCACGGCTCTTCCCAAACTGCGGTGCGGGTGGAGGAGAGGGCGCAGTCACGGCCGAGCTCGCCGCCGCTGTTCCGCGGATTCGCGCCGTGAACGTCGCCACCATCATCCGCTGGCAGCCTATCCAATGAGCGCGCTTCGACACCAGGCTCGTAGGGGCTCTCGCCGTCAGACCGCTCGCGCCGGCTTCACGCTGCTCGAGCTGATGGTCGCCCTGGTCGCGGGGCTGATCGCCATCAGCTCGATCTATTACATCAGCGCGGCCTCTTCGAAGCATTTCCACGAGCAGCAGCGCGTGGCCCAGACCCAGATGGCCGTGCGCATGGCCATCGATCGCCTGCGACGCGACGTCGCCCGAGCGGGTTTTCTGGGCACACCCAACTCCCAGAAAGAGGTCAGCTGCCGCTCCGCAGCCGGCGGCGTGCGCCTGCGCGCGGTGGAGTACCTGCCCGATGTGGACGCCAGCAAGTTGCCCAACGCAGGCGAGAACCAAGTCACCGCAGACGGCATCCGGCTGACGGGCAACTACGTCACCTCGGACGCCTATCTCGCCCAGAGCCTCGGCATCGCGGGACGCACCGTCACCTTCCAGACCGATTGGCAGGCTTTCCGCCACACCTTCGGCATCATCGGCACCAGCTACAGCGACGACGCGTTCACAGACGTCTTCCGCCCCGGGCGTTTTCTGCACATCGAGACGCAGCAGGGGCAGCACTTCTTCGTACGCATCACCAGCGCAAACGCGGGCAGCCAGACGGTCTCCTTCACGCCGAACCTGCCCGTGGGCAGCCCTTGTGTGCCGGGCTTGGGCGATGGCGCCTTGGTCTCGCCGATCTCGCGCATCGAGTATCGAGTGGTCGATCCGCAGTCCGTGGCCAGCCTGGCCAACCTGCGCTCCCGTGACGGCAAGGTCATGGCCGACATCCGAGGCTTGAAGCCCGCAGTACTGATCCGTCGTGAGGTGGACTTCAGCAACGCCGCTGCACCCATCCCCGGTTCCGAACAGGTGATCCTCGAATTCGTCGCGAACATCGAATACCGCTTCGTGATCGACACCCAGTCCGCGCGTGGACAGCCTCCCGTGCTCGCCACGCAGGAGAAGGGCGTCGCCGCGAGCACGCTCAACGTGTTCCCCGAGCGGGTGCGCAGCGTGATGATCAGCCTCTCGGCCCGCACACCCGATCAGGAGCCGACGTTCCGTTGGGTGACCCGAGCCGCTGGCGCGCCGCTCACGCGTTACCGCGCGAACCCAGCGCTCGATGGCGCCTCGCGAGTCCGCACGCTCACCACCGAAGTCCTGATCCCCAACGTCGCCTCGAGGGTCCTCCGATGAACCAAAAACCCCAACTCCGACATGCACGCCGCACGCCGCGCCGAGACCAAGAGGGCGCCGTCATGCTCGTGGTCATGCTCGTGCTGCTGATGCTCACGGCGACAGCGATCGTGGGCATCCACACCACAGCCTACGAGGTGCGCGGCGCGGGCTATTCGCGCCAGTCGCTGCAGACGGACTACATCGGTGAGGCGGGCGCACAGGCCGCCATGGCATGGGTCGACTTCTACGGCCCGGCGGCGCTCTTGCAGGCCATGGCTCAGAGCAGCACGCTCAACCGCGCCACGGGCACGCAGGCCCTCGACCTTGCGCCCTTCGAAGAGCCGCTCGCGGCGAACCACGACGCCTACAGGCTCTACGGATCCGACCTGGGCAGGGCCATGCTCTCGGTCCCCCTCGATCAAACCTCGCTGGGCCAGCGCAACGCCTACAAGCCCATGGTGATCGTCGACATCTACGACGCCTACACCTACACGGGCGCGCTGCGAGGCAGCCGTTCGGATGGACGCGGTCGTCTGCAATACCTCCGCGCAACCTACACCTCGCGTGGGCGCACTCGCGTCCGTGGCATCGGCACCGCCGACCAGCAGCGCGGAACCTACCTTCACGAGAGCGCCAGCGACGCACGGGTCTACGGCCTCTCGGGACCTTTCGGACGATGAACGGAGCAACCATGGGACGCCTCGCACACCTCTCGCTCGCCTTCGGCTTCGCGCTGCTCGCGATGATCTTGGGCCAGCCCACGCAGGCCTCGGCCCAAGCACCGGATGTACGCAACGTACGCCCGGTGGTGATGTTGATGGTGGACACATCAGGCTCCATGGAGAAGAAGGGCAGCTGCGCCTGCGCCACGCCAGCCTGCACCGAGTGCCTGCCCGTCTGCGCCAGCGCCGAGCAAAACCGCTGGGCCACGGTGCTTCAAGCGCTCACGGGTGGCTTCAACGGCTTCTCCTGCACGACCCAGACGCGCAACACGGCGCTCTATGCGGCGCAATACGATTTCGGCTACTACCTGCCGCATATCGCCCTCGGCTGGAGCTCCCAGAGCAACGACGGCGTGCTGGACGTGTACCGTGATCGCGTCCGCTTCGGCCTGATGACCTTCGATGGCGTGGGCACCTTCACGGACGCTCCACCGATCGTGCCGGCGACCGTCTTCAGGTCGCGCTTGAGCGACTCGGCGGCGGCCTTCGGGAACTTCTCCTACGGAACCCCTCAGCCCTTCACCTTCCCCGGCTGTGGTGTGCAGCGCATGATGGACAACGGCGCTCGCAACGAGAACCTCGCCGCACCGGGCCGACTGATCTCCGTCGGCACCGACGCAGACGATCAGACCGTCATCAACCAGGAAATCCAGAGCGCCCTGCTCGACCCCAGCCTGCGCCCCTTCGGAGCGACTCCAGTCGCGGGCATGCTCGACGACCTGCGCTACTACCTGGACAATCACCCGGACGTGAAGCCGGTGCGTGCCGTGGGTGACACGGGCGATCCCTACGCTGCCTGTCGCAGCCGTTACGCGATCCTGCTCACCGATGGCTACCCCAACGCCGACATGCGCGGCGCGCCTTACAAGTGCGAGACTGTTGGATCCACCTGCCCCTACCCGACACCCGAAGACACAGCGCGCAACCTGTGTGCCTACAGCAGCGCTACCAGCACATGCGGAGGCAAGATCGACGGCCTCTACGTCGTCGGTTTCAACGTCGCGGGTGATGCCGCCGTGACCGCGCGCTTGAACGCGCTCGCTGACGCGGGCGGCACGGGCACGGCCTTCTTCGCCAACGATCGCGCGTCGCTGATCTCCGCCATGAGCACCGTACTCGACCGCTCCGCCCCCGGCACGACCACGCGCACTGTACCCGCGCTCGCAAACGCGACCGTGGCGGGCTCGACGGCGGTGGCACAGCTTCAGTTCAACACGGGCTTCAACCTGCCCATCCGCGACGGCAACCCCTGGACCGGTGTGCTCGAACGTCGGCGCATCGAGTGCCGCTTGGGCGTGCCCACACCTCAGCCCATCATCGCACGAGATCGCTTTGGCGTACTCTTGAACACCCAAACGGTGCCCGACGCCAACCCCGGCACGAACCGCCGCCTGCTCACTGTGCGCGCGCGTCGCCACGAAGACTCGAGCAAATGGCTCGTGGGAGATGGCGAGACCTTCATGAGCGGCGCGGGTCTGCCCGTGCCTTCAGCGGCCGGCATCAAGCAGCGAAACCTCAGCCTCGTGCGCCTGACGGCCTCCAACACTTCGCTCGATCGCAGCTACTTCGACGTCCCCAACGACACGGAGCGGCGCAACCTGATCAACTGGCTCTGGGGCGCCCCCGGCACCACGCGTGAGAACGCCAAGATGGGTGATATCTACCACTCCTCACCCGCCGTCAACGCACCGCCGGCAACGGATCTGGCCGACGAGAGCTACAACGCCTTCCGGCAGGACGAGGACGTCCAAAACCGACCCCGCATGATCTACGTGGGCACCAACGACGGCATCATGCACGCCTTCGTGGCAGACGATCATCGCTTCAACGGCGGGCGCTACAACGGACAGAGCCTGAGCGGTGGCACCGAGCTCTGGGGCTTCGTACCGCCGGCGCTGCTCGAGAAGCTGAAGACCGCGCGAGCGGGTCATCAGTGGATGGTCGACGGCAGTCCCCTGGTCCGCGAGGTGTATGTCGCCCGCACGCCGAACCGTGTTCGCGCCGACGAGTGGCGTACGATCTTGGTGGGCACTCTGCGCGGTGGTGGCCGCCAAGCCTTCGCCCTCGACGTCACCGATCCGAGGGACCCGAAGTTCTTGTGGCAGTTCGAGGATGAGCGCATGGGCAACAGCTACTCCGAGCCCGCGATGGTGCAGATGTTGGTCGAGACCAACGGCGTCGTGAACGAGCGCGCTGTGGTGATTCTAGGCGGCGGCGAGGGTGAACGCCAACCCGGCGCGTGTGCCACCACGGGAATCGCCAGCGCGAGAGACGTGTCCAACACGCCCGTTCCCGGACGAACCATGCGCCGCTGCTGGAAGAACGGCGACCACAGCGGACGCTCGCTCTTCTTCATCGACGCCTACACCGGGCGGCTGATCAAGAAGTTCGACCGGGAGTTCACGGCGCCGGTCACCGGCGGCGTCTCGGCGTTCACCGGCGACACGGCCAGCGTCGCGAGCCGCGCGTTCTTCACTGACGCCGACGGCGTGATCTGGCGCGTGGACTTCTCGAACCCCGATCCACGCAGCTGGACCGTGAAGGCCTTCTTCGACATGTTCAACGGCATGCCGGCCAACGCCGGTCAGCCGGCCTATCCTCCGCCGGTCGTCACGACCAACGCCAACCAGGAGGTGGTGGTGCTGCAAGCCACGGGGGATGTGGACAAGCTCGACGAGAGCTTGGTGCGCAACCGAGTCGTCTCAGTCACCGAGAAGCTCACCTTCAACACCGCCACAGGCGGCGTCTCCCGTGTGGAGGCGTACGAGAACTGGCAGATCGACCTCGATCCCGGCGAGCAGGTCACGGGCCCCCTCGAGCTCTTCAACGGGAACCTGTACTTCGGATCCTTCGTCTCCATCAGCAACGAGCTCGACGCCTGTCAGTTCGGCAGCAGCCGGCTCTGGGGCGTGAAGTTCGAGGAGGAGGGAGGAACCTTGAATCCCGTCGGAGCCCTCGAGACCTCCGTGGGCTCCGGCACTTACGTCACCTACCTCGACGACACGCGCATCCCGGCGCTGAACAACCGCATCCTGATGGGTGTGGCCGTCGCGCAGCGGCCGAGCTGCTTTGACGGTTCCGATGGATCCGAGATCGATCCCTACCTCGGCGCGCGTCCGACTCACCGTCTGACCACAGCAGGTCAGGCGCGCTTCGAACTAGTCGCACAGATCTCCGGTGGCACGGGCGGCGCCTCCGGTGGCTCGGTCGGCGAGTTCACCCGGCAGCTGCCTGCGCCCGTTGCCTACACGCGACCCCAAGGCTACGCCGGCACGGTCGAGTAGCGAGGCGCGCAGTGTCGGAGAGTGACACGAGCCGGAGTGATCTCCGAGCGCGTTGCGTGATACGAAGCAGCATGCGCCTCAGACATCTCAGCCTGCTCTTCCCGATCCTCGCGGCCTGTGGCGGGGACGTGGGTCAGGGCGAAGCGCCACCTCTCCCGCTCGCGGAGCCCGCGCCCACCCACGAGCTGCGGCGTGCAGGCTCGGAGCTCTTCGACGCGCAGGGACGACTGCGTGAATCCAACCAAGAGCTCGCCGCCCTGAAACTGCCGGTGGGTCTCGAGCAGGAATACGTCGATAGGCGCGTGCACGCGTTCCACACGGTCGTACCCCTGCGCAAGGTGCTGCAGTATTTCGGGCCACGTCTGATCACGGGCCAAGTGGACACGCAGGGGGAGAGCGCCACCTATCGAGCTGCGCTACCTCGCGACGCACGTGGAAGTCAGGTGAGGCTCGACGTCACCATCGCGCCGTCTTCACGCGGCGGCACGAGCATTCGGATTTACGAATTGCCTTCCGAGCCCGTGAACCCGCCGAGCCTCGAAGAGCTGCGCCGTGAGTTCGAGAGCGATCCCAACAACCTGATGTGATCGCGAGTCGTACGCACGGACAGACGACTCCGCTATGGTTCTGGATATGCTCTGCTCCCGATTCGCCGCCAGCCTCCATCGTGCCCTGCTTCTGACAAGCTCCATTGCATTGCTCCTGCTCGGCGCCTGCGGGGACGACTCGGGAGGTGACGCCGGCCTCGACTCCTCCGTCGACGCGAGCGTGGACTCCGGCTTCGACGCGGGGCCACCGCCGGTCGACATCGACTTCTCCGGCTCGGGACCGGTCGCCGGGCCGAGCGGCGCGGGCAGCTTCACCCTTGGCGTAGCGACAGCCGCGGCGCAGATCGAGGAGGACAACGACCGCGAACAGTGGTGGCCCTGGTCCATGCGCGAAGAGGATGGGGGCTTGGGCAAGGGCGCCGCCTTCGTGGGTGCAGCCTCCGGTGGCTGGGCGCGCGCCACGGCGGACGTGGCCTTGCTCGAGGAGATGAACCTGGACGCCTACCGATTCAGCGTCTCCTGGGGACGCATCGAGCCCACTCGAGGAAACTTCGACGAATCAGCTATCGCCCACTACTCCGAGCTGCTCGACGCCTTGGTCAGCGCAGGCATCAAGCCGATGATCACCGTGCACCATTTCTCGTTTCCGACCTGGGTGGACGACCCCGCGCGCGGACTCGAGTGCCCCGCGGGGCCCACGGACGCCGACCTCTGCGGGCTGGCGGATCCCGCGGGAGCCGACGCCACGATCGCCGAGGCCGCGGACTTCGCCTGCCTGCTCGCCGAGCGCTACGGAGACCGCGTGGACGAGTGGGCCACGGTGAACGAGCCGGTGAATTACCTGCTCGCGAGCTATGGCGTGGGCTCTTTCCCGCCCGGCCGGGACCTACTCGTGACCGACTTCGACAGGCTCGTGGATGTGTTCCGGAATTACCTTCGGATGCACGTCGCGATCTACGACGCGATCAAGCGCTGCGACACCCAAGACGCGGACGGAGACGGTGCGAACGCTCTGGTGGGCTTCACGCTGAACACGGTGAAGTGGGTGCCCACACGACGCAACGCGGTAAGCGACGACCCCGAAGACGTCGCGGCCGCCGCGGCCGTGGAGTACGTCTACCACTACCTCTTCGTGGACTCGATCCTGAACGGGAGCTTCGACTCGAACCTGGATCAGACCGCGGACGAGACCCACACGGACTGGACTGGGAAGCTCGATTGGCTCGGCGTCCAATACTACACACGCACGGGCGTGACCTCGGCGCCCGCCTTGATCCCGCAGCTTGGAGCGACGCCCTGCTTCGGTGGCTTCGACTTCGGCGCGTGCCTGCCCGCGTCGGACGAGACTCACTGGGTTCCGACGATGGACTATGAGTACTGGGAGCCTGGCATCTACGATGTGCTGACGGACTTCTCCGAGCGCTGGCCTGATCTCCCCATGACCGTGACCGAGTCGGGGCTCGCGACCGAAGTGGGACGCAGGCGCGCCGAGCACGTGGTGCGCTCCTTGGAGCAGATCGCGCGCGCTCGGGATGAAGGCGTGGACGTGCGCGGCTACTACCACTGGAGCCTCTACGACAACTTCGAGTGGGCCGAAGGATTCGTGCCGCGCTTCGGTCTCTACCGCGTCGACCGCGCGACCTTCGAACGCACGGCGACCGAGGGCGCCACGACGCTCGGTGAGATCGCCGGTTCGCGACAGCTCAGCGCCACGACGCGTGAGAGCTACGGCGGACTCGGCCCGATGACGCCCGAGCCCTGATCCAAAGCTTCAGTGGGCCGCGGGCATGCGCGGCAGGCTGACGCGTAGATCACGCGCCTCGGCCTGATCGGCCGAGCGGCAGAAGCGCGCGAAGAGGGGATACTGCTCCGGCGCGATACGCATCCGAGGAAGACGGACGCGTCGCTCGATGCGGAGCGTGTCGTCCTGCACTTGGGCACGGATTGAAAAGAGCGCACCACCTGGCAGCGTGAGCTCCACGGGCGTCGGTGCCGCGGGGGGTGCGGCCCCTTCGGGCACGCGAAGGCTGAAGCGAAGATCCGCCGCCAGAGGCATGGCCATCAGCGCGGGTGTCGTGCGCTGATCGAGGCGCGCGAAGGAGTTGGCGAGGCCCTCTGGGAAGATCGGCGGAAGCACCCAGGACGCACCCTCTCGATGACCAAAGGCCGGCACCTCCAGGCTATAGTGGAGCACCACCGGCTGACTCAGCTCCTCGCGACCCGTGATCTCGAGAGAGAGCAGCGTCGCGCCGGCGATCACCCGCGAGGCGTAGCCCTGCTCGAAGCGCTGGTTCAGGAGCGCCTCGGGGATCCCCTCGAGCTGATTGCGCCACGAGATGGCGCCCAGGCCACGAAAGGTCTCGGTGATCGAGAGCCGCGCCGAGCCATCCGACTGCAGCTGCGCCTGAACCTCCACGACGCGCGTGTCTTGGTCCGGCGCCCCCTCGGGCACGGTGATTCGTGGCGCGCCTTCGGTGAGCACGTAGGCGTCCTGACCGCGCAGCAGTGGGCTTATCCAGCCGAAGGGCGTTCCTTTTTGCGAGGGTGAGATGAACACGGCTCGTGGACCTTCACCGACCTTCACCAGCAGGCTGCCGTAGGTGTCTTCGTCCGCGACCTCGGAGCGCGTCTGATCGTTGGCGTAGCTACGGGCCAACACCAGCTGACTCGGGATCCCCAGCAGACCATAGAGGTAGTTCAGCACGCGGGCGCGGTTGCCTGTGCGGTCCGCGAGCATGAGCGGCGCCGTGCCGAAGACGTCGCGGTTCGATTCCACGTTCTCGAGCGCCCACTCGTAGAGCAGGCGCGCCTTCTCCAGTGGCGGAGCCGTGTCATGCCCGCGCAGAACGCGTCGGGCCAGACGCAGGGCCGCCGGGTCGACGGGATCGCGATCCGCCAACACGTCGCGCAGTCCGTCGATGAACTTGGGCCAGGTCGCCGCGATGCCCCAGTTGATCGAGGGCATGTACTCACGACGCGCGACGGCGCCAGGCTCCACCGGCAGAGGCAGGCTCTGGGTGACGCCCCAATGGTAGACACGCAGACCGTTCTCCACGTGCTCCTCGGTCTCCGGCGCGGGACCTCGGGGATCCACCACGAGATGCATCGACTCGGGCAAGACCACGGTCATCTCGGAGCGCTCGAAGGGCACCTCGAAGGAGCCGAAGGTGAAGCGATCTCCGAGCATCCCGCCGGGCAGGCCCGCGGGCGGATCCACCGGCTGGATCCACTCGTACTCGATGTAGTCGCCCGGCGAGAGCTGCGGCATGGTGATGGTCGCCTTGCCGGCGATCATGTCGGGCTCGACCCGCGTTCCGTCGGCCTTGATGGTGTGCAGGGTCAAGATGTAGGCACCTTCAGGGGCGCCGAATTCCGCGTGCGCGTCCACGCCCTCCTGCGTCTGCACCTTGTAGATCTGGTGCACGATTTTTAGCGCCGAGAGGTCGTCGAAGACACGCGTCACCATGTAGTCGAAGACCAACACCTCGTTGCCTTCGTACTCGTGCCCCGAGGCCTCGAACTCCGCGAGCATGCGCGCGCCGTCCATGCGCCAAGGTCCCATGGCGTCTCGGCCCAGAGCGCGTCGCAAGCGGTGCAGATCGGCCATCGCCGCCGGCTCGCGCGCCAACGCCTGATCGATGTGATCGAGAGCTGCGTTTCGATCCCCGGCCGCCAAGAGGTAGTCGGCCTGCTGCAGCACCACGCCCTCGGAGCGCGGCTCCGCGGAGGCGATCTGCGCGAGCACCTCTTGCTCTGCTGGGCCGTCGTCCGCACGAGCCGCGAGCGCCGCACGCGTACGCAGGAAGCGCGCCCGATCCGTGGGCGCTGCGAGGGACATGAGGCGGTCGAGCTCCTGCGCGGCCTGCTCGTCCCTGCGTGTCAGCAGTAGGCGCTGATAGCGCGCATCACTCGACGCGTTGCAGCCCATGTAGGCCTCCAGGAGACGGTTGATCTCCTCGGTCTGATCGCGTCCGCGGGCCGCGTCGAGCTCCCAGCCGATGGGCCCGCAGGCGTTCGGGACGAGCTGCCGAGCGCGCGCGATCCAGCGATCCGCCTCTGCGTCCCACTGTCGTCGGGAGAGCAGGCTCACCAGCTCGGACTGAAAATCGAGCACGTGGGGCCAGGTCTCGGCGTCTGCCTTCAGGGTGCGAATCGCGTCTTGGTCGCGTCCGTCCGCCGCATCGAGAGCCGCCAGGCGATAGGCGGGAAACCACGCCTGAGGATCGAGCTGCTTGGCGCGCCTGAGCATGCGTCGCGCGGCGTCTCGTCTCTGATCTCGAGGCATCAGCGGGTCGTTCAGCGCGATCAGAGACTGGCTCATCAGCACCGCGGCCGAATCGTGACCGGCGGGCATCAGCATCTCGCGAGCGGCGATCGGGTCGCCACGGTTCAGTAGCGCGCGCGCCAGCAACCAGCGCGTGAAGGCGTCGTCGGGTTCGGGCAGCATGTCGCCCGCCGTGGACGGAGCGAGGGAGAGTTCCAGCACGGGGTTCGGGTGACGGGTGGTGAGCTTTACCAGCACGGTGTGATCCCCGGCGGTCAGCTGCAGCCGGTGGTAAGTCACGCGCGCTCCGAGCGTGCGCCGACGATCACGCCGAGCTACGGGCTCGTCCGTGTTGTCCACGTAGAGTTCGACGGAGTTGGGCGTGTCGAGGCGAATCAGGTACTCGCCAGCCTGATCCGCGTGGAACACGCCGCGCGCGTAGGTGCTGCCGGGCCCGGGCGTGCGTCGCGAGCCCACGTGCACAGCGCAGCCGTTGCTGTCTGCGTCGAAGGTCGGTCGCACTCCGGTGCCAGGGCCGAGGTCGTACTCGTCCGCGAACTCGTCCATGGTCAGCGCCGCGTGACGCTGATCGAAGCCGAGC
This sequence comes from Deltaproteobacteria bacterium, assembly GCA_013151775.1. GTDB lineage: Bacteria > Myxococcota_A > Polyangia > Polyangiales > Houyiibacteriaceae > JAADHO01. The sequence goes on along the minus strand of JAADHO010000307.1, from coordinate 19,053 downwards.
AGCGCGCGCGGGCCAAAGGGTCCGGCGACGCGGAAGCTGCGCACGCAGCCCATATCGTCCGCGATGGCGCGCACGCGAGCGATGTCGGCGCGCCGCCGCGCCAGGCCCATGACCAGATAGGCGACGCGCTGACTGGCCTCTCGACCGATGGCGCCTGGCTGAGCCAAGAGCCGTTCGAGACGCGGGCGCACCAGCTCCACGTAACCGGGAACCTGTCCGTTGAGACCCGCGAGAGCCGCGATGGCGACCTCCGCCAGGAGCATCCCGTCTCCCGTCGGAGAGGCTGCGGCGGCGTCCAAGGTGTCCAACAAGAGCTGGGCGGACTCGAGGGGCTCACCGTGTTGGTCCCGTTCGCGCGCGGCCGCGAAGAGCAGCCCCGCGTCGTTCGGTGCGAGCTCTCGCGCATGGTCGATGGCCGGACGAGCGCGGCTGGCGTCTCCACCGTTAGCGTAGAGCTCGGCCAAGGCGAGCTGTCGCCACAAGCTAGCATCTTGGGGATGTGCCGCGGCCCGGGTGCGCAGGTCGTCCATGTTCGGCGCGTGGGCCGTCCCGGTGGATTGATGAGGGCAAGCGATGGCGAAGAGCAGCGGGAGCAGCAGCGCTGGCCTCGCGAATCGAAGACGAGAGAGTGACATGCGGGGGCTCATCGAGGGCCTCCTTCGAGGGTGATCTGTTCACGGAGCAAGGCGTCGGCGCGCTCCACCCACGCTCGGAACGCGGGGTATTCGTCCGGCGGGATGCGATCTCTCCTCACCTCGAACTCGGTGCGCGCCAGAATGGAGCGACCGTTGGCCTCCACCGAGAGGCTGAGCTTGCCGAAGGGGCTCTCGGCCACGCCACCCGTGGGCAGGCGTCCGGGGCGGAAGCCCGCGGGCAGGCGGATGGTGCGCTCCTCGACGTAGCGACTCGTGCCGCCGAGATCCAGGGGCAGGCGGCGTGTGGGCTGCGCCGCCATGCCTCGCAGAAGGTCGGTCATGACGCTGGGAGAGAGGCGCAGATTGGTGCCGTCGCGGCGCGCCATCTGCGGGACGCGAGCGCGGTAGCTGTACTCCACGGGGCGCTCGAGATCCTCGAGATGGGGGAAGCTCTGCTCTTCCAGGGTGAGCCCGGGGAAGAGCGCCCGCAGCGCGCGCTCGAAGCGCTCCCCACGTGTGCCCTGAGCGGCGTAGGTGCTGCGATATCGTTGGGCTCCCGCTCCGATGACGCGCTCGTTGACGGAGAGGGTGGCGGCGCCGTCGCCCTCGAGGCGGACCTCCATGCGACGTCGGCGAAAATTCTGATCCGGCGGCAGCACGGGCGTACGACGAAGCTCGGCACCCTCGGGCCAGACGTGCAACACGGTGACGCCTTGATCTCCCTGCGGCAGCTCCGTCGTGCCACTGTGCTCTGCGGTTCCGTCGAGGTAGAGGTCGAGCGCGGGCACGTAGGTGATGGCGTGGTCGAAGACGGCGAGGGACGCGGGCAAGTCCGTGATGGCGCCGTTGCGTCGGGTGCGCAGCAGCACGATGTGGGCGTCGATACCCGCCTCGCGGTACATGGCGTACATCACGGAGGCCTTGTCCTTGCAATCGCCGAAGCCGCGCCGGACGATGTCCGTGACGCGGTAAGGTTTATAGCCGTGGATACCGAACTCGAGCCCCACGTAGTGGGTGTTCTTGACCACCCAATTGTGGATGCGCTGTACCTTGGTCGCGAGATCCGGCGCGTCGTCCACGAGCTCGTGCACTGTGCGCCTGAGATCGTCGTCGAGGTTGAGCTGATCTTCGATCAGGCCCCAATACCAATGGCCAACCTCTTCCCACGTGCGGTAGGTCGAGACGTGGAGGTAGGGTGCGATCTCGGACAGCCCCGGCATGCCGGGCTCCGAACGAAGAGCGGGAATGTTGTCCGCAAAGAAATGATCCGTGCGCTTGCCATCCTGAGTGCTCTGCTCATGGGAGAGCCCGGCGAGCGATGGATCGTTGAAGTAGAAGTGCCGCTGCTCGGGCGTGATCAGCACATAGTCGCTACGCTTGATCGGCTGGAAGCTCTGGAGGAAGTGAAAATCTCCGTAGTAGTCCGCAAACAGGTTGCGGTGACTGATGTCGTCGACCCGCCAGCGTAGCTCGAGCACATCACCAGGCTGAAGGTCGGGGAAGACGACTACGAATTGTCGGGTGTCGTAGTAGATCCGATAGCGGGCGTCGCCCGTAGATTGCTCGTAGTAGCGCACGGCCTCGAGGCGACGATCTCCGCGATACACGCGGGCGAGACGCACGTCGACACGCTGGGAGCTGGGGTCGAAGGAGATCCCGTAGACGCGCATGCGGCGCGCCCCTTCGGCGTCGTGGACCTGCATGACGACCTGACGGAAGGACGAGCCGAGACCGTTTTCGTAGACGGTGTTCACCGTCAGATCCTCGAGGGTCGTGATCGGAAAGCTCGTGTCCTCGGTGCGGCGCGCCAAGAGCGCGGCGGCCTCCACAGCCCAGCGCTCATCGGGGCGCTCTTGGGGCTGAATCTGCTCGAGCAGCTCACGGGTCTCGGCATCCTGAGGACGCACGGCGAGGGCCGCGCGCAAGGCCTCGCCGGCGGCGGCCTGCTGATTCATGCGCAGGAGCAGCCTGCCCGTGGCCACCCGCGTGGGCGCAGCGTCGGGGGCGATCTCGGTCCCGTGTCGCAGCACGTCGAGGGCGTCGTCGCGCGAGCCTAGAGCCTCGTAGATCGCAGCGACGTAGCGAAGGGTCGGCTGATTGGTAGGCAAGAGCGCCCTCAAGACCGCGAGCTGCTCGCGAACGGGCTCCAGCTCGCCGCGCCTCAGCGCGTCTCCTAGCAGCGCCTTGCGAGCGCCGATGTCGTCGTAGCGAGCGGCGAGAGCCTCTCGGAGCAGCACGAGGTAGCGGTCCTGCCTGCCGGCGATGCGGGCGGCGTTGGCGCGATCACGCAGGAACTGATGCGCGCCCGCGGTGCGCGGAGCGAGGGACTCGACCAGGCTGCGCGCCGTCTCGTGCAGGTCGAGGTTCTGGAGGATCTGCACCCGCAGCAGAGTGGCCTCGACGCCGAAGCGACCGCGATCACGGATGCGGTCGAGGATCGGAAGCGCGTCGTCGGGTGTCATGCCGGCGGCCACCACGTCCGCCTGAAAGAGCAGGGACTCGGGTTCATTGGGGAAGAGTTCGCGGGCCTTGGCCGCGAAGCGCATCACGTCGCCGCGCTGAGCGGCCAAGGAGGCGGCCAAACGCAGACGGCGCAAGGTCGGCTCGGCGTCGGCGGCCCGGGCAGCGAGCTGACGTGCGCGATGCTCGGCCACGTCGTCGGCCCCCGAGATGAGGAGAAAACGCGCGAGATCCTCCAGAGCCGCTGGGCTCGCGTCGTCACCCTCGGCGGCGGCCTCCAAGCCCGCGAGCGCGGGCACGGGTGGACGCGGCATGCGCAGGCTGGGCGCCTCTCCCGTGACCGGACGGATCTGCGCGGGGTCGACCGTGATGCCGCGCGCGGGCGCACCACGCGCGTCGCCCACACGGAGGTAGAAGCCCCAGCCGGTGGAGACGACGCAGCTCTTCACCAGCAATCGGTTGGCGCCTTGGCGCGCCGGCACGAGCACGACCTGACGATCTGGATCGGGCGAACGGTAGGCGCTGTCCGTGAGCACGAGCTCGCCATTCCAATAGACCTTGGTCGCGCCACCTCCTCCGAGCCACAGGCTCAGAGGCTGCTCGCGCTCGGACTGCACGCTGGTCTCAGCATAGCCGCAGACGCTGGAGAATGGGCGGAAGATCGCGTCAAAGCTGTTGTATCCGTTCCACGCCTCGGCTGGATTGAGGCGCCAGCCCACCTCGCGCTCCTTGCCTTGATAGTGCGCGTTCGCGTCGAACGCCTCGCGCCGAGCGGCCTCTGGAGCGTCCTCGCGATCGAAGCCCTGCTTGCCCTCGTTGTCGAAGGGGCCGACCATCTGCCAGCGCGTGACGTAACCGAGATCGGAGACCACGCGTCGCGCCTCGTCCAGCCTTCCCATGCGCACGAGCAGGCGAGCGCGCATGGCGTCGATGAAGGCGCGACGACCGGGAGGTAGGCGACGGTTGCGCGAGAGCTGCTCTACGGCCCCAAAGGTGACGGACGGCGCGGTGTCCCCGAAGTGCTGCACCAAGCGAGCGAAGGGGATCGCCCAACGCGGTTTGCGCGCGTCTCGCACAACCTCACGGGCGAGGCTCCGCGTCAGCGCGTCATAGGGGTTCTGAGTGGTCCGCCGCTGTGCGCTGCCTACGGGGAGGTACGCCAGCGATCCGCCGAATGTGAGGAATGCCGTCAGGGCGGCGCCGAGTAACAAAGCTTTTCGCGTCAATGGATCTGGTCTCCGCGTCAGACGAGTACGACGCCAGGCAGGGGGCGTTACCGTATCGACGCCCACCACCGCCGACAAGTCAGCGCATGGTTTTGTTCCCTCGCCCTCCACTTCAGCCTCCGTCGAAGTCGGCGCATGTGGCGCGCGAGGCGGTGCTGCGATATGCCCGGCGCGTGATCCCTGGCCTCCTGCGCACGATGCGACCGCACCAATGGGTGAAGAACCTGTTCGTGCTGGCGCCGCTGATCTTCGCCAAAGAGCTCGGCACGCTGGGCCCTGCGCTGCGAACGGCGGCCGCCTTCGGGCTCTTCTGCTTAGCCTCCAGCACAGTCTACATCCTGAATGATCTCGCTGACATAGAGGCAGACAGGGCGCACCCTGTGAAGCGCAATCGCCCGCTGGCGAGCGGACAGGTGCCCACTGGCGTGGCGCGGGGTGTCGGCCTCGCTCTCGCGGCCCTCGTGCTCACGGGCTCCGCGTTCTTGGGCTCGTGGGTCTTCGCGAGCATCGGCGGCTACTTGGCGTTGAACCTCGCCTACACCTTCGGCCTGAAGCGCGTGGCCTACGTGGACGTCCTCAGCATCACGGCGGGCTTCGAGCTCCGCGTGCTCGCCGGGACCTTCGCCGCGCACGTGCCGCCAACCCTCTACTTGCTGGTCGTGACCTTCCTGCTCGCGACCTTCCTCGGCTTCGGCAAGCGCATGCACGAGCTGGTGCAAGGTGAGGGCGCTAGCAAGCAGCGCGCCGTGCTCGCGCGCTACGATCGTCGCACGCTGCTCACGCTGCTCTACACCACGGGGCTCGCCACGGTCGGGACCTACGTCGTCTACACCCTGGACCCGAGCAATCGCGTCGCCTTCGGCACGGACTACCTGCTGCTCTCCGCGCCCATGCCGCTCTTCGGCGTGCTGCGCTTTCTGCACCTCGTGCGCAGGCACCCAGAGGTCGAGAGCCCGACGGAGGAGATGCTCAAGGACAAGCCCTTCCTCGCCAACCTCGCCCTGTGGGTGGTGGTCGTGCTGGGCTTGATCTACTGGGCTTGATCTACTGGGCCCGCTCAGCGTGTGAACGCGAAGAAGAGCAGCTCGATGCTGCCCGCCGGAGACGCCGCGCTCGGCGCCGAGACCTCGAAGCGCAGGCCGCTCGGCGGATCCACGCCATAGGCCCGCAGGATCGCCGCGCGTTGACGTCGCGCCAGCGCGCCAGTGCCGGACAGCGTGACGGCGATGGGCCCGCGCGGGTGGGCACGCACCAGATCCAGGACATGGGCGAGGCGCGCTGCGTTCGGACGCGCAGCCCGCGGGAACACCGAAGGAGCGCGCACGACGAGACCTTCGGGTCGCGCCTCGAGCACGAAACCGCGATCCTGCGCAGCGGCTTCCAGGCTCGCTCGCTCGCTCGCCACGTCGCCCGGTTGCGCCGCGCGGGCCTGACCCAAGAGCGTGAGCGCACGCGAGAGGGCGTCGTCGGCACGCGAGAGGGCGCGCACGGGATCCGTGGCGCGAACAGCGAGGGAAGCGCGCAGAGCATCGACCTGATCGCTCGGAGCGCCCATCGCCTCGGCCGCTGCCAACACCAAGCGGGCGCGCAGGCTCAAGGACGCCGCCGCTCGACGACGGGCCGCGGCTACGGGTCCGGCGTTCCTGCGCGTGCGCCGCGCTTCATCCTCCTCCGCCTGCGTGAAGGCCTGCCGCGCCTGCTCTCGAGCGAGATCTCCGGCGAGCTCGCGGGCCAGATCCCGGGCCTCCTCCTCACGCGTCGTCTCGAGGCGCACGGCCTCCGTCGTGGCCGCCTCCTCGCGCCTCTCGGCCGCTCGACGCTCCCTCTCGAGGTCGCGTGTCTCCACCTCGGTCTCGGCGGCCTCGAGCAGAAGACGCGCCTCGGTGCGGTAGTCGTTCGCGGCGTCCTCGTCACCCGCGACGCTAGCCTGGGCAGCCCGTCGACGCGCCGCCTCGGCGCCCTGCATCCGATCGGATCCGCGCGCCCTCACCGCGAGCTGCGACCTGAATTCCGTCGCGAGTGTGTCGTCTCGCACGGGCGCAGCTCCACAGCCCATCAGTAGCGCGATGAGCGCGGCCGCGCGGGCGCCTTCAGAGGCTCGCATCGGCGCCTCCGTCTGCGACGCCCGCGTCGAGGCTGGCCGATGTTCGGGCTGCTCGCTGCGCTCGTGTCGCCGCGAGTGCGCCACGAGCTTCGACCACGCGTACCTCGGCCGCGTCGGCCCTGCGCCGTGCGTTCGCGGAGGCGGCTCGTGCTCGATCACGTGCGCGGCGGGTTCGCAGCAAGGCCAAGGCCGCGTCCGCGATGCCGAGAGCGCGCTCGGCGACCTCGACTCGACCCGCCCGCGCTGCGACTTCGGCCGCGTCGATGGCGCGCCGCGCCTGCTCGAGCAGCGGGCTGATCTCGCCGTGTGCGGACATGCGCCTGAGGACAGCCTGCGTGCGGTGCAGATGGCTCGGAGCCTCCGCCGAGACGATGGACGTCAGCGTGACGATCAGGACGATGGCGATCTGCGAGACGCGCATGGGCGTATCCAACCACGAGCCGACGACTCGCGCACGCCTCGCGTGCCGCGCGTCAGCCGGGGAGCACCCAGTAGCGGATCAACGCGAAGTGCAGGACCACCGCCGCGATCACCAGAGCGTGGAAGATCTCGTGGTAGCCGAAGATGCGCGGAAACGGGTTGGGTCTGCGCAGCGCGTAGACCAGCGCCCCGATGGAGTAGGCGACGCCGCCCGCGAGCACCATGGCGAGCCCGGACCAGCCCACGGTGGCGATCAGATCGGGCACCACGGCGACGCCGATCCAGCCCACGGAGAGGTAGACCAAGCTGCGCACCCACTTGGGCGCGCCGGGCCAGAAGAGGGTCAACAGGACGCCCAAGCCGGCCATGGCGCAGACGGCTGCGAACACAGGCTCCACGCCGCGACCCGCGAGCGCGACGACGAAGACCGGCGTGTAGGTGCCGACGACCAGGCCGAAGATCATCGCGTGGTCCAAGCGCCGCATGCGCGGATACCAGGTGGGGGACCAGCGCACACGGTGAAGCAGGGCGCTCGATCCGAAGAGACCGACGACGCTGCTGGCGAAGATCGCCGCGGGCCACCAGCTGCCAGCCGGCTGACTCGCGACGAGCCAGATGCCCGCCGCCAGGAAGAGGAAGAAGGCCCAGAGGTGGAGCACACCGCGCATCTTGGGTCGCTTCGGACTCTGGCCAGCTTCGAGCACATCCGGAAGCTAGCCCGAGGGCTCGACACGCGCCGTCATCACTCGGTCATTAATCGGCTCGTCGAGCGCAGCGGCGGCGAGCTCACGCCTGGGGCGTGGCCCTGGGGCCGCGCATGCGGCATCGTCTGCCCATGCAGCGCCTGCTCTTCTTCTCCCTCTCGCTCTGCCTGCTCTCCGCGGGCTCCTCTTCCGTGCCCGAGGCCGAGGCGCGGGCGTCGTGTGTGGCTCCTGAGCCCAGCTTCGCAGCTACCTACAGCGGCTACGCCGTGGCCGCGGATGACGAGCGAGCGTCGCAGGCGGGCGCGCAGATGCTCGCCGCAGGTGGCACGGCGGCGGACGCGGCGGCGGCGACCATGCTGGCCCTCGGCGCGGTGAACCCGGCCTCCAGCGGCCTCGGCGGTGGTGGGTTCGCGCTCTACTACCGCGCTAGCGACCACTCGCTGACGTTCTTGGATTTTCGGGAGCGCGCGCCAGCTGCCGCGACCTCCGACATGTACGCCCACGCCGCGCCGGGCGGTGAAGGTCCGCTGAACACGGCGTCACAGCTCGGTGGTCTGGCTGTCGGCGTGCCCGGTGAGCCGGCGGGTGTCGCGGAGCTCGTGCGACGCTTCGGGCGCTTACCCCTGGCGCGAGTCGCGGCCCCGGCGGCGGCGCTGGCAGACGGCTTCGAGGTCTCGCCACATCTCGCGAACGCGCTCGGCGGATTCGAGGCGCAGCTTCGCCGCGACCCCGGCATGCGTCGCTGGTTCGCGCGCGGTGGTGCGGCGGGCTCGACCCTGAGGCGTCCCGAGCTCGCCCGCACTCTGCGCGCCTTCGGGCGCGGCGGAGCGTCAGCCATCTACGAAGGGCGCGTCGGACGCAGCATCGTGCGCCGCGTGCGCGCCAGCGGCGGCATCATGACTCTGGCGGATCTGGCGGACTACCGCGTGGCCGTGCGTGAGCCCCTCTCCGCCGAGCACTTCGGCTTCACCTGGGTCACGGCACCGCCTCCCAGCGCAGGTGGCTACACCATGCTCGAGAGTCTCGCCGTGCTCGAAGGCATCCCAGAGCGCTGGCGCGGAGCGCCCGAGGGCGTCGCCGGCGCAGCCTGGCTGCACGCCTTGGCCGAGTCATGGAAGGGACCTTTCCTCGATCGACAGCGCTACTTCGGCGATCCCGATCATGTGACGCTGAGGCTCGCGGCGTTGATGAACCCCGCCCGCGCCGTGGCCCGCGCGGCGACCTTTCACCCCACGTTGGCGCTGCCCGCGCGTTGGTACGAAGAGGCGCTGCCCGACGCGCCGCCCGCCGCGCCGAGCGAAGACCACGGCACCTCGCACCTCTGCGTCGTGGACGCCGAGGGCAACGTCGCGGCCGTGACCACGACCGTGAACCTGATCTTCGGCGCGCGCATCTCCGCCGCGGGCATCGTGCTCAACGACGAGATGGACGACTTCGCCAGCGCGGTTGGCGCGGCCAACGCATTCGGCCTGCCCGGCGGCGCGGCGAACCTGCCCGCGCCCGGCAAGCGCCCCGTCTCGACCATGTCGCCGACGATCGTGTTCCAGAACGGCCAGCCCGTGCTCTGCGTGGGCGCCGCCGGCGGCAGCCGCATCGTCACGGCCACGGAGCAGGTCGCCCTGAACACCCTCCTACGCCACATGCCTCTCGATGAGGCCATGGCCGCGCCTCGCGTGCACGATCAGGGTCTGCCCAACGTGCTCTACAGCGAGACCTTCGCGCCCTTGCCCCGTGCCACGCTCGACGCCCTGCGCGCGCGCGGTCATCGCCTGGAGACGCGTCATCACATCGCCGCCGTGCAGGCGATTCAGATCCAGCACACGGAGACGGGCGTGATGCTCGTCGCGGCCAGCGACCCACGCAAGGGAGGACGCCCCGCGGGCGCGGATCGCTCGAGCGATGCGAGCTCGAGCGGGGCCTCGGAGACCCGCGATTGCGAGGCGCCCGAGCGCGAGTCGAGAAGCGACACCACAGGGCCTTGACCTGCGACGTTTCGTAACGACATTGGGCGTCTAACCGAAACACCAAGCGTCTCAGCATGAACCCAGTCGAAACCACGATGCCCATCGCAGGCATGACCTGCGCCACTTGTTCCACACGCATCGAGAAGGTGCTCTCACGTCTGCCCGGCGTGGAGTCGGCGCAGGTAAACCTGGCGAGTGAGAAGGCGAGCGTGCGCTTCGACCCAGAGCAGGTCGACGCGGCGACGGTGGCCGAGGCGATCGAGAAGGCGGGCTACAGCGTGCCTGCCGCGAGCGTGCGCCTGAACATCTCGGGCATGACCTGCGCCACCTGCTCCGCGCGCATCGAGAAGGTGCTCCGCAAGCAGCCCGGGGTCGCCTCGGCGCAGGTCAATCTCGCGAGCGAGGTCGCGACCATCGCCTTCACGCCAGGCGTGATCGATGAGGCCGCGCTCATCTCCGCCATCGATCGCGCGGGCTATGGTGCCGAGCGTGCGCCAACGGAAGCCGCAGAGCGCGAGGCCGCGATTCAGCTGGAAAAGCGCGCCGCCCGACGGGAGATGCTGCTGCTCTTGGGCACGGCGCTCTTGGCGCTGCCGCTCTTGATCCCCGCCCTGCTCGGGCTCGCGGGCCTCGATCTGATGCTCCCGGGCTACGCGCAGCTCGCCCTGGCGACGCCTGTGCAGTTCATCGCAGGAGCGCGCTTCTACCGCGGCGCCTACGCGGCCCTGCGCAGCGGCTCGGCCAACATGGACGTGCTCGTCGTGCTCGGCACGACGGCGGCCTATGCGCTCAGCCTCTACCTGCTCTTCACGGGCGCGCAGCACCTCTACTTCGACGGTGCGGCGGTGGTGATCGCCTTGGTCATGCTCGGCAAGTGGCTCGAGGCGCGGGCGAAGCGCAGCACGCAGAGCGCCGTGCGCGCGCTGATGGCGCTGAAGCCCGAGACCGCGTGTGTCTTACGCGACGGCCGCGAGCAGACGATCCCCGCGGACGCCGTGGGGCGCGGAGAGGTCGTCGTCGTGCGCCCCGGCGAGCGCGTGCCCGTGGATGGCAAGGTGATCGAAGGAGAGAGTCAGGTGGACGAGGCGCTGATCACGGGCGAGAGCCTGCCGGTGGCGCGCGGGGTGGGTGACGAGCTACCGGGCGGCGCCATCAACGGCGACGGGCTCTTGCACATCGAGGCGACGAACGTGGGCGAGGCCAGCGTGCTGTCGCGCATCATCGCCCTGGTCGAGCACGCACAGGCCACCAAGCCTCCAATTCAACGCACGGTCGACAAGGTCGCCGCCGTCTTCGTGCCCGTGGTCGTGAGCATCGCCCTGCTATCGTTGGTCGGTTGGCTCGTGGTGGGCGCGTCCTCGACGACGGCCATCGTCACCGCCGTGGCGGTCTTGGTGATCGCCTGCCCCTGCGCTCTCGGCTTGGCCACGCCGACAGCGATCATGGTGGGCACGGGCGCCGCGGCGCGCGCCGGCATCTTGATCCGCGACGTGGAGGCCCTCGAGCTGGCCAAGCACCTGCAGGTGGTCGTGTTCGACAAGACCGGCACGTTGACCCGAGGCGAGCCCGAGGTGGCGCGCATCGTCGCCGTGGATGACGACGAAGACGCGCTGCTCGCGCTGGTCGCGGCGGCGCAGTCGGGCAGTGAGCATCCGCTGGCGCGCGCCGTGCTCGACGAGGGTGGCGTGACGGCGGGCCGCGCGCAGAGCTTCAAGGCGCTCCCTGGGCGTGGACTCGAGGCGAGCGTCGAAGGCAGGTCGATCCTCGTAGGCAGCGAGCGGCTGATGCGCGAGCGCGAGATCGACCGAACGGCGCAGGCGGAGCTGGCGGAGCAGCTGGAGTCGCAGGGCATGACCGTGATGTGGGTCGCAGAGGGCTCGCGGCTGCTCGGCATGCTGGCTGTGGCAGATCAAGCGCGCGAAGGCGCGAAGGAGGCCATCGCGCGCCTGACCCGGATGGGCGTGGAGACGGTGATGCTGACCGGCGACAACGCGCGGGCGGCGGCGCGAGTGGGCGCAGAGCTGGGCATCGCGCGGGTGATCGCCGAGGTGCTGCCGGAGGACAAGGCCGCGAAGATCGAAGAGCTGAAGAGCGATGGCACGGTCGTGGCCATGGTCGGAGACGGCGTCAACGACGCGCCGGCGCTGGCGGCGGCGGACGTGGGCTTCGCCATGGCGACGGGCACGGACGTGGCCATGCAGGCGGCGGGCGTGACCTTGATGCGTCCGGAGCCGGGGCTGGTCGCCGACGCCCTCGAGGTGTCGCGGGCGACCACGCGCAAGATCCGTCAGAACCTCTTCTGGGCCTTCTTCTACAACATCATCGGCCTGCCCTTGGCGGCCTTGGGCCTATTGAATCCCATGGTCGCAGGCGGCGCTATGGCCATGAGCAGCGTCAGCGTCGTCAGTAACTCCCTGTGGCTACGGCGCTGGAAGCCCGCCACGTCAACGCGCCCCGAGCGGGCGAGCGAGGAATGAAGATGGACAAGTCCTACAAGGTAGAAGGCATGACCTGCGGCGGCTGCGTCGGCTCCGTGAAGCGGGCCATCGAGCGCATCGACGGTGTGACGGCGGACGTCACGCTCGAGGGTGGGCGCGTCGTCGTCCACGGCGAGCACGAGGCCAAGGCCATCGAGCAGGCCGTAGAAGACGCCGGCTTCGACTTCAAGGGCGCCCTCGACTGAGCTCAGCTCGCGGGGACGCTCAGCTCGACGCGGATCTCGGGCTTCACCTTGAGCGTACCCAACATGGCGCTGAAGGGCTTGATGCCGAAGTCGGGCTGATTCAGCGCGAGCTCGGTGACGAAGCGGTCGCCGCGCTTGTCGACGCGCGCGGAGATGGGACGCGTCTGACCGTGGAGCGTGAGGTCGCCCGTGACGCGGAAGCCTTCACCATCGGGCGTGACCTCCGTCGCGACGAAGCGCGCTTCGGCGTGGCGCTTCGTGTGCAGGACGTCGGCGGCCATGTTCTTCTCGATCTTGCGCTTGTCCGAGTCGCTGAGTCCGCCGGGAGCGTCGCGCCCGTCCTTGCGCGCGCACTCCACGACCAAGCTCGAGAGCTGGAACGTGGCCTCGAGCTTGGACTTGTCGTCGGCGACGTCGAGCGTGAAGCGCTCACAGCTCAGCTTCAGGTCGTGGGCCACCTTGGAGAGCAGGCCATCCTTGAAGGTGTAGACGAGGCAGGAGGCGGAGGAGGCGTCGTAGGTAGGCATGGCCGCTACCTAACGCACGCGGGCGCGGATTGGCAGGTGCCTGAAACGAAAAACGGCGACGAGCCGAAGCCCGTCGGCGCCTGGAACGAAGCCGGGAAGGGCTCAGAGCAGCTCCACCTCGGGCAGCAGGGCGATGATGCTCTGCACGGCGCGCTCGGCGTTGGAGCGGCTCACGCAGACCTCGCTCGTACCAATGACGCGACCGTTGCGGGCGCGCAGGTTGAAGTAGTAGCCGCCGTCGGCGCCGCGGAAGGTCCTCTACTTCCGGCTCAGCGTGATGACGATGGGGCTGCCTCCGCTGCGCAGCTACAAGCAGGGCAACCTCGAGGTGTCTCGAGCTTCATCGCAGTCCTGCCTAGAATCGACGAAAGTTAACACCGTCGAACCACAATACGAATGTTGCACCGCATTCGTAAGGAATGAATCTAGTATCATTGACAGAAACGAACAGCGTACTACCATTGAAGGCGAGGTTAGTTACCGAAACTCCTCCGTGCGAGGACCAATCGGACAGCAGCTCGACATCGCCGGCCGCATTGAGGCGTCCAATTTGCTTCTCCGTCGCAAAGAATAGGTCTGCGCCAGCCGCGACCAATTGCAGGATGCCTTCTGTTAGGCCAGACTCTATATCTACAAATGAGAATCCGTCATAGTGACGCAGCGTGCCATCCGATCGACCAAACCAGACGTCCTCTAAGCTCCGGCCAGCGACCGACATATACATCGATCCGTCCGAGTTAGGGATAGGAGAAAGACCCAATATACCGGGCGCTGCGAGTAGCAATTGCTCTCCCTGGGTCACAATGGCTGATGTCGTGCTGCCAAAAACGTTGGTTGAGAAGCCATAGTCCATCGGAGCGTTCGCGAAGCGCTCCACGCTGCCGTCCACGATCTTGTACAGCGCCCTATCGGTTACGAACCACCCGAGTTCAGGTGTCGGGAAGTGAACCGCCTGAATGGTCTCGCCCACGGCGGTCGGCCCTTCCCACTCGCAGGCATGTATATGTGGTCCCTCTACCCTACGCACAGCGCAAACGTCCCACCAGAGCCGTGGTGGCCCTGCTCTGGCCATGGATAGGTGTCGAGGCCCTGGTCTGAGGGAGCCATGACTCGGCCCGCGGAACCACTCCTCCCAGCCGCTGCCATCGTTGAACATGAGCGTGGCACCTGAAGGCCACATTCCATCGGGTGTGATTATTGCGGGGTCGTTCTCGACGTCGAACAGCACGAAAACACCTCGGTCGTCGGCGAAGAGACCTCCCACGGAGGGACTGCCGGAGTATCCGGGGCATGGCGGCACAGAACTGTCTCTCCACCCAGGTTCTGGATCGATGTTGGCAGGTGGTTCCCACGCCGGAGGAGGTTGGGGCTGAAGGGCGGAGCTTCCAGAATCGTGATTTGCGTCGGGTCGGATCGTCCCGTCTGCAGTGTCCGTGAAAGCGTCGTGCGCAGCGTCGAGTTCCGGATTCGTGCCTGCATCTACCCCGCTATGCGCGTTGGAACACGCAGCAAAGGCGAGAGCCACCGCAACTGGCCAAGCGTAGCGTAGGACTCCCGCAAGCGAGGAGTGGGAACAGGCCATGCTCATGGACCCTATGCTAACAGCATACGCCCGAGACCCGATGCGATATGCTGGGCGTGTCGTGAGTTCCTCAGCCAATCGGTCGCGCGCCGCAGCCTTCGCCTGGCTTGCGGCGATGCTCACGTCGTATGCCTGTGGTGCGAGTCCGAGCGCATCGGTGGAAGCGGGTGGGCCGGATGCCAGCGTCGGGTCGGATGCCGGGTCATGCGAGAGTTCCGTTCCCTCCGGTCTCTTCGTCATCCGGGCGTTGGACTTCGGAAGAGAAGAGCCGATGGGGATCACGCCAGGGCTCGACTTGGACGGCCAGGTCAGCGACGGCAGCGACGCCGCGAGTTGCCACATGCTCGACTTCGTCTCTGCGGACGGAACTCCCGGCATCGACAATCAGTTCGCAACGATTCTTCCAGTCGTCGAAGCGATACCCAGCGTTGACCTCGCCGCGGACTTTCGCGACGCCATCGCGAGCGGAGAGATTCTTCTGCTGATCGAGGTCGAGACCCGCTCCGGCGGAGAGGTCGCGCTGAGTTTCTTCACTGGCCGAGTTCCTGGCGGCGGAGCGCCCCTGCTCGATGGCGACGATCTGCTCGCTGCGAATCAGATCTTCGACCTCACACCGCTCAGCCTGGGTACGACGGGCGATCGGGTCGCCAGCACATCCTTCGCATGTGCTGTGCTCGCAACGGTCTTGGCCGGCGCCGTGGATCTGCCGCTGCCTTGGCCCGCCAGCGACGCACCCACACCCACGCCCGAGCCCGCAACCATCCGAGGCGCCAGCCTGCGCTTCGACGCGAGCGCCGATGGGCTGACCCATGGCCTCATCGCGGGCCGCCTCGGCCTTCAAGATCTAGCCCGCGCCATCACCGGAATGCCCTCAGGCTCGTTCATTGACGACCCGACGAGCTCCGGCGTCGGAGACCTCGATCCCGACGCCTTTGGAGTCTGTCAGAGCATCTCGGTTGCGCTCATCTTTGACGCCATTCCCGCCATCGCAGGCGCTCCTGCCCGGGAACGTGGGCGCTGAGCATATGCAAGGCTGCACAACCGGCCAGCGCCGGATGCCTCATGTGCTTCTGTCCGCCTCGGCGACTAGGGAGCCGCGATCAGCTGGCACGCACCGCTCACGCAGCGACTGTCGTAGTTCGTGCAAGACGGCGTGCTGTGGCATCCCGACTCGATCGAGCCGCAGAATTCCGCGGCGGCGACGTCCATGCGATCGGCGAAGGCGGTCGTCGACGCGCTCGCCATGGCCACGGGGCAGCCGACGATCACGACATCGGTGTCTGCGCAGGTCACACGAGGCTCGGCCGTCGTGCAATCCGCGTCCGTAAGGCACCCTGCACTGATATGCGGGGCCTCGTACTCCAGCCGCGCGACTACCACCGTGGTTCCCCCCTCGCAGTCGAGCATGTAGGGAGCCGCGTCCTGGGGACCCACGTTGTGGGGGTCCGCGTCGAAATAGATCGGGTTCGCGTCACTCGCATCCCCCGCGTCCGTCACCGGATCATGAACGCCGCTGCACGCACCGACCGCCGCGAGCAGCGAAGCCAAGGCCGCGATCCCAAGAACTCTGGTCATGGTTCTCTCCCTTCGACACCTTCGGCCAATCTAGCCCCTCGCGGGCGCCTCCGCTATCCGGTGTTCCTCAGGCCCTGAGCGATGCCGTTCAAGGTCGTCCCCAGGGCCTCGTCGAGCAGCTTGGGCACGTCGTCGCTGGCGTGCTTTTCCTTCAGGAAGCGCACCTGGAGCAGGCTCAGAGGGTCGAGGTAGGGGTTGCGTAGGGCCATGGAGGACTGCAGCACGGCGTTGTCCTCGAGCAGGAACTGCCGGTCGCGAATGGCGAGCAAGGCGGTCACGGTGCGCTGGAACTCCGCCTGCAGCTGGTCCAGCAGGGCGCCGTCACCACCGAGGGCCACGACGTAGGCTCGCGCGACCTCCATGTCCGCCTTGGCGCAGACCATCTCGATCTTGCCGAGCAGGTCATCGAAGAAAGGCCAGACCTCGGCCATGCGCCTGAGCGCCGGGAGCTCGCCCTCGTCCAACAGCGTCTCTAGCGCGGTCCCGACGCCGAGCCATGAGGGCAGCATCAGCCGGGTCTGGGTCCAGCCGAAGATCCAGGGGATCGCGCGAATGCCCGCCATGGTGCCGGTGCCACGGTCGCGGTAGGCGGGCCGAGAGCCGAAGTGCACGTTGGCGAGCTCCTTCACCGGCGTGGATCCGATGAAGAGCTTGAAGAGAGCGTCGTCCTCGTGGACGAGATCTCGAAACACGGGCAGCGCGAGGGAAGACAGGCGCTCCATCACGGCGCGAAACTGCTGCTGCTCCGCCTCTGGGACCTCCGTGCGCCAGTCCAAGACGCTGGCCATCAGCGTGCCAGCGACCATCACCTCCAGGGAGCGATCGGCGATGGGGGAGAGCCCGAACTTCTGGGAGATCACCTCTCCCTGCTCGGTGATCTTGATGCGGCGGTCCACCGTGCCCGGGGGAAGCGCGATCAGACCGCGGTAGACGGGGGACCCGCCACCCCGACCCACCGTGCCGCCGCGGCCGTGAAAGAGCGTCAGCTTGACGCCGGCATCTCGGCAGACCTCGGCCAGGGCCTCCTGGGCAGTGTAGAGGCCCCAGGAGGCGGGGAGCAGGCCGGCGTCCTTGGCGGAGTCCGAGTAGCCAATCATCACCTCTTGGCGATGTCCCCGCGCCTTCAGCTGCCGAGCGTAAGCGGGATCTGCGAAGAGGCTGCGCATGACGCCCGGGGCGTTGCGCAGATCGTCGAGGGTCTCGAAGAGGGGCACGACGTCGATGCGCGACATGGGTGGGTCGGCTGCGAGATCCACCAGGCCCGTCTCCCGGCCCATGAGCAGCACGCGCAGCAGGTCCTCCGCCTCTCGGGTCATGGAGATGATGTAGGTGGACGCGCCTCGCTCTCCCGCCTCGTCCTGCACCTGACGCATGGTGCGGAAGACCTCGAGGACCTGCTTCGTGCGCTCCTCGAGGGGAAGGTGATCGCTCGAGAGGGGCCGACGACCGAGCAGCTCGCGCTGGAGGGCCGGCCTGTCGAAGGGCGAGAGACCCACCGCTCGGCCCAGATCGTCGAGGGCGGCGGTGTGCACGTCCGAGTCCTCGCGCACGTCCATCTCGTAGCCGTGAAATCCATAGAGTCGCACGGCCAGCCGAAGGGGTGCGAGCCAGGTCTGCTCGGCTCGCTCTGCGCCCGCAGCGCGCAGGGCCTCGGCGACCAGAGCAAGGTCATGCTCGAAGTCCTGAGCGTTTCCATAGGCAGCGTCGACTCGCTCGGGCCGCTGGGCGTCTCGGCTGGCGATCTGCGCGCGGGTGGCCTCGAGGCGCTCGCGGATGAAGGTGAGCTTGAGCCGGATCGGTTCGTCGGAGTCGCGTGCGCGGTTGCTGCCCCAGATCTCCGGCAGCAGCGCTCGGTCCCCTTCGAGGGAGCTTCGCAAGGCCTCGGAGACGGGCGCGATGCGTGAGGAGACGGAGAGCACGGTGACCATCTCTGCCACGCGCTCCGCGTAGCGCCCCAGCACCGTGAAGCTCGCCCGCCGGGTGGCCGCCAGCGTGACCTCAGGAGACACGTTGGGGTTCCCGTCCCGATCTCCAGCGACCCAGCTGCCCGGTTTGCACACGGGGAGAGGGTCCAGAGGACGGTTGAAGGTGGCCTCGTAGGCGGCGGCCAAGCCCGCGCTGACGCGCTTGCCTGCGTCGAAGAGTCGGTCCTCCAGGTACCACAGGACGGTGGACACCTCGTCGAGCACGCTCGGACGGTCTCGGCGCACCTCCGAGGTGAGCCAGAGCAGCTCCACTTCGGCCTCGAGAGCTTCGTCGAGGGCTGCCACCTCTGCGCCCGACGCGCCGTCACGCGCCAGAAGATCGCGTGCGACGCGCGCCTGCAGATTCAGGACCGTGCGTCGCGTGGACTCGGTGGGGTGCGCGGTGAGGACGGGGCGTACCTCCAGATCCTCCAACATCTCCTTCGCCGCGTCCGCGTCGAGACCGGCCTCTCGAAGCTGCGTGAGAGCCCAGCGCATGGAGCCCGGCTGACTCGTGGGACCGGCGTCCTCGTAGGCGCGGCGGCGGCGCACCCGATGCACCTGCTCCGCGGTGTTGATGAGCAGGAAGAAGAGGGTGAAGGAGCGCGCCACCACGGCGGCGACCTCCAGCGGGAGGGCCTCGATCTCGACCAGCAGCTGATCCAGATCCGCCGCGCCCTCCTCCTGACGACGCCTGGCCCGACAGGCCACGCGCAAGCGCTCGACGGCCTCGAAGCACGCCTCTCCCTCCAGGCGACGAATGACGTGGCCCAGAGCGGAGGCCAAGCGACGCACGTCATCATGCAGGGGGCGCTCTTCGGGGCGGGTGATCGGTTCGGTCATTGGGTACTCCTCGCGCGGACGGTATCAGGACAGCGCGACGAGGCAGCGCCGATCGTGAAGAATCAGCCTCCGACGGCTGCCGCGTCTTTAGTGACGCGAGCGTCCGTCGCCGTGGCCGCCATGCCCGTCCGATGCGCCGGCGTCCATGCTCGGTAGGCAGTGCTCGAGGCCGTCGTCCAACACGTTCAAGCCGCACTCGGACTCGAGTCGGCTCGCACACCCATGTACCCGCATCGCAGGTCGCGCCGACCACCGCCGCTCGACATCCCCCATTCGGGCGATACCGGCGTTCGCCTCAGCCACATATGCTCGCAGCGAGAAGGACGTGGGAGCCGCACGCCGATGCCCTGAACATCTCGACTCCTC
>JAADHO010000046.1 GCA_013151775.1 Deltaproteobacteria bacterium | reverse complement strand
GGCCCGCGGCCTCCAGCGCCGATTGCCGCGCCCCGTGGTCCGGGTCCTCGAGAGAGCGGGTGAAGAGCGGCAGGGAGTCCACGTCCTCGAGCAGCCCGAGGCTGGAGATGGCCGCCGCGCGGATCGGACCCATGACGTCAGCCGCCAAGCCTCGCAGGGCCTCGACGGCCGCCGCGCGATCCGGCGTGGGCTGATCGCCGAGGCGCAGGGCCGCGGCCAGGCGAAAGTCCATCCCCTGGGCGCGGGCATCACGCAGGGCCGCCTGGAAGCTGGGGACGAGCGGTGGGAGCGGACGCATCGGGCCGTTGTACGAGCGCCGCGCCTCGCCATCAACCCGAGGTCCGGCGTGGCGTGCGCTAGGGAGCGCCGATGTTCGGCACGCTGCCGCTCAGCGCCTCGGTCAAGAAGCGCATCACGTCGGCGCGGCCCTGGGTCGTGCGGGTGGCGACGAAGTGACCGTCATCGCCCGCGTCGGGCATGTATTGGCGCAGGCCCACGGTGAAGTCGCTGCCGTCGATGGCCACGTTGCCGCTGAGTGGAGCGGGCGCCGTGGGCAGGCCGAGGTTCGTCGGCGTGAGCACGGGCTCCACCAGCGTGAGGCGTCCCGCCTGGGCGAAGGCGCGCTGGGTCGCCTCGGTGGCGAAGGTGTCGCCCAGCCCGTAGGTCATGAACACGTGGTGACCGCCGGCGATTGGCTCACGCGCGAGCAGGCGCGCGTAGTTCACCGGGTCGGCGTCGTCGAAGTAGCCCTGGAAGAGCGCCAAGACCGGATGGAAGTCTCCGCCCGCGAGGTTCCCCGCGCCGTCGGGATCGAGCAGGGCGAAGGGCAAGATGGCGGCGATGTCCACGGGGGAGCTCTTGGTCAAGAGCGACTGGGTGAGGTCTCCGCCTTCGCCGCTGAGCACGGCGGCGCCGATGCCCGGCTCGAAGGGCAGGGCGAGGGCCGCGTGGGTCGCGCCTTGGGAGTGGGCGAAGAGGGCCACGTGGGCCGAGTCGAAGCGGATCTCCGCGCCCGTCGGGGAGTCGGCGGCGGTGATGTCCGCGCCCTCGGCCCAGAACACCTCGGAGAAGAGGTCCGCGGCGCCCTCGAGCACGTTGCCCTTGGCCGCCTCGGGGTTGGCGAAGTTGAAGAAGAGCCGGTCAGGGCTCTGGCTGCTCGCGCCTCGCCGGCTGCCGTGCTGCGGCATGTCGATGGCCAGGGTGGCCACGCCCGCGTCGGCGAGCTCGCCCGCGAGCCCGATACCGCTGCGGAAGGAGCCGCCCGTGCCGTGGGCGTAGAGCGCCAGAGGCCAGCCCTCGGCCGGCATGCTCGCGCCGCTCGGGATCGTCAGCGCGAAGCACACGGCAGCCGAGCCCACCGCCCGAGGTGCGCCGTCCGCGCCCCGCGCGATGCCGCCGCCCGTCTGCTCGTAGGGCGCCTCGCCCTCTTGGAAGATGGGCAAGGTCATGTGTCCGTGGATCTCCGCGAAGCGGCCGTCCGCCGTGACGCAGGCGCGCTGCTCCGTTCCGTCGTCGCAGGGCGAGGTCACCCCGTCGTCACACAGGGTGAGGTCCGCGACGTCGACGCTCGAGGCGCGCACGGCCGCTCGCAGGCCCGGCAGCGTGGTCGGCAGAGATTGGGTCGTGAAGACCGACGCGTTCAGCACGGCGCCCAGCTCCGTGTCGGCGTCGCCCGCGGCGAAGCTGCGCAGATCCGCGTAGGCGTCCCAGGCGGGCCCGAGGATGGCGTCGTCCGGTCGAGCGTCAGCCAAGAGCGCGTCGAGATCCGGCGAGCGTGCGAAGCTCCCGCCCACGTCGGTCGAGGGCGAGACGCCGTCGAGCAGCAGCACGGCGTAGGTCGTGGCGGGCCGCAGCGGGGCGCCGTGGCCTGAGCGCACGGCGAGCCAGTTCTCGCACACGTAGCGCGAGAGCGGGCCAGCGGTGGTCAGCCAGGAGAGGCTCTGATCCTGCCCGAAGCTCGGTGAGTCGGGGTCGATGTCCACCAGCCGCAGGTTGCCAC
Source organism: Deltaproteobacteria bacterium (assembly GCA_013151775.1). GTDB lineage: Bacteria > Myxococcota_A > Polyangia > Polyangiales > Houyiibacteriaceae > JAADHO01. Next base: position 1,216 of record JAADHO010000046.1, on the reverse strand, counting down.
CCAGGCTGCCCCAGTCGTAGTTGGTGGAGAAGCGGAAGATCACCGTGGGGTTGGTGGAGAAGCCGTCGAGCTCCGCCTCGGAGGCGGCGACGTAGCGGCCGACCACGTCCTCGGGCAGCACCGTGCCAGGGGTCGGGAAGCCGCTCAGGTCGAGTCCGTCGGCGCCGCGGCGCACGTCGTTGGGGAAGGGCAGGCGGAAGAAGTCGCCGTCCGCGCCCGCACCCCGCGGGATGTCGAAGTAGGCGCGCGCCGTGGGGTCGTCCTCGCCGCAGTCGATGCCGGTCCAGCGCGGGATGGCGGGAGGCGTGAGGCTGCCCGGACCGGCCGCGGGTGGGCTGAGGCAGGCGTTCGAGCCGACCACCCGGTCCCGGGCGCAGGTGAGCCCCGCCACGCAGTCGTCGCTGGTCTCGCAGCTCGCGCCGATGTCCGCGCCGCCGCCGGGCGCGCAGGCTCCTCCCAGACCCGCGATGCGGCAGACCAGCCCCGTGGCGCAGTCGGCGACGTTGCCGCAGCCCTCGCCCTCGAGCGCGTCACCCGCGGCGCTGCAGGTGCGATCGGCGCCGCAGTAGAGCCCGTCCACGCAGTCGCCCGTCAGCTCGCAGGCGCCGCCCTCGCCCGTGGAGTGAGTGGGTCCGCAGATGGCGTCTTGGCAGCTCAGCCCCACACGACACGGAGTGGACGCCGTGCAGGCGTCGCCCACGCCGCCGAGGCGATCGGCCCCGGCGTCCGGGGCGTCGCCCCCGTCGAAGAAGGCGCAGCCCGAGGCCAGCACGAGCAGGATGAGTGGGAACAGGTGAAGACGAAGCATGGACCCTCCAGGGTGGTTCTCCCGACGGGGGTAGCCACACCAGGATCATATGCTCTCACTGCACTCCGGGCCAACTCGCAGATTCAAGAGGGCGGATTTGCACCCGGCGTCAGTCGCCCGGCGGCACGCCCACGAGCAGCGGACCAGGGTCCACGCGGTGGCCCGACTGCCACAGCTCGAAGCGGAGATCGCGGGATCCGAAGCGACCGAGCCAGGCCCCACGGAGCACCTCGTCGCCGGCGCGGAGCGCGGCCTCGTCCAGGCCCGAGTAGAGGCTGATCCAGCCGTTGGGGTGCAGGATCGCGAGGCTGAGTCCGTGCGAGCCTCGGCGCTCTCCGGCGAAGATCACCACGCCGTCCGCCGTGGCGCGGGCCGGCGTGTTCTCGCCCGCTTCGATCCGCAGGCGCC
>JAADHO010000333.1 GCA_013151775.1 Deltaproteobacteria bacterium | reverse complement strand
GAGGCGTCTGCCGGTGCCGACGCGTCAGAGCGTGGAGGCGAGGCGTCGCGCCCAGGTCCGCTGGCGTCCATCGGCGTCGCCCCCGCGTCCGTGGGCGTCGAGCCCGCGTCCATCACGACACCCGCGTCGCGCGGCGGCGGTGGCGTACCCGAGCAGCCGATGCGCGCCGTGCTGACGATCACGTCGTCGAAGGACACGCGGTTGCTCCGGGTGGCGTCGCCTCCCGCGATGTAGTGTTGCAGGCGCACCTGGTCGAGACCGAGCTCAGGCGCGTCGCGGAAGCGCATGCCCGTCTCCCGGTGTTCGAGCGTGTCGTTCAGCCAGAAGGCCATCTCCCCATCCGAACGGCCCGGCGTGTTGAGCTGCATCATCATCTCGATGCACACCCACTCGCCGCGTGGCAGCACCGGGCGCGGCGTCGCGCTGTAGAGGTTGCCCCAGCAGCACTCCTGCGTGGCGCCGCAGGCCATGTCCTTGGTCGCGCAGCCGCTGCAGATGTCGGCGACGTAGCTGCCGCTGCAGTAGCCTCCCGAGTCGCAGCGCATGTCAGGCGTGTAGGTGTAGAAGAAGAGCTCGCGGTCGGCGTTGAAGTCGAGGGTCGTGCCCGTGCTGCGGTAGCCGTTGGGTCGACAGCCCGCGTTGCCGTAGCTCTCCCAGTAGGCGTCGGCTCGCGATCCGCCGATGCTCAGGAAGTGATGCACGTAGCCGTGGTCGGCGTCGAGCCGCACGCGCGCGCGGAAGTAGAGCACGTCGTGGTTCTCGAGCGTGCAGCCCGGACGCTTCCTGCCCGTGCAGCTGCGGTAGACGAGGTCAGCTCCGCGGTAGCCCGCTCCCGCCTCGGCCGGCATGCGCAGACCGTAGGAGCCGTCGAAGACGTAGGCGGGATCGCTCGTGAGCAGGATGCGGTCGGGGTTGTTGGTCCCGCCCGAGCAGCCGAGGCATTCGACGAAGGGCGTGGTCGCCCACCAGGCGTCCCAGCCCAGGTCCCCGCCCTCGAAGTCTTCACACATCAGCCAGGCGGCATCCGGCGAGTCGCAGTCCGAGGCGAGAGCTCGGGTAGACGGCCCGAGGGCCAAGAGGGAGAGCGAGAGGCTGAGCGCGCTGGCTCGGAGAGTGTGCATGGGTCAGCTCCTTCAGGGGGCCGCGAAGGGCCACAGGCCTCGGTTTACGCTCGTAGCGCCCGGGTATACGTCGGGGTCACCGCTGCCCAGCGCAGGAGAGCCCGCGCGCGGCATGAAGCGGTCGTCGAGCATGGGGTCCGCCTCGAGGGAATCCGTCTCCGCGCTGTAATTCGCCTGGTAGGTGGCGAGATCCTGAGCCTGCTCTGTGCCTGCCCAGTCGGCGTAGACGTAGATGGCGCTCGCCGTGTCGAAGAGGTTGAAGTCGGAGTCGAAGCCTTCGGAGATGAAGTAGTCGGGCCAGGTCGTCATGCCGCCTGCTCGGAAGTAGAGGCCGTTGCCCGTGCCGACGAAGATGTTGTTGCGCACGAAGGGTTGGGTCGACACGCGCAGGGTCTCGACGCCGCGCTCGGTGTCGACGAAGACGTTGTTGAAGATGCGCGAGGGCGTGACGTTGATCGGCCGTGAGTCCGTGCGCGCGATGGCGACGCCCGCGCGGCAGTTCTCGAACAGGTTCTCGCGGATGGTGTAGCCGCCGCCCGGGAAGTTCTCCACGTCGCAGCCTCGCCAATGGCAGCGCGAGTCGGAGGTGTGGACGCCGTTGCCGAGGTCGTGCAGGTAGTTGCCCACGACGTGGACGTTGGAGGAGCCGTTCTTGGTGCTGACGCCGTGACCGATGATGTCGAAGACCTCGTTCTCGCACACCCAGATGTCCTGCTCGTTTCCACCGACCATGAAGGTGATGCCGTGGGAGTTCACGGCGCCGCCCCAGTAGCGGGAGTCGGAGACGCGGTTGCGTCGCACGAGCGCGCCGTCTGCGCCCCAGAGCCGCAGGCCATAGGAGTTGTCGTTGCCGTTGGCGTTGTGGGCGAAGTCGCTGTTCTGGATCAGGATGTGCTTCGCGCCCTCGAAGAAGATGGCCGTGGATTGGGTGAAGCGGATGGTCAATCCGTCCACCACTTGATAGTCGCCTTGGCTGTAGAAGAAGTTGCCCTGGGAGGCCTCGAAGGCGGTCGTCGACACGTCCATGTCGGCGAAGGGCAGCATGTAGATAAAGCAGCCGGCGTTGTCCCGCCCGCAGCCGACCCCGGAGTCATCGGCCTTGGTCCAGCTGCCAGGCTCCACCAGGTCGGCCGTGTTGGCGTGACTCCGCTCTCCGTCTCGCGTCTCCATCACGTGGATGATGCGTCGGCCTTCGGCGGTCCACAGCCCCTTCGGGTCTTTCTCGAGTCCGCTGACGTCGACCCGAAAGAGCTCCCCCGTGGCGCTCTCGAAGTCGCCGCCGGCGATCGCGTCCGAGCCTAGGATCACGGGCCGCGCGCCCTGGTCCGCACGCAGCACGAAGTACTCGTCGGCCGTGCCCTCCCGGTTGAGTCGGTGGCCGCGCTGACGGTAGGTCCCCTCGAGCACGGTCACGATGTAGGGCACCGTGTCCGCCACCTCGAAGGCCTTCTCGAAGGTGCAGAAGGGAAGCTCGCGCGTGCCCGCGCCCGTGTCGTCGCAACCCGCCACGCCCACGAAGACCTCGGGCCAGTCGTCTCCGATGGGGCCCTGTGCCGGCTCGGGGCAAGCCGGGCCCGTGCCCGGAGACCCAGGAATGGGCAGTGGCCAGTCGACGCCCGGAGGGCCTCCGTCGAGCGCTACGCCGCCGCCGTCCACGCGGCTCGCGTCCCGACCCATGCCGCCGTCCGGACTGCCCGAGCCGCCGCCGCAGCCGAGCGCGCCGAGAAGAAGAAGGAGCAGTGGAAGAAAGCGTGTTCGTGACATCACTCAGAGCCTACTCGGTGGCACGTGAACAAACCAAGTGGGTTCGTGGCAGCGGGGCCGCACCCGGTCACCGGCCTCGAGCCGGACCCAGTCGATGCCCCTTTGCTCCTCGTTCGTGCGCCGTGTTACGCACGCTGTATGAACTTTACTCGCCGATCTGCCTACGCGTTCTGCGCCTTGCTCGCCCTCGGCGTCTCTTCGTGCAGCACGGGCTCGGGAGGCCTGGTTCCCGATCGCGGCGAGCTGGAGCGCGCCCGCGCCTGTGCCCGCCTGAGTGGCTGCGAACCCTTCGCGTCCCTGAGCGAGCCCCTCTTCGCGTGCGCCGGCATCTTGTCGAGTCTCGTGACGGACGAGGCGGCGCTGACGCGCTGCGTGCTCGCCGCAGCCGACTGCGGCGCGGCGGTCGACTGCGTCGGCGTTGGGGCGCCCGTGGCGAGCTGCTCATCGGCTGTGAGGGATCGCTGCGAGGGTGATGTGCTTTACACCTGTGAGTCCACCGCGAGCCGGCTCAGTATCGGCCGAGACTGCGCCGCCGACGGGCTCCGCTGCGTGCTGACCGAATTCGGCGACGCCTTCTGTGGCCGGCCTGAGCCGGCTCCCTGCGCTGACAGTCGCTGCGAGGGGGATACGCTGCTCTGGTGTGTGGGCGGGGTGTTCGCCGAGCGCTCCTGTGGTGCGGGGACCTGCACGACCCTCGACGGCATCTCCGATTGCGCCGGCGAAGGGGAGAGCTGTGAACGCCTCTTCGCGCGCTGCGAAGGCGACGTGGCCGTCACCTGCCGTCATGGAAGGAAACACCGCGTGCAGTGTGGCGTCGGGCTCTGCTCAGAGAGCGATGGCGCCTTCTGTCGCACGGACGAGGCCTGCTCCACGCGCTGCGATGGCGACGCCATCATCCAATGCGTGCGCGCCCAGCCCACGCGGATCCCCTGCTCCCAATGGGGCTACACGCAGTGCAGCGACGTCGACGGCGAGCCTCGCTGTCGCTGAACGGGGTCGGGGCTGCTAGACCCGCGCGCCGATCTTGCGTCTCGCGCGCTATGCGTGCGCGCCCAGCTTACTCAGCGCTGCGGTGCTCATGGCGAGGCCTTCGCGCCAACCGGCGCTGCGGGCGGCGTGGTAGCTCGTGCGCAACAGGCCCTCGGCGCGCTCCTTGTGTTTCAACCCGAGGTGCAGGATGGCCAAGTTGAAGCTCTGCCTGGCGTAGCCGATCTGATCGCCGAGGGCGTCGCTGGCGCGCTGGGCACGCTCGGTGAAGTGCAGCGCGCGGTCCATGGCGCCGCGCCGCGCGTAGGCGCCGCCGAGGTTCCCGAGCAGCCCCGCCTCTTGGTAGCGATCCTCCATGCGCTCCGCGAGGGACAGCGCCTGCGTGAAGACCGCGATGGCGCCGGCCATATTCCCCTCTTCGAGCTCGAGCCGGCCGAGGCGGTTGTAGAGCCGGATGCGCACCGCGGACGCCTCGGGCGTCTCCCGGCCCTCGAGCATGGCGACGCCGCGGTCGAGGGCCTCGCGCGCCAGGGCCTTGTCGCCGCGCTTCTGGCCGATCTCTGCCAGGTCACACAGGGCGGCGGCGGCCAGATTCGGCAGCTCGCGATCCGCCGCGAAGCGGTAGGCCGCCTGCACCTCGCCGTGTCCGTCTTGGAAGTCGCCCTGCAGCGTCAGCACCTTGCCATGCCTGCGCAAGAGATCGGCAGCGAGCTCTCCATCGCTGGCGGCGCGCGCCAGAGGGAAGGCGTCGCGCAGCACCTTCTCGGCGCGCCCGAGCTCTCCGCGCTCCTGTTCGAGGCGGCCCAGATCGCGCGCGAGCTTGGCGCGCTCTGCGGGCAATCCATCGCCCAGCCGGCTGCCAGCCAGGAGCGCGCGTGTCAGACAGCGGGACGCCTTGGCCGTCTCGCCGTCGGCCCAGGCGGCGCGGCCCGCCGTGGAGAGCGCCTCGAAGGCACCCACCAGGTCACCGGCCTCGAGTCGATGCTCGCCCACCTCGGCCATGCGCGCCGGCCCCAGGCTCTCCAGCATCTGGCTGGCGCGATGGTGCAGCAGGCGCTTCTGCTCGAGGTCGAGCAGCTCGCGTACCCGGCGACCGAGGCCCGGCAATCGCAGCTCCAGACGGCCCAAGGCTGTGCGCGAGACCAGGGCCGCGCGCCCGAGTTCGGCCAGCGCCTCCGCGGCACCGGCGCCCAACTTCGACAGCTCCTCTGCCTCCTGTTGGCGCGGGCGGCCCCCGAGCACGGCGGCGGCCTCGAGCAGGCTGCGCGCTGGCTCGCTGAGCTGAGAGAGGCGTCGGCGGAAGAGCTGCGCGGCGACATCCTCCGGACCGCGACCCGCCAGGCGAGAGAGCACACGGGCGCCCTCTTCGCTGGCCAGGCGCAGGAGCTCCTCGAGCAGCAGCGGGATGCCGTGGGACGCGTCCACCAGCTCGGCGAGGCTCTCGTCCGGTAGATCAGGCAGCGTGCTCTTGCACAGGGCCAGGGTGGCGTCTCGGCCCAGGGGACCCAGCTGCAAGGTCTCGGCGTGTTTGGGCAGGTCGAAGGGCAGGTCCTCGAGCCTGCGCGTGGCCAGCACCAGGGAGATACCCAGCTCGGGGGCCATCTCGGCCAGGCGGCTCGCGAGCGTGAGGGCGGTCTCGTCGGCCAGATGGAGTTGGTCGAGCACGACGACCACGGGTCCGTGGGCTGCACGACGAATCACGCCGTCCATGGCGGCGGAGACGAGACGCAGTTGCCGGCGCTCACCGCTCAGGGCCTCGTGGGCGCCCGTCTCCTCGCCGACCATCAGGGCCACGACGAAGCGCTCGGTGGTGGATCCCGTCGAGGTGCCGCCGCTGCTCCAGCCCAGGGCCGAGAGCGCGCTCGTCGGGTGCGCCGGGCCCATCTCGCCGTGGGCAGGGACGACACTCCAGAGCACGTCGAGGTGGCTCGCTTGGGGCACGATGTCGCGCAGCAGGCGAGACTTGCCCATGCCCTCGCCGCCGGTCAGCACGAGTACGCGGCCCTCGCTCGCGCCGACCGCCAATTCGAGCAGCCTGCGCTGCTCGGCGGCGCGGCCCACGAAGGGAAGCTGGTTCTCGACGGAGGTGCCGAGGGGATCTTCCAGATCGAAGACTGGCTCGTGCACGCCCGTGGGCGCCGGCACGGGGGCGAGGCGTAGGTCGAGGGGCACGTGGCGCGCCACGGGGCCGCAGATCAAGACGCGGTGGTCCGGTGCGTGGGTGGCGAGCAGGTCGGCGGTATCGGCCCCTTTGCCGAAGACCTCGTATTCGAAGCCGGCGACCCCGAAGCGACCCTTCACCGAGGCCTGGGCGTCTCGTATGCCGAAGCGCAGGCGGCGCCCCTGCAGCTGAAAGCGCGACGCGAAGCGCATGGCCTCGGCGGCCGCCTCGGGGACCTCGCGATCCAAGGCGAAGATCACCCGCAGCTTGTCCTCATCGCCCGAGACCACGCCCCCGGCGCCTCGGGCCGCGGTCGCCACGGCTTGGGTCAGCTCCCCGTCGACCTCCCCGTCGGTCTCGATCGTGAGCACGATCACCGGGCGCTCGTCGCGCGCCACCTCGACGCCGATCGCGCCGCTGGTGTCGGCCTCGTACTCGACCTCGGCGTGGCCCGCGGCCAAGGCCTCTTGCATGGCCTGCTTCAGCTCGGCGGCTGAGGCGTAGCGGCGCGCGGGATCCTTCACCAGCGCCTTCATCACCACGGCCTCGATGGCCGGCGAGATGCCTGCGGTGGGGTTGCGCAGGCGAGGCCGCTCGGGCGAGACGCTTACCTGCTGGGCGAAGACCGCCTGGGTCGCGCCCCGGAAGGGCGGGCCGCCTGTCAGCAGCACGTAGAGCAGGATGCCCACGGCGTACACGTCCACGCGCGCGTCCGTGCCGCGGCCGAGGATGTACTCGGGCGCCATGTAGGCGGGCGTGCCAAGCACCATGCCCTGGCGCGTGAGGCGCTCGGCCTCTCCATCCTCGACGGTGAAGGCGGAGCCGAAGTCGAGGATCTTGACGAAGTCACGTCCCCCGACCTCCGAGATCATGATGTTCGGTGGCTTCAGATCGCGATGGATGACGCCGCGCTCATGGGCGAACTCGAGTCCGTCGCAGACCTGAGAGAGGATGTCGACGGCCCGCTCCTGGGGCATCGGCTTCTTCCTCGCGACCTTGGACAAGGGCAGGCCGCTCACCAGCTCCATGACCAGGTAGCTCGAGCCGTCCACGTGCTGGCCGTAGTCGAAGACCGAGACGATGTGCGGATGCCGGAGCTGGCTGGTCGACTTGGCCTCGCGCTCGAAGCGGGCCGCGAACTGGGGATCCGCGGTGGCGCCCGAGTGCAGCGTCTTGATGCAGACCTCGGTGCCGAGCGAGGTCTGCATCGCGCGATAGACGCGTCCCATGCCGCCGGCGCCGAGGACCTCGCCCACCTCGTACTTGCCAGCGATCACCGTGCCCGGAGGCAGCGCTTCCGCTTCTGGCTCGCTCGTGCTCATCCTACGAATTGTATATCGGCCAAGCGGTGTGGATCCTTCAATCTCCCAAGATACGTCCGCTGAGCCTGGAGGGTCAACGATCGCCTCGCCCTCGCCTCTCCCTGCGCTAGGCTGCCCGCCCGTGACCGAGACCATTCAGGACGATTTTGTCCGATCTTTTCGGGCCTCTGCGCCCTATGTGCACGCACATCGAGGCCGCACCTTCGTATTGCTGGTCGGTGGTGAGCTGCTGAAGAGCGCCGGCCTGGTGTCTTTCGTTCACGATCTCGCGCTCCTGCATGCGCTGGGCGTGCGCCTCGTGCTGGTGGTGGGCGCCCGGCCTCAGATCGACGCGCGGTTGGCGGAGCGCGGGCTGTCTCCGCAGTTTCACGATGGGCTGCGCGTCACGGACAAGCGCGCGCTCGACTGCGTGAAGGAGGCCGCCGGCGTGGCCCGAGTGGAGCTCGAGGCGCTCTTCAGCATGGGGCTGCCCTCGTCGCCCATGGAGGGCGCGCGCTTGCGTGTGGCCTCGGGCAACTTCGTCACGGCGCGCCCCGTGGGTGTGAAGGCGGGCGTGGATCATCTGTACACGGGCTCCGTGAGGCGCGTCGACGCGGACGCCATCCGGGCGCGCCTGGACGCCGACGAGATCGTGCTCGCGGGGCCCCTCGGCTACTCGCTCACGGGCGAGGCCTTCAACGTCTCCACGGCGGAGGTCGCTGTGGCCATCGCCGCGGGGCTCGGCGCCGACAAGCTAGTGGGCTTGGTCGAGGCGCCGAGCGTGCCCTCCGGCGATGGGCGCTTTGGCGAGCTGAGCTTGACGGAGGCGAGCGCTCTTCTGGTCTCGGCTGGCGATCTCGCCGTGGACGTGCGCCGTCAGCTCGCGGCCGCCGTGGCCTGTCTCGAGGCTGGCGTGCCGCGTGCCCACCTCGTGCCGCGGCGCGCGGACGGCGGGCTGCTGCGCGAGCTCTTCACCCGCGAGGGCGTGGGCCTGATGATCACGCGCGAGTCCTTCGAGGATCTGCGCCCCGCGCGCTTGGCGGATGTCGTCGGGCTGCTCGCGCTGATCGAGCCCTTGGCGGCACAGGGGCTCTTGCTGCGGCGCCCGCGAGAGCTGCTCGAGATGGACATCGAGCGCTTCACCGTCGCGACTCGAGACGGACTCGTCGTGGCCTGCGCCGCCCTCTACCCGCATCCCGAAGAACACTGCGCTGAGGTCGCCTGCCTCGCCGTGCGCGAGGGCTACCGCGGAGACGGCCGCGCCGATCTGCTGCTCGCGTACTTGGAGCGGAGCTGCGTCGAAGCGGGCCTCGAGCGCCTCTTCGCCCTGACCACGGAGGCGAGCCATTGGTTCGTCGAGCGAGGCTTCTCGGTCGCCGCGCTCGAGGACTTGCCCTCAGGGCGCCGCAAGCAACTCGACCGCCAGAGACGCTCGAAGGTGCTGATGAAGCGGCTCTGAGCGCGCTCCGGGCCAGCGTGTTTGCGGCGCTGGCTACGGAGTAGTCGTTCCTTCCACCGCGCTTCCCATGTGCTACACAAGAAGTAGTGTGTTCCCTCAGGTACCCTAGTGAAGCATCGAAAGCGGAGACATAACCCCAAGCGCTCGATCGCCCAACGAGTGGCTGTCGACCGGCTGAAGCGCGTCTCCGCAGCCATGAGCTACGGTGGGAACCCTGAGCACAAGCGGAACCCAGGTGACTTCGGTCTCACACCACCTGCACAGCCTAGGCCGGACAAGACACTCTGCGACGAGGTTCGCATATTCGAGCGGTCGGTCGCGCTCGAGTATCTGCGTCATGGTGTGGAGCGAGGTCTGGTGAGCGAGTCGTGGACGGGAGACTGGCCTCAGAACATCTGGGCCATGACCGTCGACGGTCGCGCACTCGAAGCACAGATCGAGAACGCGCAGCTCGGCACTTACCACGCCTATCCCTTGCCCGAGTCCGACCCCTTCGTGAGTGAAGTGCGGAAGCGTTGGGAGCAGGCCCATGTCCGCTGAAGCTCCGCTTGCACCAAGCGCCGCCTCCGACGGTCAGCTCAGGTTCGATGTGGATTGGCTCACGACGGACGCCATCTCGGGCCCAGAGACGGCATCTTATGGGGCGTTGACTGTCCGCGCGGGGGACCACGAGCTGACCTCCGTCGTTGATACCATCGCGCGCACGACGCGCTCGTCCATTCGCGTCTCGCTTCATCAGCTTGCGCTGTGGTTTGCCGATAATTGGTGGCGACTTCGCTGGGAACCCGAGCCCGGTGAGCCGACATTGAGCTGGCGGATGGCGCACGAGATGGGAGCCATTGGTGGTGGTTTCGTCTGGCCCTCCATGACCTTTGCGTCGGATGGAGAGCAGGTTCATGTGGCGATGCGCGCCTCGAGGCGAGAGCACACGATTCGCTACCTAGAGAGTCGCGACCTGGTGTTCAGCGCGCTCTCCTTCGAGCGAGGCGTCGATGACTTGGTTTCGCAGGTGCTCGCCCGGCAGCAGGATCTAGGGCTGAGTGACTCCGCGCTGAGCGACACCTGGCGGGCAGTGCGCGATGAGCGCGCGAACCCCACGAGCGCCGCCTTCCGCAAGCGCGAGGCGATGATGGGTCTCGATCCGGACGAGGTTTCGGGTGATCAGTTGCAGCGCCTCTTCGCCACGGGAGAGTGGCTGGGGCCCGGCGCGCTCGACGAGAGCTTGGTCGAGACGCGTCTGGCGGAAGCAGAAGATCTGCTGGTCAGGCTCGAGGTCTTGCGTCAGCAGTCTTCCCCGAAACTAGCCTACCAGGACGTGCTGGATGCGGTCGCTAGCTGGAGCCCCGACTCGAAGTCTGCCGCGCCATGGCAGCGCGGCGCTGCGCTCGCTGCCCATCTCCGGCGGCACTGGGGCCTCGGGCATGAGCTCATCAGCGATGAGTTTCTCAGCGACGCCTTCGGCGGTGATATCCAATCTGACAAGCTCGGCCCCTCGGCGAGCGGTCCATTCATCGCGTTTCGTGAGCAAGGAACGCTCCGGCCGGTCCTGCGCCGTACGCGCTTTCCGACTAGCCGCAGGTTCGACATCGCGCGCTTGATCGGCGATGCCGCCGTGGCGGACCAAGCGGACGCCTTGTCGCCGCTCACGCGAAGCCGCACCGCAAGGCAGAAGTTCCAACGGGCAGTCGCTCAGGCGCTGCTCTGTCCGGTCGAAGGCCTCGTCGCGCGTCTGACCTTGCCCCTGCCGGACGACGACGAATTGGCCGAGGCCGCCCGCTACTACCAGGTCTCGGAACAGGTCGTCACGACCACCCTCGTGAACCACAAGCTCATCTCCCGTGACTACCTGACCTTTTGAGCGCAGCCCTGCGCATCGGCTCATGAAGTTTCGTCGGTAGCACCCCCGGGTCGCGGTGTGAGTCTGCTAGCTCCCTTGTGACCCGCTCGCCGGCAGCGATATGCTGGCCGTTCCCCAGAATGAGGAGAGGCCACATGTCCTGTGAACGACTCATCGCAATCGTCGCGTTGCTCAGCTGCGGGCTCGCCACGCCAGCGTGCGGTTCCTCCACCGGCGAAGCGACCGACGCCGGCTCCGACCCGAGCTTGGACGCCGGGGTCGACGCGAGAGTCGATGCCGCGGCGACTGACCCGAGCCTGCTGTCGTTGGTGCCTTCCGAAGGCACGCTCAGCCCGACCTTCGTCAGCGATACGTCGACGTACACTCTCGTCTTGCCGCCCGGCACCGCGAGTGTCGCCTTCACGCCGACCGCGGCGGCACCCGCCACGGCGATCATCCGCGTGCAGGGGGACTTGGTCGCTTCTGGAGAGTCCACGCCGGCGATCCCGCTGCCAGCTTTCGTGACCCCAGTGATGGTGTCCGTGGACGACCGCGGCGCGACGCGCAGCTACTCCGTCCTCGTGACTCGCGACCACACCTACTTCAAGGCCTCCAACACCGATGAACTCGATGGGTTCGGGGGGGCCATCGCGTTGTCGGGCGACGGTTCTACCCTGGCCGTCGGTGCGTTCGGCGAGGGCTCGGCGGCGACCGGTGTCGGAGGTGATCAGGCAGATGACAGCACCCCGTCTTCGGGCGCTGTCTACGTCTTCGTCCGCGCTGGCGCGACCTGGTCGCAACAGGCCTACGTCAAAGCATCCAATGCCGGTGACGACGACTCTTTCGGAGCCTCGATCACACTCTCGGACGACGGCTCCACGCTCGCCGTGGGGGCGTACGGTGAGAGTTCGGCCGCGACCGGCATCGATGGGGATCAAGCGGACGACAGCATGCCTCGAGCCGGCGCCGTCTACGTCTTCACCCGCGTGGACACGACCTGGTCGCAGCAGGCCTACGTCAAAGCGTCCAACACGGGTGCGGGTGACGAGTTCGGCTTAGCCATCGCCTTGTCGGACGATGGCTCCACCTTGGCCGTCGGTGCCGCGTTGGAGGCATCGCCTGCGATGGGCGTCGACGCGAACCCACTGGACAATCGCGGAACGGACGCGGGGGCTGTCTACGTCTTCACGCGCGCGAGGGGAATCTGGTCGCAGCAGGTCTACATCAAGGCGTCCAACACCGGAGTGGAGGACGAGTTCGGGAGTGCTCTGGCGCTGTCGGGCGACGGCGCAACGTTGGCCGTGGGCGCTTTCCAGGAGGATTCGGACGCGACCGGTGTGGATGGAGACCAGACGAACCCAAGCGCGACGGATTCGGGTGCCGTGTACGTGTTTCGGCGCACGGCATCGACTTGGACGCAGGAGGCGTACCTGAAGGCTTCGAACACGGGTGCGGATGACGCTTTTGGCGCCGCGCTCGCCCTCACCACCGATGGCTCGACGCTCGTGGTGAGCGCCCCCGCCGAGTCATCGAGTGCCACGGGCGTTGGCGGCGATCAGGCGGATGATGGGGCGCCACGTTCGGGTGCCGTGTATGTGTTCACTCGACTCGCATCCGTGTGGATGCAGCAAGCGTATATCAAGGCATCGAACACGGATGGGGGCGAGCGCTTCGGGACGGCGGTCGCGTTCTCCGGAGATGGCAACGTGTTGGCGGTGGGAGCCGCGGCGGACCGGTCTGGTGCATCGGGCATCAACCCCGACCCGTCGGATCACACGCTGGACAACATGCTCACGAACGCGGGAGCCGTCTATGTCCTCCTGCGGCACGACGGCGTTTGGGCCCAGGCGGCGTACGTGAAAGCCTCCAGTCCCGAGGCATGGGAACTGTTCGGAATCGCGCTGGATGTTTCCGGAGACGGGTCCACCCTTGGTGTGGGCATTCTGGGCGACCGTTCGAGCACGATCGGCATCGGTGGCGACGAGGCCAACAGCGAGGCGCAGGGTTCCGGCGCGGTCTACGTCTACTGACTCGCTCGGCTCGCAACGCGTGCGCCACGTACTCCTCTCACAATCGACTTCTCTCGGCGTGACGGGCTGCTATCGTGCGCGCCCATGAGCGACGAACTCGAGAGTGACGGGCCCGGCAACTTCGTAGCGGACAAGGTGCGCGAGGATCTGGCGCAGGGGAAGTTCGGCGGGCGGCTGCGCACGCGCTTCCCGCCGGAGCCCAACGGCTATCTGCACATCGGGCACGCCAAGGCCATCGTGCTCAACTTCGGCCTGGCCGAGCTCGACCCGGCGGGTCGCTGCAACCTGCGCTTCGACGACACCAACCCGAGCGCGGAGGAGGCGGAGTTCGCCGAGGCCATCGAGCGCGACCTACGCTGGCTCGGTTACGAATGGGGCGAGCACCTCTACTTCGCGAGCGACTACTTCGAGCAACTCTACGACTGGGCCGAGGATCTGATCCGCCGTGGCCTCGCCTACGTGGACAGCCAGAGCGGCGAGCAGATCCGCGAGGGGCGCGGCGACTTCCACCGCCCGGGCGTAAACAGCCCCTTCCGCGAGCGCGCGCCGGAGGAGAGCCTCGGTCTGCTGCGCCGCATGCGCGCGGGGGAGTTCCCCGAGGGCGCCCACGTGCTGCGCGCCAAGATCGACATGCAGTCGAAGGATCTGAAGAAGCGCGATCCGATCATGTATCGCATCCTGCACACGCCGCATCACCGCACGGGCGACGCCTGGCATATCTACCCGATCTACGACTGGGCCCACGGGCAGAGCGACGCCATCGAGGGCATCACGCATTCGGTCTGCACGCTCGAGTTTCAGAACCATCGACCCCTCTACGAGTGGTACCTCGAGGCCATCGGCATCCCCGAGGGCGAGCGTCCGCAGCAGGTCGAATTCGCGCGCCTGAATGTCGGCTTCATGATCACGAGCAAGCGCAAGCTGGCTCAGTTGGTCGAGGAGAAGCACGTCGCCGGCTGGGATGATCCGCGCATGCCGACGTTGGCCGGGATGCGCCGGCGCGGCTACACGCCCGAGTCGATTCGCGCCTTCTGCGAGCGCATCGGCGTGGCCAAGAGGGACGGCTTGGTCGACGTGACGCTGCTCGAGCACGCCCTGCGCGAGCATCTGAACGCGACCTCGCCGCGCGCCATGGCCGTGCTCGATCCCATCGAGGTCGTGATCGACAACATGCCCGAGGATTTCGAGCACGTCTTCTCCTTGCCCCTCGACCCCACGGACGAGACCCGCGGCACGCGCGAGGTGCCTCTGACGCAGAGGCTCTACGTGGAGCGCGGCGACTTCATGGAGGATCCGCCGAAGAAGTGGTGGCGCCTCGCGCCGGGTCGCGAGGTGCGCCTGCGCGGCGCCTGCTTGGTCACGGTGAAGAGGGTGGAGCATGGCGATGACGGCGAGGTCACGCGCCTCGTCTGCGAGTGGGATCCGGACTCCCTCGGCGGCTCCGCGCCCGATGGACGCAAGGTGCGCGGCACGGTGCATTGGGTCAGCGCCAAGCACGCCGTCGATGCCGAGGTGCGCCTCTACGACCGATTGTTCTCCGCCGAAGATCCCGGGGCGGGCGACACGGATTTCCTCACGCAGCTCAACCCCGACTCCCTGAAGGTCGTGAGCGCCAAGCTCGAGCCCTGGCTCGGCACCCGCGAGGTCGAAGAGCGCGTCCAATTCGAGCGCGTCGGCTACTTCTGCGTCGACCCCGAGAGCGAGCCCGGCGCCCTGGTCTTCAACCGCACGATCGCCCTGAGGGATAGCTGGGCCAAGCTCGCCAAGAAGAAGGGCTAGCGGCCGCCGTTCCAGCGGGCGGCGACGTACTCGACGATCTCTCGGGCGTCGAGCTCTCGGCTGGCGTTGCCCGTGCGGACGAAGAAGCGTGATTGACCTCCGTCTTGGAGGTAGACGGGTTGGTCCGCGGCCTCGACGGCGACGCGGCACACGTCTTGGCCGTCGATCTCGCTGAAGAGCACGTGCACGAGCCGGCAGACGTGGCCTCCCATGCGCTCGCGCACCAGCGTCATCAGGAACTGGGCGAAGCCGTCTCGATCGCGGCTCTTGAGCGTCTGGTAGTCGCGCTCGAGACCGAGGATGTCGCCGTCGTCGTCCACGCCGATCAGCAGACTGCCGCCTTGGTGATTGGCCAACGCGACGATCGTCTTGGCCACCACCTGCGACAGGGCCTTGTTGACCTTCTCCGTGCGCAGATCCCAGCGCACGCTGGACTTGAACTCCACGTGCTCGCTCTCGCCCCGACGGATCAGCGTCGGGACGTCGCGGGCCACCAGACGCTCGAGGCGCGAGATGGCCTCCTCCGAGCGTCGAAGCCGCGCGTCCAGCGCCGCAGACAGGCTGCCCATCAGGCCACCGAGGGCCGCGAAGAGCCCGGTCATGGGCAGCATGGGAGGCGTGAACGACAAGGCCATGCGGTTGCCGATGAAGTGCCAGAGGTGGTTGGAGTCGCCGACCAGCTGTTGGCGAAACTCGAGCCAGTAGATCGCCATGGTCGCGGGATGAAGCAGCAGCACACCGAGGATCGCCCCGGCGCCGATGGTCAGGGCGGGTCTGCGCCATCTCGAGTGTTGCCGCTGAGCTTGCGTCGCCATGGTCTTCGCCGTCCGCTTCGGGGGCGTCACGCTACGCTGGACCTCAGCCCGACGCCAGCGGGAGGGCGCTCAGCACACGCACGACCCGATTAGCCTGGTACGTTCGCCGTCATGCGCGTCGCCATCATCGGTCACACGGAGTGGGTGACGTTTGCGCGCGTGCCGCACGCGCCGGCGGCGGGAGAGATCGTGCACGCCAGCGAGAGCTGGGAGGAGCTGGCCGGGGGCGGCGGCGTGGCCGCGGCGGAACTCGCGCGTCTTGCGCACGCACATGGGGACAGCGTCATGTTCTTCAGCGCCATCGGCGACGACGAAGTCGGCGCGCGCGTGCGAAGCTCGCTCGAAGCTCGTGCGCTGGACTTGCAGCTGGCGACGCGGCGGGCGCCTCATCCGCGCGCCGTGACCTTGCTCGACGACGACTCGGAGCGAACCATCACCGTGCTCGCGCCGCCGCTCGGCTGCCGTGGGAGCGATGCGCTCGATTGGTCTGCGCTCGACGCCTGCGACGCGCTCTACTTCTGCAAAGGCGACGCGGCGGCCCTGCGTGAGGCGAGGCGCGCGCGCGTGCTGGTGGCGACCGCCCGCGTGCTCGACGTGATCCGCGAGGCGGGCGTTTTTGTCGACGTCCTCGTACGCAGCGCACACGACGCGAGCGAACTCTACGCGCCCGGCGACCTCGCGCCGCCGCCCGCTCTAGTCGTCTCCACCGAGGGCGCAGCCGGCGGCTCGACCATCACCTCCACAGGTGAGCATGGACGCTGGGTCGCTGCTCCTGCACCGGCCTCGATCGCAGACACCTATGGCGCCGGCGATACCTTCGCCGCGGCGCTTACCTACGCTCTCGCGGCGGGCTGCGATCTGCGCGAAGCGCTCCTGTTCGCCGGCGAGCGCGGCGCCCTCGCCCTTGGCCGGCGTGGCGCGGGTCGGTAGCACGCGCTTTCGCACAGAGCGCTAGATCCCTCACGCCACCGCCTCGGATTGGGCCTACGGTTGACTGAACGCAATCGCCCCCGGGACGCCGGTGGGAGCATGCCAGCACCATGGAAATCCGACTACACGGTCGCGGTGGGCAGGGGGGCGTCACCTGCGCCAAGATCCTGGCCGCAATCTACGCACGCCTCGGCAAGAGCGTTCAGACCTTTGGCGACTACGCGGGTGAGCGCTCGGGCGCGCCCATCCGCGCCTATACGCGGGTCTCGGACACGCAGGTGACCAACCGCAACAAGGTCTACGAGCCAGATCACGTGCTCGTGCTCGACCAGACCTTGCTGGGCGCGGACGCCGTGGCGGGTCTGGCCGAAGGCGGGCTCTTGCTCGTCGATTCGCCGGACGCGCCGTCCACGCTCGCCGCGGATTACGGTCGCTTCCGCGTGGCCACGGTGGACGCCAAGGCCATCGCGCGTCGCCATGGCATCGGCAGCCGTTCGGTCGTGATCGTCAACACCACGATCGCTGGCGCCTTCGCGCGCATGCTGGAGCTGCCCTTCGACACGCTCGTGCTGGCTTATGAGGACCTGGGCTTCCGCAACAACGTGGACGCCGCGCGCGAAGCCTACGAGGCCGTGCGCGTGGCCGAGGCGACGCCGGGTCAGGCGAGGCCCGAAGCGCCGCCGTCGCCCGTGCGATCCGAGATCGTGCCTCTGGTCGAGCACCACGCGAGCGCGCCCACGGGCCTGCGCACCGGCGCGTGGCGCACACAGGCGCCGATGTACGTGACGCGCCCGGCGCCCTGCAACGCCTTCTGTCCCGCGGGCAACGACGTGGTCGGCTTCGTCCAAGCCTTGGCCCGCGACGACGTCGACGGTGCCGCTGCGCTGCTCGGGCGCACCTCGGCCTTTGCCTCGGTCTGCGGGCGCGTCTGCCCGGCGCCCTGCATGGAGGGCTGCAACCGCGCGGAGCTCGACGGCGCCGTCGACATCCGCGCGCTCGAGCGCTTCATCGGAGACCACGCCGCGCCCGTCGTGCCGGAGCGTGCGACTCCAGATCGCGTGCGCCGCG